>NZ_LDOS01000002.1:1817116-2125675 GCF_002077135.1 Metallibacterium scheffleri | reverse complement strand
GCAGCGCGCTGCTGGCTGTGCATCAACCTGCGCCCGACGATGATCTGACAGCGTTGCTGGCAGGCACGCATCCGGCGCAACGCCGGCTCGCGTTCGAGGAACTGCTGGCCCAGCACCTGGCCTTGCGGCAATTGCGCCAGCGCGCGCGTGGCCATGCTGCGCCGGTATGCGCCGAGGGTCGTGCGCTCATGCACCCGGCTGCGTGTGAATCTGCCTTATGCGCTGACCAGCGCGCAGCAACGCGTGCTTGATGAAATCCTCGCCGATCTGGCCACGCCGCAGCGATGCTGCGCCTGGTGCAGGGCGACGTGGGCTCGGGGAAAACCATCATCGCGGCGCTGGCGGCGCTGGCGGTAGTGGCCAGCGGCCGCCAGGTGGCCTTGGCCGCGCCACCGAATTGCTGGCCGAGCAGCATTACCGCAGCTTCGTGACGTGGTTGCAGCCCCTAGGCATCGAGGTGCTGTGGTTGGCTGGCAAAGTTCAAGGCCGCGCGCGCAACGCGGCGCTGAAGCGCCTGAGCGAGGGCGCAGCCGTGTGCGTGGGCACGCACGCACTGATGCAGGAAGGCGTGCAATTTCGCAATCTGGGCCTTGCGATTGTCGACGAACAGCACCGCTTTGGCGTGCATCAGCGCCTGAGTCTGGTCGAAAAGGGCGGCACGGCGGATGAAGTGCCGCATCAGCTGGTGCTCACCGCGACACCGATTCCACGCACCTTGGCGATGACGGCCTATGCGGACCTGGACATTTCGGTGCTCGATGAATTGCCGCCGGGGCGTATCCCGGTGCAAACCACCCTTGTCGCCGCCAGTCGCCGCGCCGAGGGTGATCGAGCGTATCCATCACGCCTGCGCCAATGGCCGGCAGGCCTATTGGGTATGCACTCTGGTGGAGGAGTCGGACGTGCTCGCCGCGCAGGCCGCCGCGGTCGCGCACATCGAGCTTAGCGCGGCATTGCCGATGCTGAGCATCGGGGTTGGTGCACGGGCGCATGAAACCTGCTGCCAAGCAGGCGGTCATGGATGCATTCAAGCGCGGTGAGCTGGCATTGTTGGTGGCGACCACGGTGATCGAGGTGGGCGTTGATGTGTCCAACGCCAGTTTGATGGTGATCGAAAACGCCGAGCGCCTGGGTCTGGCGCAGCTGCACCAGTTGCGCGGCCGCGTCGGGCGCGGCAGCACCGCGTCCCATTGTGTGCTGCTGTATCAACCGCCGCTATCGGCCAACGCACGTGCGCGCCTGAGCCTGCTGCGTGAGAGCAACGATGGTTTTCGCATCGCTGAAATGGACCTGAAACTGCGCGGTGCCGGCGAAATGCTGGGCACGCGTCAGACGGGGCTGCTGGCGCTGCGCGTGGCCGACCTGGCGCGCGATGCCGATCTGTTGCCGATGGTGCGTGAGCTGGCCGATCGGCTCCTGCAAAGCGATCCCGGGCGCGCAGAGCTGATTTTGCAGCGCTGGTTTGGCAGCGCGAGGCGCTACGCACAGGCCTGAGCCAGTCCCATAAACTGCATGCTTTCCCGTGGCGGAGCCGGACATGCTGTTCATCGATACCGATCCCGGCGTGGACGATGCGCTGGCGATTCTGATGGCGCACGCACACGCATCTGGCATCGCTGGCCTGGGCATCGCCGCGGGCAATGTCGGGCTGCATCACACCACGGCCAACGCGCTCAAACTGGTTGAACTGCTGGATGCGCCCACGCCGGTGTTTCCCGGCGCGCCACAGCCGCTGGTGCGCCGCGCTGCCGATGCCGCATTCGTGCATGGCGCCGATGGCTTTGGTGACACCGGCTACTTGCCCGCACGGCGCGTGGCGCACAACGAGCACGCGGCACTGGCGCTGCTGCGCCTTAGCCATGCACACGCTGGCGAACTGGTGGTGGTGGCGCTGGGGCCGCTGACCAATCTGGCACTGGCATTGAGCCTTGACCCGCAATTGCCCCGGCGCGTGGCGCGGCTGGTGGTGATGGGGGGCGCGGTGACCGGGCAGGGCAACACCAGTCTGGCGGCGGAATTCAATATCGGCTTCGATCCGGAAGCCGCGCACATCGTATTTTCACGCTGGCCGCGGTTTGATCTGGTTGATTGGGAACTGACACTGCGTCATGCGCTGGATTTCGAGCGCTTCGATCACTGGCTGGCCGGCGATGATGCACGCGCGGCATTTTTCTCCGCGATCTCACGCAAGGCGCGCGCTTTCAATCGTATGCAGCAGCGCCCGGGATTGCTTGCCGCCGATGCGCTGGCCATGGCGGTGGCGCTGCGTCCGGGGTTGATCACCCGTAGCGATGAGCGCGCGGTCACGGTCGAACTGGATGGCGGCCTGACGCGCGGAGCCACCGTGGTGGACTGGCAGCGCCGCAGCGGTGCGGTGGCCAATGCGCGTATCGTCATGGCCGTGGACCAGAGCGGATTCGAACATCTGGTGGCAGCGGCACTGGGTGCGCTCCCCGGGTGATCGGGCCAGGCTTCGACTGCTGATCAGAGCATCCAATCTTGCCCGTGGCCATGACAGCAGGCTATCATGGCTCTCTTTTCCTTGATCTTTCGAGCGCGAGTCCGCCATGAAGCCCGACATCCATCCCCAATATCGCGAGGTCGTGTTCCAGGACGTGAACGCCAATTTCGCCATACTCACTCGTTCCACGATCAGTACCAAAGACACGATCAAGTGGGAGGATGGCAAGGAATATCCGCTGGTCAAGCTGGAGATTTCCTCGGCCTCGCATCCGTTTTACACCGGCAAGCACAAAGTGCTAGACGTGGGTGGTCGGGTCGACAAGTTCCGCAAACGCTACGCCGCTGGCGGCAAGGCCTGATCGCGACGCCAGTCATCGGCCGCACGCATCCGGATTTGACGTGTTGCCGCGGATCGAATCGATGTTCATTGCAGCGCCGGCCTCGTGCCGGCGTTGTTGTTTTTGCTGCTGCGCTGCAGCGCACTGTGCGATAATTCGCAGCGAATTTGCGGGCCGCCTGCCCGTGTGACACCACCGCTGTGTGAATTGCGCGGTCTTGTCTGTCCATCCCCAATCCGGCGCCTGCTCCCGCGCGTCATTTTCGCCCGCGGCGTCCACGTCACAAGGAGACCGAGCGTGTCCACCTACAAGCTCATCAACGAGTCCACTGGCAGCAATACCGAACTGCCCGCCGTGACCGGCAGCATCGGCCCGGCCGCGCTCGATATCGGCAAGCTCTATCGCGATACCGGCTGCTTCACCTATGACCCCGGCTTCATGTCCACGGCCAGCTGCCGCAGCGCCATCACTTACATCGATGGCGATGCCGGCGTGCTGATGTACCGCGGCTATCCGATCGAGCAACTGGCCAAGCAGTCGAGCTATCTGGAAGTGGCTTACCTGCTCCTGCACGGCGAGTTGCCGAATCAGGCCCAGTTCGATGCCTTTGACAACGAGGTGACGCATCACTCGATGATGCACGAGTCGATTCGCCACTTTCTGCGCGGCTTTCACCACGATGCGCATCCCATGGCCATGGTATGCGCTTCGATCGCTTCGTTGTCGGCGTTCTATCACGACAAGATCGATATCGAGAATCCCGAGCATCGGCGTCTTGCGGCGGTCCGCCTGATCGCCAAGATGCCGACCATTGCCGCGGCCTGCTATCGCTATTCGGTCGGCTGGCCGATGCGTTTTCCGCGCAACAACCTTGAATACTGCACGCGCTTCCTGCACATGATGTTCGAGGTGCCGAGCGAGCCATTGGAGCTCAGTCCGACCGCGGCCAAAGCGCTGGATCTGCTGTTCATCCTGCATGCCGATCATGAGCAGAACGCATCCACGTCGACGGTGCGCCTGGTCGGTTCCACTGGTGCCAATCCCTATGCCAGTGTCGCCGCCGGCATCGCCGCGTTGTGGGGGCCGGCACACGGGGGCGCCAATGAGGCGGTGCTGAAGATGCTGGAGGAAATCGGTGACGCGAAACATGTGGACAGCGTCGTGGCCAAGGCCAAGGACAAGAACTCCGGTTTCCGCCTGATGGGCTTCGGTCACCGCATCTACAAGAATTACGACCCACGCGCGGCGATCATTCGCGAGATGACGCACAAGGTGCTGGCCGACCTGGGCGTGTCCGATCCGCTGCTGGACGTGGCGCTGGAACTCGAGCGCGTGGCGCTGAAGGATGATTATTTCGTCGAGCGCAAGCTTTATCCCAACGTCGATTTCTACTCGGGTCTGATTTACAAGGCACTGAACATTCCCAAGGAAATGTTCACGGTGATGTTCGCCATCGCGCGCACCTCCGGCTGGATCGCGCACTGGATCGAACAACACGAAACCGCCGATACCAAGATCGGCCGTCCGCGCCAGGTTTATACCGGTGCGGCCAAACGTGACTATCGCCCGATCACGACGCGCTGAGGCGCGCCGGATACCTCACGCCTTGGATGGGCGTGGGTTCTGCATGGCCCCGATCACATTGGCGCTGCAGGGTGGGCACGCAGCAACGCTTCCAGTGCGCCCAGCGAGGCGCGCTGCATGGCACGCGGACGGACACGATCCAAGGGTGCCTGACGCAGGCCGTCACGCGGCAGCACGCTGAGATCGAACGCGATGTCATCAGCAATGAACTGCAGCACCTCGATCGTCAGGTTGCGCTCGCGATCCATACGCAGCCTGCGTTCGCGTAACTCGTAGCGAATACCGTGCTCGGAGAGGAACTGCTCGACCTCGCCAGGCGTATCGCTGAACAGGTGCAGGCAGACGGCGGAGTGCTGGTCAGCGGTACCCTCCAGCACCGCGCCAACCAGACGCGGCTCGAAACGTTGCAGAAACCGCATCGCCTCGCGCGCCGCCAGACGTCGCGCCTGCAGGGCCTCGATTTGACTGTTGCCAAAAAACAGGCGTTGATGCTCGCGCAAAGCCGACTCGATCTCGTCGTTGTGTGGCAGCGCCTGGTCGTCGCGGATGCCGAGGCGTTCGGCGGCGCGCAGTTTCGCACGGTGGTAATCGCGCAGCCCGTGTTCGCTGATCAATCGCGCGGCCTCCAGCGCGATGCGCCGGCGCAGTTGCTGTCGATTGCCTTGGGCGCGGCGTGCAGCGTGGTGGCCATGAAGACGAGGCATCGACCGCTCCTGCAGTGGGCTGCGCGGATCATCGCAATTCATGCGCTGGCATGCCAGCGCCGGGTCGGCATACACGCGGCGGATCAGAATACGTCGTACGACTTGGCCTGATCGTGCTTGCTGTCTAGCGGCGCCTGCTGCTTGAGGCGCTCGTAGTCCTCGATGCGCATCACCTCGGGCATCGCCAGCGGGTTGCTGGGTAGTGCGGGCAGGCCGGTATCGCGGTTGATCAACACGGTGACAATGCCCGGCGGCATCGGCTCAGGAGCCTCCGGTGTGCCGGCCAGCGCGACTTTCATGTAGCGGATCCAGATCGGGAGCGCCACATATGCGCCAAACTCGGGATGGCCATCGGCATGACCGAGCGAGCTGAAATTGTCGAAGCCGGCCCAGGCTGTGGTCACCAGTTTCGAATTGAAGCCGCCGAACCACGCGTCGCGATAGTCGTTGGTCGAACCGGTCTTGCCGGAGAGGTCGGTACGGTGCAGCGACAGCGCAAACTGACCGGTGCCGCTGCGGATCACTGATTGCATGATCGATGCGATCAGGTAGGCATTGCGTGCTCCGATGATGCGTGGCGCCAGACGCGGGGGGGGTGGCGCGCCGTTGACCGGCGCTGGCACCAGCACTGTCATGTCGCCCGGCATCGGCGGCAGGCCGCTGCTGCTTCCCGGTGCTGGTGTGGCGGGCACGGCGGGTGCGGGCGGTGATGGCGCGGGCGTCGGCGCCGTGTCGGCCAGCAGGCGCTGCGCGCAATCGCGGCAGGCGCGCAGCGGGTCCGCCACGAATACGGCATGGCCATCCCGGTTGTCGATGCGCTGGATGAAGTAGGGATCAATCAGGAAGCCGCCGTTGGCGAACGCCGCGTAACCGCGCGCCATCTGCAAAGGCGAGACCGAGGCGGTGCCCAGCGCCATCGTCAGGTTGTCGGGAATCTGATCCAGCGAAAAGCCGAAGCGCGTCACATACTGGCGCGCGTAGTTGACGCCGATCGCATCGATCAGACGCAGGGTGACCAGGTTTTTTGATTGCGCCAAAGCCACGCGCAGCCGAGTCGGCCCCCGGAAGGTGTTGGTGTCGTTGGCGGGTATCCATTCGCCGCCCGGTGTATGCGTGTCGGCGAAGATCAGAGGCGCATCGTTGACCACCGAAGCAGGCGTGAAACCGCGCTGAAACGCTGCTGAATAAACGAACGGCTTGAAGCTGGAGCCAGGTTGGCGCGCCATTTGCGTGACGCGGTTGAACTGACTGAGCGTGTAGCTCAAGCCGCCGACGAGGGCGACGATGGCGCCGTCGTCGGGACGCAGCGAGACCAGCGCGGCCTGTGCTTTGGGAATCTCTGCCAATTGCCAGTGACCCTGGTCGTCCATGGCCACGCGCACGATGTCGCCGGGCTTGAGCACCTGATCCACGGCGCTGGGCACAGGCCCGGTGCGGTTTTCGTTGATATAGCGCCGCGCCCAGACCACGGCTTTCAGGTCGAGCACCACGGTCTGCCCGTTCTGCAGGTAGACGTGGGCGAGTTTGGCGCTGCTGTCGGTGACCAGGCCAGGCTGCAGCCCGGCCACTGGATACAGCGCCCCCAGATCCTTCGACCACAGCGTCGGGTCTGGCGTGGGCGGCAGGGTGACATGGGCTTCCGGTCCAAACCAGCCATGGCGGCGGCTGTAGGACAGCATTTCGCTGCGGACCGCGGCGTTGGCGGCATCTTGCAGCTTCCCATTGATCGTGGTGTAGACCACGTAACCATCGGTCAATGCCTTGTTGCCCAGCTTCTGCACGGCCAGCAGGCGCGCCATTTCGGCCACGTAGGGTGCTTCGACCTGGATCGGCGGCTCGTGAGGGAAGGCGTCGTCCGGCGTGGCCAGCGCCTTTTCGTACTGATCGCGCTTGATGAAACCCACGTCGTACATGCGCCTGAGCACGTAATTGCGGCGCACCATCGCGCGTTTGAGATCGGTCACCGGATTGGCCGCCGAAGGCGCCTGCGGCAAGCCGCCCAGCATGGCGCACTCGGGCAATGTCAGCTGATCGAGGGTTTTGCCGTAGTAGTACTGCGCCGCTGCCGCCACGCCATACGCGCGATGGCCGAGAAAGATCTTGTTGAGATACAGCTGCAGGATGTCGTTCTTGCTCAGCTCATTCTCGATGCGGAATGCCAGAAACCACTCCATGATCTTGCGCGTGTAACTTTTCTCCGGGCTGAGGAAGAAATTGCGTGCGACCTGTTGAGTGATCGTGCTGCCGCCCTGCACCTTGTGTCCGCCGTGGATCAGCACCTCGAACGCCGCGCGCGCGGTGCCGACGAAGTCGACGCCGGGGTGGTGATAGAAATCCGCGTCCTCGGCAGCGAGGAAGGCATCACGCAACTGCACCGGAATTTGCGCGAAGGTGACCGGGATGCGTCGCGTCTCGCCGAAGCTGGCGATCAGTTTTCCGTCCGCGGAAAGCACCGTCAGCGGCACCTGCATCTGCACATCCTTGAGCGATGAGACGGATGGCAGGCGTGGCGCCAATATCCAGTAGGCGATACCCAGTGCGGCGACGCCGGCCAGAGCACCGGCAAAACCCAGGATCACGAACCATTTCAACAGTCGCAGCAGCAGGCGCATCGGACGGGATCGGCGACCGCCGAAGGGCGGGCTCTGTGAAGCCGCGCAGTATAGAGGGCTTTGCTGAAGGCTTTGGCACTGCAACGAGACGCTGCGTGCGCGGTCGTGTATGTTGCTCGCCAATGCGTAGGCGCGGACGCATTGGATTTGGGGCGCGCGGAGCTGACTCTGCAAAGAATTGTGAAGTGGCTCTCAGCTATGCAGTTCAGGGGGCGTTGCCAAAGAGTTAAGACTTGATCTAAGGTATTAGCGCACATTTCGCTCGTAAGGGCGCGTGGGAAGGGGAATTCCGGTGGGCCTGTTTACTCCGAAGTCGGCGCCTCTGATTGGCGTGGATGTCAGTTCGACCGCCGTCAAGGTGCTCCAGCTGAGCCAGGCTGGCACCCGTTATCGCGTCGAGCATTACGCCGTCGAACCGTTGCCGCCCAACGCGGTGGTGGAAAAGAACATCGTTGAAGTCGAGGCGGTGGGTGAAGCCATCCGTCGTGCGGTGGCGCGTTCGGGCAGCAAGATCAGGCACGCATCCGCTGCAGTCGCTGGTTCGGCGGTGATCACACGTACCATCACCATGCCTGCCGAGCTGGGCGAGGACGATTTGGAAAGCCAGGTTCAGGCTGAAGCCAATCAGTACATTCCTTATCCGATCGAGGAAGTCAGCCTCGATTTCGAGGTGCTTGGCGCAGTCAAGGACAACCCCGAGATGGTGCAGGTGCTGCTGGCCGCATCGCGCACCGAAAACGTTGACATGCGCGTGGCCGCGCTGGACATGGGCGGGCTTAGCGCCAAGGTGATCGATGTCGAGGCTTTCGCCATGGAGAACGCCTTCGGTCTGATCGCCGACCAGCTTTCGGTCAGTCGCGACAGCGTGATCGCGCTGGTGGACATTGGCGCCACCATGACCACGCTCATCGTGCTGCGCCGTCAGCGTTCGATCTATTCGCGCGAGCAGGTGTTCGGTGGCAAGCAGCTCACTGACGAAATCATGCGACGTTATGGTTTGTCATACGAGGAAGCCGGCCTGGCCAAACGTCAGGGTGGTCTGCCCGAGTCCTACGAGATTGAAGTGCTGGAGCCTTTCAAGGAAGCGGTGATCCAACAAGTCAGCCGCTTGCTGCAGTTTTTCTACGCCAGCAGCGAGCACAGCAAGGTCGACCAAGTGGTGCTGGCTGGCGGTAGCGCAGCGATCGCCGGGCTCAGCGAAATGATCGAGGAGCAGCTTGGCGTGCCCTGTTGCGTGGCCAACCCGTTGGCCAGCATGGCGCTGGCGCCCAAGGTCTCGCCGCAAGCATTGGCGCAGGATGCCCCCGCGCTGATGATCGCCTGCGGACTCGCGCTGAGGAGTTTCGACTGATGGCGCGCATCAACCTACTTCCCTGGCGCGCGGAGCGGCGCAAGCAGCGCGAGCGCGAATTTTTCATGCAGCTTGGCGCGGCGGCAGCGGTTGCCCTGGTGCTGGTGATTGGCTGGTCGATGTGGATGGGCATGCGCATCGACAACCAGACCGATCGCAACGCCTACCTGCAAGGTCAGATCACGCAGCTCAAGGCCGAGAACGAGCAGATCAAGAATCTGGACAAGGTGCGTGATCGCCTGCTGGCACGCAAGAAAATCATCGAGGATCTGCAGGCCAACCGCTCGCAGATGGTGCATCTGTTCGACGAACTGGTGAAGCGTACGCCGCCGTCGGTGCGGCTGACCTCAATGGCGCAAAAAGGCGAACAGCTGACGCTCGAAGGCGTCGCGCAGTCCAACGCGGCAGTGGCCGATTACATGCGCAACCTCGAGGCTTCGCCATGGTTGGGCGCGGCCGACTTGCAGAAGACCGAGAAGAAGGCTGGCGATTCGCGCATGCCTTACGATTTCGGACTCACGGTCAAGCTTGGCATGCCGAAAAACGCTGGTGCCGCCGCAGCCACGAGCAGCTTGGCATCGCTGCCAATCCCGGTCGTGCCGGGGGCTCCGGCCGGTGCGGGCATGGCCAGGTCGCCTGCGCATGCGGCGATATCTGCCCCGCCCGCGGCAGCCGCAAGCCACGCTGGTAGCATCAAGCCGGGAGCGCAGCCGTGAGTTTCCTCGACGATTTCCGCAGTCTCGACCGCAACAACATCGGCGCGTGGCCGAACACGGTCAAGACCACGTTCACCGTGCTGGTGCTGGTCGTGATCCTGTTTTTCGGCTGGTGGTTCCACATCAGCAACCAGCAGGACAATCTGACATCGCTGGCCAGCCAGGAAGACCAGCTCAAGCAGCAGTTCATCAAGGAACAGGCGCGCGCTGTCAACCTCGATGCACTGAAGAAGCAACTCTCCGAGATGCAGGACATGCTGCGCCAGATGCTGCGCCAGTTGCCCAGCAAGACGGAAATGCCCGAATTGCTGGTGGATATCTCGCAAACCGCGCTTTCGGCAGGGCTGCAGACCGATCTATTCCAGCCTGAGCCAGAATCCGTGAAAGAGTTCTATGCCGAAAAGCCCATCAAGCTGAAGATGATCGGCACCTACAATCAGTTCGGTACTTTCATCAGCGGTGTGGCGTCGCTGCCGCGCGTGGTGATCCTGACCATGCACAATGTGTCGCTGAAGCCATTGCCGGCCGCGGCCGGCAGCAAAGGCCCCAGCGATTTGCTGCAGCTCGAAGGCACGGTGCGCACCTACCGTTACCTTGAGGAAGACGAGAGCAGCAGCAAGGATCACGTCGAAGTCAGCAAGGGAGGCAAGTGACATGCGCAAGCTGCCTTTTCGACTGCTGGTGGTCTGCGTGGCGCTGATTGCACTGGCTGGTTGCACGCGCGGCACGTCTGATCTGCACGCGTGGGTCGCGCAGGAAAAGGCCAAGAGCGGCCCGCCACTGCCGCCGCTGCCAGTCATCAAGACCTTTGAAAGTTTTACCTACAACGATCAGAACATGCGTGATCCGTTCAGCCCCAGCCCTCTGGAGACTGGCGGCTACAACAGCAATGGCCCGCGTCCGGATGCCAACCGTCCCAAGCAGCCGCTGGAAATGTTCCCGCTGGATTCGCTGAAGATGGTCGGCACTATCGGCGCCGGGCCTGATGCGCAGGCATTGATCAAGGACCCGACCGGCGTGATCCATCGCGTCGTGATCGGCAATTACATGGGCCAGAGCGACGGACGGATCACCAAGGTCACGCCCGATCAAGTCGATCTGACCGAATTGGTACCGAACGGCAATGGCGGCTGGATGGAGCGCAAGGCCGAAATCGCGATGAGCGAGCAATGAGGACCCTGTGGGGGTGATGTACATGACGACGCAAGCCATTCGCAAGAACGCACACACTTGGCGCGCCCGCATGGCCGCTCTGTTGGCCGTGCTGCTGCTCGCTGCGCTGCCCATGGGGGCGCAGGCTGGCACCCTCAAGGACATGAGCTATCAGGCTCTGCCCGGAGGCAAGGTGGATATCACCTTGCAATTCGACGGGGCGCCACCGCAACCGAGGATATTCACCACCGACAATCCGCCGCGCATTGCAGTGGACCTGGACGGCACCGCGCTTGAGCTGGCCAAGCGTCGGCTTGATGTCGGCAGCGGGGCCACCTCCAGCGTCACCGCGGTGGCCGCTGGCGGGCGCACGCGCATCGTCGTCGATCTGTTTCAGCACGCCGGCTACACCACGCGCGTTGACGGTGACAAGCTGATCCTCGCGATCGGCAGCGGCAATGGCGGTGCGTTGGCCTCCAGCGCCGTGGGCAATCCGAGCAAGGTACTTCCGAACACCCATTCGCTGGCCATCGCCAATATCGATTTCCAGCGCAACAAGGATGGTGCTGGTCAGGTCATCATCCGATTCAGTGGCGCCGGTGCCAACGTCGACATGCATCGCTCGGGCGATCACATGGTCGTCGATTTCGCCAACGCCACGTTGCCATCCAAGTTGGCGCAGCGGCTTGATGTGAACGATTTCGCCACGCCCGTCACCAGCGTCACCACGCGCCCGGTGGCCAATGGTGCGCGCATGGAAATCGCTGCGCGCGGGGCGTTCGAGCCCTCGGCTTACCAGAGCGGCGACGAGTACGTGGTCGAGATCGCGCCCAAGCAGGCACAGAAAGCTGCCGGCGTGATCGGCAATGTTACCGGCGCCGAGCCCAAGTACACCGGCGCCCGCGTGACGTTCAATTTCCAGGACATCCCCACGCGTTCAGCGCTGCAGTTGATCGCTGACGTCTCCAATCTCAATATCGTGGCCTCCGACAGCGTCGGCGGCAGCGTCACGTTGCGCTTGGTCAATGTGCCGTGGGATCAGGCGCTGGCCGTGATCATGCGTGCCAAGAGCCTCGGCATGCAGCGCGACGGCAACGTGATCTGGGTGGCACCGCAGACCGAGTTGGCGTCCTATGAGCGCGCCAAGGCGGAAACACGCATGCAGGCCGAGGAAGCCGCACCTCTGGTCACCGATTACATTCCGATCAGCTATGGCAAGGCCTCGACCATCGCGCAGTTGCTGACGCAGAAGAGCTTGCAGAACACGGCAAGCGGCGGCGCCAGTGCCAACGCCAACCGCGGTTTTCTTTCCTCGCGCGGCAGTGTCACCTTCGACAATCGCACCAACACGCTGATCGTCAGTGACATTCCGCAAAAGATCCGCGAGATCCGTGCGCTGGTCGCGGTGCTGGATCGCCCGGTCAAGCAGGTGCTGATCGAATCGCGCATCGTCATCGCCAGTAACAGCTTCACGCGCGAACTCGGCGCGCAGTTCGGTGCCAGCGGGTTCATGACCAACCCGAGCGGGCAACTCATATCCACGAGTGATTCCACCAGCGACAACTCCAGTCTGATCAACAGCATCGCGGCGCAGAATGCGGTGACCGCGCAGAACAACCTCAATCAGCAATATGCGACCCAGACGGGGGGCACCGCGCCGCAGCCCACTTTGCCGCCGGCCATCACCTTTCCGGGCGGGCTCAACGTCAACTTGCCGATCACCAGTCCCGCAGGCAGTTTCGGCTTGGCCATCCTGGGTTCCAACTACCTGCTCAACCTTGAACTGCAGGCAGCCCAGACCGAGGGCAAGAGCGAAACCATCTCCAGCCCGCGCGTGATCACCGCCAACCAGCAGATGGCGACCATCAAGCAGGGCCAGGAGGTTGGCTACGTCACCTACCAGAATGCACCGGGAGGGGCGGTAGGTGCAGGCGCGGGTACCGCGACAGTGCAGTTCACCCAAGTTCGACGTCTACGAGCGGAGATTTTGCTCTGAAGGTGTGTGGCGACAAGGGTTTGGGCTCGTCTGAAGCGGCCATGCTGTAGTGACACGTCATTTCGCAGAGTAGGCTCAGTAGGCTTCTTTTATGCGGTAGAGTGGCGACATGTTCGTCAAGCTCACGCGTTCCGGATCGCGCAACTACGTCAAGCTCGTGGAGGCGTACCGCGATGACCATGGCGTCTCCCGCCAGCGCGTCGTCGCCACGCTGGGTCGCCTGGAGCAGGTCCGCACCGGCGCGGCCGACGCCCTGATCCGCGGTCTGCACCGCGTCATCGACGGCGAGGAGCCGCAGGCGCCCTCGGTGCGCTTTGCTCCGGCGCTGGCGGTGGGCGACACCTGGATGCTGCACGCGCTGTGGCACAAGCTGGGCTGGGACGCGGCGTTCCGCCGTGTCCTGCGCAATGCCCACGGCGCCTTCGACGCCGAGCGATTGCTGCGGGTGATGGTGTTCAATCGCCTGAGCGATGCGACGTCCAAGCTCGGCGTGCTGCGCTGGCTCGAAGGCACGCGCGTGCCCGAAGTCGACAGCGCCTCGGTTACGCACCAGCGCCTGCTGCGCACCATGGACACCCTGGCCGAGCGCAGTGAGGCGATGCAGCGCACCCTGGCGGCGTTGTTGCGGCCGCTGGTCGACCAGGATCTGTCGATCGTGTTCTACGACATGACCACGATCGGCATCGAGGGGCACAGCGAGATGCCCGGCGAGATCCGCCAGTTCGGCCTGTCCAAGGACGGCGGCATCCGCCGCCAGGTCATGCTCGGGGTCGTGCAGACTGCGGAAGGCCTGCCCATCGCGCACCGCGTCTGGGAGGGCAACACGGCCGAGGCGCCGACACTGCATGCGGTGGTTGACGAGATCCTGGCCTTGTACCCGGTCAAGCGCGTCGTGCTGGTGGCCGACCGCGGGCTGCTCAGCCTGGACAACCTGGAGTGGCTGCAGACGGTACGCATCGGCAAGACGGCACAACCCCTGGAGTTCATCCTGGCCGTGCCCGGGCGCCGCTATGGGGAGTTCAACGAGATCCTCGGCGCCGTGCAGGCCGAGCACGGCGTGCAGGCCAAGGCTGAGGTCATCGGCGAGACCGCCTGGCAGGGCCTGCGCCTGATCTGGGCGCACGACCCTCAGGCGGCTGCACAGCAGAGCGCCGCGCGGCGCCAGACCATCGAGATGCTGACGCAGCAAGCCGAGCGACGCGCCGGCAAGCTCGATGCCCAGGACGCCGGCGCCGCTTTCAAGGGTCGGCGCCTGAGCGACTCGGGCGCCAAGGCATGGCTGTTTCGCGCCGTCAGCGACGCCCATCTGGGATCGATCATCAAGGTCGACCTGCAGTCCGACCGGTTCGCCTACACCGAGGACGAGGCCGCGCTCAAGCGGGCCGAACTCAACGACGGCAAGCTGCTGCTGGTGACCAACACCAGCGACCTCGATCCTGCCGAAGTGATCGCGCGCTACAAGAGCCTGGCCGACATCGAGCGCGGCTTCCGCGTACTCAAGTCCGAGATCGAGATCGCCCCGGTGTTCCACCGCCTGCCCGAACGTATCCGCGCCCACGCCCTGATCTGCTTTCTGGCCCTGGTGCTGTACCGTTTGCTGCGCATGCAACTCAAGGCCTCGGGCAGCGCCTACTCGCCGGAGCGCGCCCTGGAAATCGCACGCCACATCCAGCTTCACCAGGTGCGTATCGCCGGTCAGGGCACCGCCAGCGGCCTGACCGACCTCAGCCCCGAGCAGCTCGCTCTGTTCGACCAACTTCAACTCGGCATCCCCAGCCAAGAGCCCTTCGATATCGCCTTGTAGTGCCAATTTCGATCGCATGAACCTTGGCGTATCAATGACTTGCGCAAAAATGTGTCGAACTCGGGAGTTCAAGAACATCGTGCTGCAGTTGCAGGTCACGCCGACCATCACCGCGGATGGCCGTATCTACCTCGAACTGGATGTGAAGAAGGACGATCTGGCGGGATTCATCAACAACCCGGGTGGCGGTCAAGTTCCGGAGATCGACACACGCCAGATACAAACGGGTGTGCTGCTCGACAACGGCCAGACCGTGGTGCTCGGTGGCATCACCGACGTAACCAAGAGCAACACGGTCACCAAGGTGCCGCTGCTGGGTGATATCCCGGGGCTTGGCGCGCTGTTCCGACAGACTAGCCGCAACAATTCCAAGGATGAATTGTTGATCTTTGTCACGCCGCGCATTCTCGACGACAGTCTCAAGTAACGCGCCGGCGAATGCAGCTGATGGGGCGGCCTCCGGGCCGCCTTTTTCATTTTGGCCATGTGCGGCGTGGATACGTGCGGTGCCCGGGCGCTGCCACGGGCCGGCAACTGTCTCGTTCCCGGTGTCCGGTTGCAGCCGGTGTGCAAGCAATTTGGCGGATCGTGTGGATGTTCTGGTATAAGATGCAAATAATTCCTATCCGCAAATGATGTCATGCCCGCGATTGCGCCTATCCATGTGCAGCCATGCCAGTTGCCGCAGGCACTGGCGACGCTGCCGCGCGGTGCACGCGCCGAGGTGCAGGGTTTGCGTCACGATGCGGATGACGCTGCATTGCTTGCGCGCTTGGCGGCACTGGGCTTCGTACCGGGTGAGTCGGTGCGCATGCTTGCCCACGGACCCATCGGCCGCGAGCCCCTGCTGGTGCGGGTCGGGCACACGCGATTCGCATTGCGCCGTTGCGAAGCCGAGCAGGTCATGGTTTTGCGCTGCGCGGATCAGGTATCGCCGTGAACACGCTGCGCATTGCCCTGGTGGGCAATCCCAATTGCGGCAAGACCGCGCTGTTCAACCTGTTGACCGGCAGTCGACAGAAGGTAGCCAATTACGCGGGCGTCACTGTCGAGCGCAAGGAAGGCAGCTACGTTTCGCCGTCGGGTCGGCGTGTCGAGGTTTTGGACTTGCCTGGCGCCTACAGCCTGGAGGCAACCTCACCCGATGAAGTCATTACGCGCGAGATCTGCCTTGGAACGCGCGCTGAAATCGCGCCTCCGGACCTGATCATCTGTGTGGCGGATGCCACCAACCTGCGCCTGCATCTGCGCTTTGCCCTGGAGCTGCGTGCACTGGGTCGCCCCATGCTGCTGGCCTTGAATCAGATGGATGCCGCGCAGCGGCGTGGAATCCGGATCGACAGCGCACGGCTGGAACGCGAATTGGGCATGCCCGTGGTACCGACCGTCGCCGTGCGACGCACCGGCGCCGCGGCGCTGGTGGCCGCACTGGACGGTCCATTGCCGTTATCGCCGCCTCCGGCACCCGCTGAATTGCACGTCGAGGCGCGGCGCCTGCTGCACGATGCTGTCGAGATGCCCGCAAGTATGAGTCTGCTGGAAGAGCGGCTCGACCGCGTGCTGCTGCATCCCGTGGCTGGCCTGCTGATCCTTGCCGGCATGCTGCTGCTGATGTTTCAGGCCGTGTTCGCCTGGGCGGCCCCGCTGATGGACACCATCGAGTGGAGCGTGAACGCGTTGGGCGCTTGGGTACGTGCGGTGATGCCGCCCGGTGCGCTGACGTCGCTGCTCGGCGACGGCATCATTGCCGGGGCCGGCAGTGTGCTGGTGTTCCTGCCGCAGATCCTGATCCTGTTTTTGTTCATTCTGGTGCTCGAGGAATCGGGCTACCTCCCGCGCGCAGCGTTCCTGCTGGATCGTCTGATGCGCGGTGCCGGGCTCAGCGGACGTGCCTTCATCCCGCTGCTGTCGAGCTTCGCCTGCGCCGTACCCGGCATCATGGCCACGCGCAGCATCGAAAATCCGCGTGAGCGCATGGCCACGATCATGGTGGCGCCGCTGATGACGTGCTCGGCACGTTTGCCGATCTACGCGCTGCTGATCGCGGCCTTCGTGCCGCAGCGCACCGTGTGGCGCATGTTCAACTTGCAAGGTCTGGTGCTGTTCATGCTCTACGCAGCAGGGATTGTGTCGGCGCTACTGGTGGCATTCGTGCTCAAGCGTTTTGGTGGCAAGGCCGCCGCTGCGCATCTGCTGATGGAATTGCCGGCGTATCGAATGCCGCGCCTGCGCAATCTGGTACTGGGCCTGTGGGAGCGCGCACGCATTTTCATCAAGCGCGTCGGTGGCAACATCCTGGCACTGACTATCGTGCTGTGGTTTCTGGCCAGCTATCCGGTACCGCCGGTGGGTGCCACGCTGCCCGCCATCGACTACAGTTTTGCCGGGCAAATCGGGCACTGGCTGCAACCAATCTTCGCGCCACTGGGCTTCAGCTGGGAGATCGTGGTGGCACTGATTCCCGGCATGGCGGCGCGCGAAGTCGCCGTCGGCGCGCTGGCAACGGTATATGCCGTCGGTGGCGGTAGCGGTGAAAGTGCTCTGGCCACGGCGATCGCCGCGCAATGGTCGTTGGCCACGGCGTTCGCATTGCTGGCTTGGTATGTGTTTGCGCCGCAGTGCATCGCCACGCTGGCAATGATCCGCCGCGAAACCAACTCGTGGCGCATCGTGGGCTGGGCGACCGGTTACCTGTTTGCGTTGGCGTATGCGGCAGCGTTTGCCACTTATCAATTGACGCGTTGGCTGACATGAGCGCGTTGCTGCAAAACATCTTCGTGGGTTTGCTGGTTGGCGCGGCATCGGCGGTGTTGCTGCGCCGCTGGTTGCCGCAGCGAACCATGCGCCAGGTGCTGGGACGCGTGCTTGCGCGCGCGCCATCGCGTCGTGTGCAAGGCTGGGCACACGATTTGCTGACACCGCCCGCGCAACCGGCCGCGGTGAGTTGTGGCAGCAGTTGCTCGAGTTGTGGGGGCTGTGCGCGGAAGCAGCACGAGCAAGACGCGGTCGTTCCTGCAGGACAGCCGGTCCGCCTGTTACGGCGACGCTAAGCGACGCATCTCACGTGGGCGCAGGCACAGTTCAAAAAACACCCGGCTTGCACCGGGTGTGCGTGTTGCAACTTGCGGCTGGATTTACAGCGACTTCTTGCAGAAGTACCAATCACTGCATTCATAGCCCTCGCTGCCGCGTGCGTCGGCAGCTTGCTGGGTCTGCGGCGGCGGCACGATGACCTTGTCGCCGGGTTGCCAGCCCTCGGGTGTGGCAACGCCATGTTTGTCCGAGGTCTGCAGCGCCGCGACCAGGCGCAAAAACTCGGGGATCGAGCGTCCGTTGCTCATCGGGTAATACACCATCGCGCGCAGCACGCCTTTGTCGTCAATGATGAAAGTGGCGCGCACCGCCGAGGTGTCGGATGCGCCCGGTTGGATCATGCCGTAGGCATTGGCCACGCGCATGGAAAGATCCTCGATGATCGGAAACGGGATTTCGATGCCGAACTTTTCCTTGATCGCACGCGCCCAGGCGATATGCGCATAGTTGCTGTCGATGGACAGGCCCAGCAATTCGCAGTTGAGTTTCTGGAACTCGGGGTAGGCCTTGGCGAAGGCCATGAACTCAGTGGTGCAGACCGGTGTGAAGTCGGCCGGGTGCGAGAACAGCACCAGCCACTTGCCCTTGTAATCGGACAGTTTCTTCGGGCCGAATGTGGTTTTGCTGTCGAAGTTCGGGGCCGGCTCGTTGAGACGCGGCAGGGTTTGGCTCAGGGTAGTGTCGGTCACGGAATGTCTCCAGTAGGTTGAGCCACATGGCTAGTGGCCAGTCATTTAATTAGAATCATCTAATACATTTTTAATCATGAAGGAATCGGTTGTCGCCAGCCAATCGATTCTCACGATACGCGCGATTGATGAACGCTATGCGATGAGTGTGCCGTAACGCTGCGCGACTTCGGACCGGCGCGGCGCGGCGCTGGCGGCCCCATGGCGCTCGGTGCTGAGCGCAGCGCAACGATTGGCATGTGCGATGCAGACCGAAAGCGGTGCATCGGGACTGCGTGCATGTGCCGCAGCCAGCGCACCGCAAAAGGTATCACCAGCGCCGGTGGTATCGCGCACGCGGGCAGGCGCGCTGGCGGCGCGATAGCTGGCCGCATCATCGCCGCGCCACTCGCGGCCGTTGTGTGCGATGAAGCAGCCGGCGCTGCCGAGGGTAATCACCACGCTGGCCACGGGCAGGTGTGCGGCGAGGGCGGTCAGCTCGGCATCTGCCAGGGTAGCGAGTTGATCCGCAGCGATGCCAAGTCCTGCGAAGCGCTGCAGCAGCGTGGCAAACTCGGTTTCATTGGGAATCAGCACGTCGCATGCAGATAACAGCGCGTCATCGAGTTCGGGGCGTACTGGCGCCGGATTGAGCAGCGCCAGGGCGCCATGGTTGCGCGCCAGCACCAGTGCGGCGCGGACTGGCGCCAGATCGCTTTCGAGCTGGGTCAGCACGACTTGCGCGGTGGTGAAGGTGGTCTGCTGTGCTTTTACATGCGCGGCGCTGAGCCGTTCGTTGGCGGCCAGATCGACCACGATCTGGTTCTGCCCCCGCGCATCGATGAGCACGCACGCGCTGCCGCTGCGTTCCCCGGGCACGATCTGCCAGCGTGCATCGAGCTGTTCCTGCGCGGCATTGCGCTGCGTGAGCACGGCACTGTCATCCTCGCCCAGCGCCGCGATCAGGCAGGTGGCCACATCCTGGCGCCGACAGGCGACCGCCTGGTTATAGCCTTTGCCGCCGGCACCGCTGAAAAAATCCAGTGCACGCCGTGTTTCACCGGGTTGCGGGAAGCGCTCGCAGCGCCACGCATAGTCGCGATTGCAACTGCCGACCACGATGACTTGCGTTGCATTCATCCGTATCTCACCGCACTCAGATCTGGCTGCATAGTCAAGCTCTCCGCGCCGCACGCAGGCTGGGCCGTGCCCGCTCGCCGTGACCTGGCACGATACCGCCAATACTGCCGATCCGGGTCGAGATCAGTGGGAAACGGGCAAACCGTCGGCACCACTCGCTGCGGCATCGATCGCACTGCTGGCGGCATTTCCGGCCTTCAAATCATCGTGCCGCCGGTTGTGGCCTCTGCACTTTTGGCACCAGGTTCCCGGCGAACGTCAGGCTGGCCGGTACGGTCAGGATCGATTGTTGTATGGCCGAGGCGATCAGCAGCACCAAGCCCAAGCCGGGCAGGCCGAGCGCGTCGCGACCAGGAAGATCGGAAGCCGTGTGCCAGTCGGTACAACGCGACTTGTGTAATGCGTGCCGCGCGCCGCGTGTGCGTCAGCGCGTTTCGAATGCCTGACGCACCCATTCGCAGCGCGCCGCACTGCCGTGGCCCGCGTAACCGACTACATCGAAACGGCAGGTGCGCTGCGCGTGCGCCGGAAACACCGCCAGGAATTCCGCTGCGGCGCGCAGCAAAACGCCCCTGCTTGGCTGTGCCGACCGAAGCCAGCGCACCACCACCGAGTGGATTGCCGCGCGCTCGCACCTCCACGAAGACCAGTGTGGTGCCATCCAGCATGATCAGATCGATCTCGCCATAGCGGCTGCGGAAATTGCGTGCCAGTGGCTTCAGTCCCGCAGATTCCAGGCGCGCCAGCGCCGCAGTTTCAGCGGCGGCGCCGAGGCGTTGTCGAGGTGTCGGCGTGGCTAAGCTCACTGCGTCGGTGCGCTCAGGGCGAGCGTTCCAGCCATTGGCATGGCCACGCCATTATTGAATTGCACCCAGATCGGCGTGCGCTGCACGTGACCTTGTGCATCGACACTGAGCTGGCCAGTCGCGCCGGCGACATAACTTCCCGGATGCTGCTGCAGCCAGACGAAGTAGGGGCTCAGCAGGTCCGCATCCATGCCGAAGGCGAACAGGCGCGCACCGTGACCGGCGACCACCGGCAGGTTGCGCATCAGACGTGCACGCACCGGCAGCCCGGGCTGCGCGTCATACAGCCAGGGTGCATCGGGGAACTGCACGCCATCCAGATCCTTGTCCAGCGCATTGGGCGATCCACTATAAACCTGCACGCTGGCGAACACCGGCTGGCGCAGCCGCGCGACGCGAATCTGCGGTATCAGCAAACGCGCGGTTTCCGGCGGCACGGCAATGAAAATTCCGCCATTGGCGCCCAGTCCCGGCATCGCGTTGCGGATTTCACTGACGTAATTGACCGTGCCTTGCGGTAACGTCTGTAGCGTCAACACGTCACCGCCACCCGCCTCGAATTGAACCTTGAACGCTTGCGCGGCGCGCTGTTCGTTCTCCGATCCGGCGATGAACACCACGGCGCTGCGGATGCCTTGTTGCAGCATGCGCGCTGCAGCCTGGGCGCCGTCATCCGCTGGCATCAAGCCGAACTCCACGCTGCCCTGCGGCGGATTGACGCTGCCGTCAGGATGATTCAGCGCCAGCACCGGTAGCGTCGGGTTGCTGGAAAACAGCGCCGCCACGTCATCGCGCGCTAGCGGTCCTACCACCAGATCGGCGCCAGCGCTCTGCGCCTGCTGGTAAGCGGCCAGAGTGCCAGCCTGGGTGCCTTGGGTGTCGTACACATGCAGCAGGGGTCGGGGCTGCGCTTCCGGCGTGTTGAAATAAGCGGTGAGAAATCCCTCGGCGACTGCTTCACCAGCGACTTTCAGGGGACCGCTGAGTGGCAACAGCAACGCGATCTGGTGGTAGGTGTGGAAACCTTCTTGCGTAGGGCTGCCGCCTTGCGCGATGACGGTGCCGGCCTGGCGCATGAGTTGCGGCAGGTTTTTTGGCAGGGCGCTGCCGAGCCGGTGCAACGCGCGTCCAAGCCAAGGCAGCATGGATCGCCTGCGGGCAACTCGCGGGCCTGCTTCTGCAGCGTCGGTACACCCAGCGCCACCAGCATGCGCTCGATCTCGCGCGCGTTCTGCTGTCGTGCCTTGCCAGTCAGCAAGCTTGCCATGTGCACGCGCGCGCGTGCTGACGCCCAGCGATCGCCCAAGACGCTGGCCGCTTCCGCCTGCAGGCGCGCGGCGCGCAAATCGAGCGGCGCGGGCAGCGCGCGTGGCAGCATCGCGGCGATGGCCAGCGCCTGCTGCGGATCGTGCGCCAGCGCCAATTCACCCTTGAGCAGGTTGTAGCGCGCGGCATCCAATCCGCGCAGACGCGCGTCATCGACCGTGGCCAGCAATTGCGCGGTACGCGCGGGCTGACCCGCGACATACCACGCATCGGCGGCGCGCAACCGGTAGTCATTACCCTCATTGCCGTTCGGATTTTGCGCGCTCAGGTTGTCCCATGTGCGCGCGGCGCCTTGATAATCACCGCGCTGGTACAACGCATTGGCTTGCGCGTTGGCAGCCTGCTGTGCCGGAGTTGGCCCGCCAACGGTGGCGCAGCCGGCCAGCAGCAGGAGCGACAGTGCGAGCAACAAAACGGACAGTGAGCGCATCATGAGCCTGCACGAGCAAAGGTGGCCTTTGCGATGATAGCGGAACGTGCGCGCCAGACCGCGCCGCGGGAGATCTGCATGGCAATTGCAAGCGGCACGCTTTTGGGTGGTGGCTACGCCCATCGGCAACCTCGATGATTGAGCGCGCGCGCGCGCGCTGTGCTGGGTAGCGTGGCAGTGATCGCAAGCCGAAGACACGCGGGCATACGCGCCATTTGTTGCAACACTTCGGCATGGCCACGCCGCTGCTGGCTCTGCACGAGCACAACGAGGCCGGGATGATCGAGGCGCTGCTCGCACGCCTCGCGGGAGGCGAGGATCTGGCGCTGGTTTCCGACGCTGGCACGCCGCTGATCAGCGATCCGGGTTTTCGCTTGGTGCGCGCGGCGCGCGCTGCTGGCTTGCGCGTGGCGCCCGTGCCGGGCCCCGCAGCGCTGATCGCGGCCCTGTGCGTGGCCGGCTTGCCCAGCGAGCGCTTTGTTTTCGAGGGTTTTCTGCCTGCCAAGGCCGCTGCGCGTCAGCAACGCTTGGCCGAACTCGCCGGTGAGGCGCGTACGCTGGTGTTCTACGAAGCCCCGCATCGACTCGAAGCGACGCTGACTGACTTGGCTGCGGCTTTGGCAGTGATCGGCAGGCAGCATTGGCGCGCGAGTTGACCAAGCTGCACGAGACCGTCATCAGCGCCACGCTGGGTGACCTGATTGCGCGCGTGGCTGCGGATGCCGATCAGCGCCGTGGCGAGATCGTGCTGATCGTCGGTGGCAATGATGCGCAGGCGGCGCAAGCGCTGGCCGAGGGTCGGCGCCTGTATGCGTTGTTGCGCGGCGAACTGGCGCCGGCGCGCGCCGCGCGCATCGCCGCAGAGTTCAGTGGCGCGCCGCGGCGCGCGCTGTACGCCGAATCCGGCACAACCGAGGCCGACGCGCCATCGTGATGCGCGCAGGCACAGCGCGCATCATGCAGCTACACTTCCTGGTGGAGTCGGCCGGGCAGTCGCGTCGCGCAAGCGCCGAGGAAAGTCCGGGCTCCATAGGGCAAGGTGCCAGGTAACGCCTGGGCGGCGCGAGCCGACGGAAAGTGCAACAGAAAACAAACCGCCGAACGGTGTCGCAAGACATGCGTGGCAAGGGTGAAACGGTGCGGTAAGAGCGCACCGCGCGTGGGGACAACGCCACGTGGCACGGCAAACCCCACCTGGAGCAAGGCCAAATAGGGAGGCGATGGCGTGCCCGCGCCGCTTCCGGGTTGGCTGCTGGAGCCTGACGGCGACGTCAGGCCTAGAGGAATGACTGTCTAGAACAGAACCCGGCTTACGGGCCGACTCCTTTCTTCTCGATGTGCACACGCTCGACGTCAAGATCGCGCACCAGGCGATAAGGGTCGTCGAGTCGTGTGCCGTTTTCACCGCAATTAGTTTGTCAAGCCGGGCGCCTGGCTGCGGCAAAGCCGCACCACCTTTGTCGCGACTAGCACTTGTGTGCTCGCCGCGGCGGCACATTGGCAGCTACGCATCCTGCTTCGCTGCCAAAGCCCTGCCTGCACCATCCATGGTTCCGGCGCGCAGCGGGCACTGGCCCACAGCGCCCATGTGCCGGCGCGGTTTTGCAAACCGCTCCAAGGTTTTTGCGCGCAACGGGCCATCGCCCGCTGTGCGCGTGTACCGGAGTGATTTTGCAAACCCCTCTCGCACCCGGCGTTATCGCATTGATCGAGGTCTATTCAGATCCCGTCGTTCGCACCTGGGCATCGCATGCGAGTGGTTCCTGATCATTTTCAATGATTTCATAGGCATTGCGATGACTGCTAAGAGATTGCATGAAATCCTGAAGTCCGCCGATTAGTCCTTGATCTGCAAGGCAAAACCCGTTGACAGTCGCAAAACCTGAGACTAAGGTGGCGATTAGTGTGGAAACGTGGGGAAAGGTGGGCAAATGTTCCAGGGTGAAACCGCCATCACGGTAGATGACAAGGGACGGCTGGCGATTCCCACCGCTTACCGCGAGCTGGTTGCGCGCATCTGCGACAACCACTTGGTCAGCGCCTACAACCCATTCGAGCAAGGTTGCCTGTGGCTGTTTCCGGCCAGCGCCTGGGAGCAGGTACGCGATCAGGTCAATGCGCTGCCCAGCGTCAAGGCCGTGCATCGCGCGCTGCAGATGAAGTTGGTCGGTGCCGCCGCCGCGCTGGAGCTGGATAGCGCCGGGCGCGTGCTGCTGCCCGCCAGTCAGCGTGCGGCAGCCGGTATCGAAAAGCGCGCGGTGCTGCTGGGCATGGGCAACAAGTTCGAGTTGTGGAGCGAACAGGCACACGTCGCCAAGATCCGCCAGACCATCGGCGAAGACGAGATCAGTGCGGACATGTCCGCGCTGAGGCTCTGAGCAGTGGTCACCCGAGGGGCCGCGATCATGTCGGCAGGCGAACATGTCCCGGTCATGCTCGCCGAGGTGATCGCCGGGCTTGGCGTGCGTGCCGAGGGGACGTATCTCGATGGCACCTATGGTCGCGGCGGTCATGCCGCAGCGATCCTGCAACTGTTGGGGCCGCAGGGCAGTCTGTTGCTGCTGGATCGCGACCCCGAGGCCATCGCCGCGGCGCGCGCACGGTTCGCCAATGATGCGCGCGTGCACATTCGACACGGCAGCTTTGCCGCGCTGGCCGAATGGGATGCCGCGCAGGTCGGGCTGGACGGCGTGCTGCTGGACCTCGGCGTGTCCTCGCCGCAGCTTGATCAGGCCACGCGTGGTTTCAGCTTCATGGCCGATGGTCCGCTGGACATGCGCATGGACCCGACCCAGGGCCAAAGCGCCGCGGAGTTTCTGGCGCAGGCCGATGCCGAGGACATCGCAGCGGTGCTGTGGCGCTATGGCGAGGAGCGCATGAGTCGTCGCATCGCGCAGATGATCGTGCAGGCGCGCGTCGAGCAGCCACTGACGCGCACCTTGGAACTGGCGCAACTGGTACAACGCGCGATCGGCCGGCGCGAGCCCGGCAAGCATCCGGCCACGCGCACCTTCCAGGCGTTGCGTCTGCACGTCAATGGCGAATTGGACGCGTTGCAGCGGGGGCTGGCCGCCGCAAGCGCTTGCCTTAAACCGGGTGGGCGTCTGGCGGTGATCAGTTTTCACTCGCTGGAAGATCGCCTGGTCAAGCAATTCATTCGTGGCCCGGAGCTGCCGCGCGTCGGGCGCGGCTTGCCGGCGCCGACGCCCATGCCGGGCGCGCTGCGTGCGGTCGGACGCAAACACTTCGCCAGCGCGGAAGAAGTGGCGCGCAATCCGCGTGCGCGCTCGGCGGTACTGCGCATCGCGGAGAAGCGCGCATGAGTGGCTTCATGCTGCGTGCGCTGACCTGGGCACTGTTGGCGGTGACGCTGCTCAGCGCGATTGCGGTGGTGTGGTCGCGCAACGAAAATCGCGAGCTGTTCATCCGCCTGACGCGCCTGCAAAGCCAACGCGATCACCTGAATATCGAGTACGGACGCCTGGAACTCGAAGACGCCACCTGGGCCGATCCGGCACGCGTGGCGTCGGTGGCGCGCAGTCAGTTGGGAATGGTCAATCCCGAACCGGCGCAAATCCGCATGGTGCGCGAATGAAGCCGGCATCCAAGTCACCAGCGCCGGCCAGCCTGCGCCCGCGTGGTCCGCGCGTGCGCCGACGTCTGGCACTGGTCATTACCTTGTTGGTGCTGGTCGGGGTCGGCCTGTTGGCACGCGCCGTGGATTTGCAGGTCGTGCGGCGTGAATTCCTGCAGCAGCAGGGTGACATGCGCTTCCTGCGCGAACTGCCGATTCCGGTTTCACGCGGGAGCATTTTTGATCGCAACGGCGAGCCGCTGGCGGTGTCCACGCCGGTCGATTCGCTGTGGGCCGATCCCCCCGTGCTGCTGGCGCATGCTGATCGCATTCCGCAACTGGCCAAGGCGCTGGATGTGAATGCCGCCGAGCTGCAGCGCCGTCTCGAGCAGCGCTCGAACATGGAGTTCGTGTACCTGCGTCGCATGATGGATCCGGTCGCCGCACACGCGGTGCTGGCGCTGAAGATTCCCGGCGTCAACAAGCAGCGCGAATACCGCCGCTATTACCCCACTGGTGATGTCGCCGCGCAGGTGCTGGGTTTCACCAACATCAACGATCAGGGCCAGGAAGGCCTGGAGTTGGCCTACAACCACTGGTTGAGCGGCAAGCCCGGACTGCAGCGCGTGATCCGCAATCGTCTCGGGCAGATCGTGCAAAGCGTCGACCTGGTTCGCGAGCCGGTACAGGGCCACAGCCTGACCTTGAGCATCGACCGCAGCATCCAGTACCTCGCCTATGAGTACCTGTCAGAGGCCTACCTCAAGTACCACGCGCGTGCGGCATCGATGGTGATCATGGATGCGCGCACCGGCGGCATTCTGGCCATGGTCAACCTGCCCTCGTTCAATCCCAACAACATCGCCGGCAGCACGCCACGCGACTGGCGCAATCGCGCGGTCACCGATGTATTCGAGCCGGGTTCGGTGATGAAGGCGTTCACGCTGTCCGCGGCGCTGGACAGCGGCAAGTGGACGCCCACTTCGCCGATCAACACCACACCCGGCTGGTACATGATGGACGGCTACACCATTCGCGACGTGGCTGACTTCGGCAAACTGGATCTGACCAGTGTCATCACCAAGTCCAGCAACGTCGGTGCCTCGCTGATCACGGCGACGTTTTCGGAAAAACGTCTGTACGACATGCTGCGCGGGTTTGGCTTCGGGCGCAGCACCGAAAGCGGCTTTCCCGGTGAGGCTTCGGGTCTGCTGCCGGTGTACACGAGTTGGCGCCCGATCAACCGCGTCACCATTTCCTACGGCTACGGCCTCAACGTGACGGCGCTGCAATTGGCGCAGGCCTACTCGACGCTGGCCGACGGCGGCGTGTTGCACCACCCCACGTTCGTCAAGGGCGATGACAGCGCGCCGGTGCGCGTGCTGCCGGAGAAGTACGCCAGGGAAATGATCGGCATGCTGCGTACCGTGGTCAGCCCGGCCGGGACCGCGCCCACGGCGATGATCGCCAACTACACCGTGGCCGGGAAGACTGGTACCGCGCATCAGGCCGGCGCTGGCGGTTATCTCAAGGATGAGTACTACGCGGTGTTCTGCGGCATCGTGCCGGCCACCGATCCGCGTCTGGTTGCGGTCGTGGTGGTGCGCGATCCCAAGCCCGACCATTACGGCGGCGTGGTTGCTGCGCCGGTGTTCCGGCGCGTGATGGAAGGCGCGCTGCGCCTCCTCGATGTGCCACCGGACAACGTGCAGCACTGGTATGGACAGGCGCCACTGCCGGTTGCTGCGGGCAACGCGACGGGAGGCACACCGTGAACGCTGCCGCGATGCGCGCCGATGCGCTGCTCGAGGGCCTGGCCGATGCCGGCGCGGTCGCCGCGATCGCGGTGCGCGGTTTGCAGCTGGATTCGCGCCGCGTGCGGCCCGGTGAAGCCTTCGTCGCACTGCGCGGCACGCAGCACCACGGCATTCATTTCGCGCCGCAGGCGCTGGCCGCAGGTGCGGCGCTGGTGCTGGCCGAAGCGCCCGCACCGCTGGATGCCCCGCAGCTGCCGCAGGTGATCTGGGTTGATGAACTTGGCGCGCAATTGGGCAGCATCGCCGCGCGGTTCTACGGCGAGCCTTCGCGCGCGCTGCGCGTGATCGGCGTGACCGGCACCAACGGCAAGACGTCGAGCGTGCAGTTGCTGACGCAGGCGCTGGAACTGCTCGGTCGGCGTGCCGCCAGCATTGGCACGCTGGGTGCCGGCCTGCACGGTCAGCTCGATGCCAGTGCGCGCACCACGCCGGATGCCATCAGCGTGCAGCGGCTGCTGCGCGAATTCGCGGACGCGGGCGCCAGCGATGTCGCGATGGAAGTGTCCTCGCATGCGCTGCAACAGGGTCGCGTCAATGGCGTGCACTTCGGCGTGGCCGCCTTCACCAATCTCACCCGTGACCATCTCGACTATCACGGCAGCATGCAGGCCTACGGCGCGGCCAAGGCGCGCCTGTTCGCGTGGCCCGAATTGCGCGCTGCGGTGCTGAATATCGACGATGCATTCGGCGCGCGCTTGGCGGCGAGCATGGCGCCGGGCATACGTGTGTTGCGCGTCAGCGCGCTCGGTGATGCGAACGCGGAGTTGCGCGCCGAGGCCGTCGTCAGCTCGCCCGGAGGCATTCGTTTCACCCTGCACACGCCATGGGGCAGCGGCGCGTTGCGCAGTCCGCTGCTGGGGCGCTTCAACGTCGACAACCTGCTGCTGGTGGCAGCGTGCCTGGGTGCGCTGGAATTTCCCTTCGTGCGCATGCTGGATGCGTTGAACCGGCTCGAGCCGATCCGCGGACGCATGAATCGTCTTGCTGGCACCGCGACCCAGCCGCTGCTGGTGATCGATTATGCGCACACGCCGGATGCGTTGCAGCAGGCCTTGCGCGCCTTGCGCGCGCATTGCGCGGGACGTCTGTGGTGCGTGTTCGGCTGCGGCGGCGAACGCGATGCCGGCAAGCGCCCGCAAATGGGCGCACTGGCCGCGGACTTGGCCGACCGCGTGTTGCTGACCGACGACAACCCGCGTGGCGAGGATGGCGACGCCATCATCGTAGCGATTCGCGCCGGGATGCCGGACGCCAGCGCAGTGCTTGTGGAGCGTGATCGCGCGCGCGCCATTGCCCTTGCCGTGCGTGAGGCGCGGGCAGGTGACGTGGTGCTGATCGCCGGCAAGGGCCACGAGACCTATCAGGAAATTGCCGGCACGACGCGGCCCTTCGATGACCTGGCCGTGGCGCGCGCTGCACTGGAGGCGCGTCCGTGTTGAACATGAGCCTCGATGAAGTGGCGATGTGGACGCACGGCACCCTGCATGGTGCCGCGGCGCAGGTGCGTGGCGCCGGCGCGGATACGCGCGCATTGCAGCCGGGCATGTTGTTCGTGGCGCTGGCCGGTGAGCGCGTCGATGGCCACGATTATCTGGCACAGGCCATGGCCGCGGGCGCGGCCGGCGCGCTGGTGACTCGCCGCATGGATGCGGCTTTGGCGCAGGTGCAGGTCGGCGACACGCTGCGTGCGCTGGGCGATCTGGCCAGCGCGGCGCGCGCGCGCAGTACGGCCGAAGTGATCGGCATCACCGGGTCCAGCGGCAAGACCACGGTGAAGAACCTGTGCGCCGCGATCCTCGCTGGCATTGGCTCCACGCACGCCACGCAGGGTAATCAGAACAATGAGATCGGTCTGCCGCTGGGCCTGCTCAACATGCGCGAGGACACGCGCTACGCGGTGCTCGAGATGGGCGCAGGCAAGCCGGGTGATATCGCTTATCTGGCCGCCATCGCGCGTCCGCGCGTGGCGCTGGTCAACAACGTGGCGCCGGCGCATCTCGAGCGCCTGGGCAGTATCGAGGGCGTGGCCGAGACCAAGGGCGCGATCTACGCCGCGTTGCCGGCCGACGGCATCGCCGTGATCAATGCCGACGACGCCTTCGCCGGTTATTTCACCGCGCAGGCGGGTGCGCGGCGCGTGTTGCGCTTCGGCAGCACGACCGAGGCGGATATCTACGCCGCGCAGGTGCAATCAGATCTGCATGGCTCGCGCTTCGTGTTGCACACGCCGTCGGGTACGGCGGCAGTGATGTTGGCGTTGCCCGGTGCGCACAATGTGCGCAATGCGCTGGCGGCGGCGGCGCTTGCGCATGCGCTGGACGTCGCCCCGGCGCAGATCGCACTGGGATTGGCGCAGGTCAGCGCGCAGCACGGACGCCTCGCGCGCCGCGTCATGCCGGGCGGCTGGATATTGCTGGATGACAGCTACAACGCCAATCCGGCTTCGGTCGCGGCCGCCATCGACACCCTGGCACTGGCGCCGGGCGAGACCTGGCTGGTGCTGGGGGATCTGGCCGAACTCGGGCCCGATGCGCAGGCATTGCACGCCGAGCTGGGGCGCAAGGCGCGCGCGGCCGGCATCACGCGGCTGTGGACGGTGGGGCGTCTCAGTGGCGCGGCCAGCACCGCGTTTGGCGTCGCGGCCAATCACTTCGAGGATCAGGCCGCGTTGGCGGCTGCGTTGCAAGCCGCCGCGCACGCCGGAGTCACGTGCCTGGTCAAGGGCTCGCGCGCATCGGCGATGGAGCGCGTGATCGCGCAACTAGAGCCATCCGACGCACACGGGGGGCATGCCGATGCTGTATGAACTCGCGCGCTGGCTGAGCGGCTATGTCAGTGCATTCCACCTGTTCCAGTACATCACCTTGCGCACCATTCTGAGCGCACTGACGGCGCTGCTGATTTCACTGGCGCTGGGGCCGGCGTTGATCCGCCGGCTCAGCGCGCAGAAAGCCGGGCAGGTGATTCGCAGCGATGGGCCGCAATCACACCTGAGCAAGGCCGGCACGCCGACCATGGGCGGCACGCTGATCATCCTGGCGGTGGTCATCGCCACGCTGCTGTGGGCCGATCCGTTCAACCGCTATGTATGGGTCGTGCTGGGCGTAACGCTGGCCTTCGGCGCGGTGGGCTTCTACGACGATTACAAGAAATTGATACTCAAGGACAGCCGTGGCTTGCCGGCGCGCTGGAAGTATCTGTGGCAGTCGCTGTTCGGGCTGGCGGCGGCGCTGACGCTGTATTACACCGCCGATGTGCCCGCGGCTACGGCGCTGTTCGTGCCGCTGTTCAAGACCGTGGCGCTGCCGCTGGGATTTGGCTTCGTGGTCATCGCCTATCTGATGATCGTGGGATTTTCCAATGCGGTGAATCTCACCGACGGTCTCGATGGCCTGGCCATCATGCCCAGCGTGCTGGTGGCGGTGGCACTGGGCATCTTCGCGTATCTCTCGGGTAACGCGGTGTTCTCGAGTTACCTCGACATCCCCGGTATTCCAGGCGCGGGCGAGCTGGCGATTTACTGCGGCGCGCTGGCGGGTGCCGGGCTGGGCTTTCTGTGGTTCAACACCTATCCGGCGCAGGTGTTCATGGGCGATGTCGGCGCGCTGGCCATTGGCGCGGCGCTGGGCTGCATCGCGGTGATCGTGCGTCAGGAGATCGTGCTGCTGATCATGGGTGGCGTGTTCGTGGTCGAAACTGCCTCGGTGATGCTGCAGGTGGCCAGCTTCAAGCTCACCGGCAAGCGCATCTTCCGCATGGCGCCGATCCATCACCACTTCGAGTTGAAGGCTGGCCCGAGCCACGCGTGATCGTGCGCTTCTGGATCATCAGCGTGATGCTGATGCTGATCGGACTCGCCACCTTGAAGGTGCGCTGATGTTCGATTTCGTCAGCCCGCACCCACAAGCCCAGCGCCGCTCCGGGCCGCGTGGACATTACGACCGCTGGCTGCTGCTGGCGATCGTGGGGCTGGCGGCGTTCGGCATCGTCATGGTGGCATCGGCCTCGATCGCGATCGCCGACGGCAGCCATCTGGGCCCGTTCTTTTATCTCAAGCGCCACCTGATGTTCATCATGCTGGGTAGCGGCGCGGCGTTCGTGGCCACGCGCGTCGAGCTGCGCGAGCTGGAAAGTCGCGGTTTCCTGCTCATGGCGCTGGCGATCATCTCGCTGCTGCTGGTATTCGTGCCGCACATCGGCGTTCGCGTCAACGGCGCGCGGCGTTGGCTGGATCTGGGCATCACCGGGTTCCAGCCGGTCGAGGCGGTGAAACTGGCGGTGATCCTGTACATGGCCAGCTATCTGGTGCGCCACCGCAGCGCCGTGGAGACGAAATTCTCCGGCGCGATCAAACCAATCGGCGTGGGCCTGCTGATCGCGGTGCTGCTGCTGGCGCAGCCGGATTTCGGTTCGGCGCTGCTGATCATGGCGATCACCGTGGGCATGATCTGGCTGGCCGGTGCGCGCATGCGCTACCTGGTGCTGATGAGCACGCCGCTGATTCCCCTGTTCAGCTGGATCGCGGTCAGCCGCAGTTATCGCGTCGAGCGCCTGACCTCGTTCCTCAACCCGTGGAAGGATCCGTTTTCGGACGGATTCCAACTGACCCAGGCGCTGATCGCGGTCGGGCGCGGCCATTGGTTTGGCGTGGGTCTGGGCGACAGCATCCAGAAGCTGTTCTATCTGCCCGAGGCCTACACCGATTTCATCCTGTCGGTGATCGCCGAGGAGCTGGGCTTTGTCGGCATCGCGCTGGTGCTGGGATTGTTCGCGCTGCTGGTTGGACGTGCGCTGACGCTGGGTCTGCGCGGGGTCGAGTTGGGTCAGCGTTATGCGGCCTACGTGTGTTTTGGCGTGGCCTTGTCGATCGGCATCCAGGCGGCCGTGTCGGTGGGTGTGAATCTGGGTGTGCTGCCGACCAAGGGCCTGACCTTGCCACTGGTCAGTTCCGGTGGCTCGAGCGTGATCATGACCCTGGTCATGCTCGGGGTGCTGTTGCGCGCCAGTTATGAGATCACGCGTGCCGAAGATGCACGCCGCCTCGGCGCCGCCGCCCCGCAGTTCGCGGAGGCCATGACATGAACGATGGGCGTCCGGTGATGATCATGGCTGGCGGTACCGGAGGGCATATCTTCCCGGGCCTGGCCGTGGCCGAGGTGCTGGCCGCGCGCGCGGTTCCAGTGGTTTGGCTGGGCGCAACCGGCGCGCTGGAAACCCGCCTGGTACCAGCGCGCGGCATCCGCCTGCTGGAACTGCCGGTGCGTGGCGTGCGCGGCAAGGGCTGGCAGGCGCGTCTGCGCGCGCCGTGGATGTTGCTGACTGCACTGCGCGCGGCTTGGGCTGCACTGCGCCGCGAGCGCCCGCGCAGCGTACTGGCGCTGGGTGGTTACGTAGCCGGCCCCGGCGGCCTGGCTGCGTTCCTGCGTCGCGTTCCGCTGGTGGTGCACGAACAGAACGCAATGCCGGGGATGACCAATCGCGTGCTCGCGCGTCTTGCCAGGCGCGTGCTGGTGGGTTTTCCGGATACGCTGCCGCGCGCTGCATGCAGCGGCAATCCGGTACGCGCGGTGATCGCGGATTTGCCCGCGCCTGCGCAGCGTTTTGCTGCGCGCACGGGACGCGCGCGCCTGCTGGTGCTGGGCGGCAGTCAAGGCGCCCGCGCGCTCAATCTCGGCGTGCCGGCCGCGTTGGCGCTGCTGCCCGCGGTGGAGCGTCCCGAAGTGTGGCATCAGTGTGGCGCGCAAGGCGTGGAGGCCACTCGCGCCGCGTATGCCGCAGCGGGCATCGAAGCGCGCATCGAGCCGTTCATCGAAGCCATGGAGCAGGCCTATGCCTGGGCGGATCTGGCGCTGTGTCGTGCCGGCGCGCTGACCCTGGCCGAGCTGGCCGCGGCCGGGCTGGGTGCGATTCTGGTGCCATACCCACATGCGGTGGACGACCATCAGACGCGCAATGCCGCGTTCATGACTGGCGCTGGTGCCGCGCGCCTGCTGCCCGAATCCGCATTGAGCGCGCAAACGCTGGCTCGGGAACTCGGCATGCTGCTGGCTGACCGCGCACGCTTGCTGGGCATGGCTACGGCGGCGCGCACCCTGGCACGCCCCGACGCCGCCGCGCGCATCGCCGATGCCTGCCTGGAGGTGGCGCGATGAGCCCGCGTCGCCTGCAGCCGCACGAGGATTTCATGTACGCGTTCCGCCGCGTGCACTTCATCGGCATCGGCGGTGCCGGCATGAGCGGCATCGCCGAGGTGCTGCACACCCTGGGCTACGTCGTGTCCGGCTCGGATCGCGCACGCTCGGTGGTCACCGAGCGTCTGACTGCGCTGGGTATCGAAGTGCACATCGGCCATGTTGCCGCGCAGGTGCAGGGCGCCGATGCCGTGGTCGTCTCCAGTGCCATCGCCGCTGACAATCTCGAGCTGTTGGCCGCACACGCCGCGCGCATCCCGGTGGTGCCGCGCGCCGAGATGCTGGGTGAACTGATGCGCTTCCGCCGTGGCATCGCCATCGCCGGTACCCACGGCAAGACCACCACCACCAGTCTCACCGCCAGCGTGCTGGCCGAGGCCGGTTACGATCCGACGTTCGTCATCGGTGGCCAGCTGCTGGCTGCGGGCACGCATGCGCGCCTCGGCGCCGGCGAATATCTGGTCGCTGAGGCCGATGAGTCCGACGGTTCTTTCCTGATGCTGGCGCCGGTGCTGGCGGTGGTCACCAACATCGATGCCGATCACCTGGCCAATTACGGTGGCGACTTCGCGCGCGTGCGCCAGGCCTTCGATGATTTCCTGCATCGCCTGCCGTTCTACGGTACCGCGGTGTTGTGCACGGACGATGCCGAGGTGGCCGCGCTGGCGCAACGCACACCGCGCAGCGTGGTGACCTATGGCACCGCCGCCAATGCCGATGTGCGCGCCAGCGCCATCGTGCAGCACGGCCCGCGCATGCATTTCAATCTGCACCTGCCCGGTCGCGACGCGGTGCTGGCGGTGAATCTCAACCTGCCCGGCCGGCACAACGTACTCAACGCGCTGGCCGCCGCCACGGTGGGCTGGCAGTTGGGCGTCGATGCGCCGAGCATCGCTACTGCATTGGAAAAGTTTCAGGGCGTGGGCCGGCGCTTCCAGCAGCATGGCGAGATCAGGCATGGGCGCGGTCGTGCGTTGCTGGTGGACGATTACGGCCATCACCCCAGCGAGTTGGCCGCGGTGTTCGCTGCCGCGCGCGGCGGCTGGCCGCAGCGGCGTCTGGTGGTGGCGTTTCAGCCGCATCGCTATTCGCGTACGCGCGATTTGCTGGATGACTTCGCGCGTGTGTTGGCCGAGGTCGATGTGCTGGTGTTGAGCGAGGTTTATGCGGCGGGCGAGGCGCCGATCGCTGGCGCCGATGCGCGCGCGCTGGCACGCGCGGTGCGTGCGCGCGGCAAGGTCGATCCGGTGCTGGTCGAGAACGTGCGCGAATTGCCCGCCGCGCTGGCGGCGCTGCTCGAGGACGGCGACCTGCTGCTGCTGATGGGCGCCGGTGATATCGGTCAGGCGGCCACCGCGCTGGCGCGTGCCGGCACGCTACTGGAGGAGGGCAGCACATGAAGCATGTCGATGACGCGCGTGCCTTCGGCCGCGTCGCGGTGGTGATGGGCGGCACCTCGGCCGAGCGCGCGGTGTCGCTGGATTCGGGGCGCAATGTGCTGGAGGCGCTGCGCGCGCGCGGTGTGGATGCGCACGGCATCGATGGCATTCCTGCGCTGCTGGATGCGGTGCGCGCCGGACACTTCGCGCGCGTGTTCAACATCTTGCATGGTCAGCATGGCGGCGGCGAGGATGGCGTGCTGCAGGGCGCGCTGGACTCGTTGCACGTGCCCTATACCGGCTCCGGCGTGCTCGGTGCCGCGCTGAGCATGGACAAGATTCGCAGCAAGTGGATCTGGCAAGCACTGGCTTTGCCGACGCCGGCCTTCGTGCCGTTGCGCAAAGGCAGCGATGCGCATGCGGCATTGCGCAAGCTCGGCCTGCCGGTGATCGTCAAGCCTGCCTGCGAGGGTTCCAGCGTGGGCGTCAGCCGCGTGTTGGCCGAGTCCGACCTGGATGCCGCGGCCGCGCTCGCGGCGCACTATCCGGGCGATCTGATGGTCGAGCAGATGGTCGAGGGCGCGGAATATACCGTCGCCGTACTCGATGATCACACGCTGCCTTCAATCCGCATCGTGCCCAAGGGCCAGTTCTACGACTATCACGCCAAATACGTGGCCGCGGATACGCAGTATCTGTGTCCCGGCCTGCAAGGTGATGATGAAACCGCATTGGGCGCGCTGGCGCTGGATGCATTCCGTGCCCTGGGTTGCAGCGGCTGGGGGCGTGTGGATGTGATGCGCACGGCCAGCGGCGAATTTCAACTGCTCGAGGTCAATACCGCGCCGGGCATGACCAGCCACTCGCTGGTGCCCAAGGCCGCCGCCGCCGCCGGCATGGATTTCGAGACCCTGTGCTGGCGCATTCTGGAAACCAGCCTCGACCGGGAGGCGCGTGACGCGCGCCGGCGCCATCCGGCTGAGCGGCTGGCTGCTGGCCCTGGCCGTGCTGGCCGTGCCGGTGGTCGCGGTGCTGCGCGGCTGGCTGGCCGCGGGGCAGTGGCCGGTGAAATACCTCACCATCGATGCGCCGTATACGCATGTCAGCGCCGCCGAGGTTGCCGTCGCGGTGCAGCCGCTGCTGCAAAAAGGCTTCTTCGCGGTCGATCTGCAGCGCGTGCGCGCGGCGGTCGCGGCGCTGCCTTGGGTGGCCGCGGTCGAAGTGCGCAAGCGCTGGCCGAATACCCTGGTGATCAGCCTGCGCGAGCACCAGCCGTGGGCACGCTGGACCGGGAATCGACTGGTCGGTGCCGATGGTGACGTGTTCAGCGTGCCTGCCGCGCAGATGCCGGCCGCGTTGCCGCGACTCAGCGGCCCGCCCGGCGCCTTGCCCGAGGTGATCGCGTTTTATCGCAGCGCCGTCGCGGCCTGCACGCCACGTGGCCTGCACGTCGCCGGGGCGCAGCTGACCGCGCGCGGCAGCTACACGCTGGACCTGTCCGCCGGCGCACACATCGTGATCGGACGCGACCAGTCGCAGCAGCGCCTGGCTCGTTTTCTGGCGGTGTGGCCGCAACTCGCCGCGCGTCACAGCGAGATGTTCGTCTACGCCGATCTGCGCTACGCCAACGGTTTCGCCGTGCGCTGGCCGGATGCGCAGGTGCCTGCCGTGACGCCCCCTTCCACGCCCAGTGCAGGAAATACCTGAGCCATGAACCGACGCAGCGACAAGCAACTGGTGGTGGGGCTGGATATCGGCACCTCGAAGGTCATGGCCGTGGTTGGCGAATATTCGCGCGGCGAACCGGTCGAGGTGATCGGCATCGGCTCGCACGTGGTGCGCGGCATGAAACGCGGCGCGGTGGTGGATATCGAATCGACCATGCACGCCATTCGCGGCGCGGTCGAGGAGGCCGAGCTGATGGCCGGCTGCGAGATCCGCTCGGTGCACGCCTCGATCTCGGGCAGCCACCTGGAAACGCTGAACTCGCACGGCACCGCGGCGATCCGCGAACGCGAAGTCAGCGCCGCCGACATCGAGGCGGTGCTGGCGGCTGCCAGCGCGGTGGCCATCCCGGCCGATCGCAAGGTGCTCTACAAGGAGCCGCAGGAGTTCCGTATCGATGGCCAGGACGGTATCCGCCATCCGGTCGGCATGAGCGGCGTGCGTCTGGAGGCCAACGTGCACCTGGTCACCGGTGCGGCCAGCCCAGTGCAGAACCTGGTCAAGTGCATCGAGCGCTGCGGCATCACCGTGGATGCGCTGATTCCGGCCGCCACCGCCAGCGCGCGTGCCGTGCTCACCGACGACGAGCGCGAGCTCGGCGTGTGTCTGATCGACATCGGCGCCGGCACCACCGACATCGCCATCTATGCGCAGGGTGCGGTGCGCTACACGCGCGCGCTGCCGGTGGGTGGCGACCAGGTCACCAACGACATCGCCTTCGGCATCCACACGCCGACGGCCAACGCCGAAGAAATCAAGATCAAGTACGCCTGTGCCTTGCCGCAGCTGGCGCACAGCGATGAAACCGTGCAGGTGCCCAGCGTCGGTGATCGTCCGCCGCGGCGCCTCGCGCGCCAGGCGCTGGCACAGTGCGTGCACGACCGTTACGAGGAAATCTTCGAGATGGTGCAGGACGAACTGCGCCGTTCAGGTCTGGACAACCTGCTCAGCGCGGGCGTGGTGCTGACCGGTGGGGCCGCGCCGATGGAGGGCGCGCTGGAGCTGGCCGAGGAGGTGTTCCACAAGATGGTGCGCATCGGCGCGCCACAGCTGGTTGGCGGCAAGGCCGAGGCGGTCGCCAATCCGGTACACGCCACTGCCGTGGGCCTGCTGCTGCACGCGGCACGCGGCGATGTGGCCATGCCCGCGGGCAATCTGGATCGCATGATCGGCCGGCTCAAGGGCTGGCTGGGGAAGAACTTTTGAACGCGCGGCGCTGGCGCACGGATCGGTCACCTGCGTGCTGGATCGACGCACGTGGCCGAGCGCTGCAGCCGGCGCCGGCACACCTGGCAATTCGATGGCACTGGAATGCCATCGGCGGCGGCAACGCCGCATCCCCGGACAACGCCGGATGCGTGCGTTCGGGATTACCGCAAGCAGACGTTAATTCACTGGAGGACGGGACATGTTCGAAATGATCGAAAGGGCAACACCCAACGCAATCATCAAGGTGATCGGCGTGGGCGGCGGCGGCGGCAACGCCGTGGCGCACATGCTGGGTTGCGACATCGAGGGCGTGGAATTCATCTGCGCCAACACCGATGCGCAGGCGCTGAAGAACTCGGGTGCGCGTCAGGTGCTGCAACTCGGCGCCAACGTCACCAAGGGTCTGGGCGCCGGCGCCAATCCCGAGGTCGGTCGCCAGGCCGCGCTGGAGGATCGCGAACGCATCGACGAGGCGCTGGCCGGCGCCGACATGGTGTTCATCACCGCCGGCATGGGGGGTGGCACCGGCACCGGCGCGGCACCGGTGCTGGCGCAGCTGGCCAAGGAGCGTGGCATCCTGACCGTGGCCATCGTCACCAAGCCGTTCCCGTTCGAGGGTCGGCGCCGCATGCAGGTGGCACTCAAGGGCATCGAGGATCTGTCCCAGCACGTCGATTCGCTGATCACCGTGCCCAACGAGAAGCTGCTCAGCGTGCTCGGCCGCGAGGCCACCATGCTCAGCGCGTTCAAGGCCGCCAACGAGGTGCTGGTCGGCGCGGTACGCGGCATCGCCGATCTGATCACCCGCCCCGGCCTGATCAACGTCGACTTTGCCGATGTGCGCACGGTGATGAGCGAGATGGGCATGGCGATGATGGGCAGTGGCACCGCGCGTGGCGACGATCGTGCCCAGGCCGCGGCGGAGGCGGCGATCAGCAATCCGCTGCTGGACGACGTGAACCTGAACGGTGCCAGCGGCATTCTGGTCAACATCACCGCCGGTCCCAACATGACCATGCGCGAGTTCGACGAGATCGGTCGCGTGGTGCACGACTTCGCAGCCGAAGACGCCACCGTGGTGATCGGCACCACGCTTGACGCGGAGATGCAGGACGATGTGCGCGTCACCGTGGTCGCCACTGGGCTCAACCGCAACGTGGCGCGCAATACGCGACCCGCGCCGCGCGAGGAGATGGTGGTGACGCCGCAGCCGCGCCCTCGTCCCGTGATGCTGCGCACGGGCACCGGACCCGCCGTGGCCGCCGTGCCGTCACGCGCCAGCGCCAGCGTGCCGCGCGTGCGCGCCGACGAGCAGGCCGAGGCCATGCAGCAGCAAGCTTCGCCGCCGCCGGCGGGTTTCGATTACATCGACATACCGGCCTTTTTGCGCAAACAGGCCGATTGAACCGGTCGTCGGTCGCCGGATCGCGGCCGGCGCCTGTCGCCACCGCCGCTCCCGTCCGTGGGGGTGGCGACGGGTCTGCTGTCGGTGCCAGCGTCCGCGGCGTCGGCATTTACTGTACGCAAAGGTTTACTTTATCCTTCGTAAACCCTGTGTTACATTCCGGCCCACTTTGGCAGCTGCCCCGCCAGGTTAAAAAACAATGATCAAGCAGCGCACGTTGAAAAACGCCATTCGCGCCACCGGCGTCGGCCTGCATACGGGGGACAAGGTCTACATGACTCTGCGTCCGGCTGCGCCCGATACCGGTATCGTGTTCCGCCGCACTGACCTGTCGACGCCGATCGACATTCCCTCGCGTTGCGAATTTGTCGGTGACACCCGGCTGTCCAGCACGCTGGTGCGTGACGGTGCGCGTGTCGGCACTGTCGAGCACTTGCTTTCAGCCATGGCCGGATTGGGCATCGACAACGCCTATGTCGATTTGTCCGCGCCGGAAGTGCCGATCATGGACGGCAGCGCCGGCCCTTTTGTGTTCCTGCTGCAATCGGCGGGGATCGAGGAGCAAGCCGTCGCCAAGCGCTTCATCCGCATCAAGAAGCCGATCAAGGTCGAGGATGGCGACAAATGGGCGCGCTTCGAACCATTCAATGGCTTCAAGGTGGGTTTTTCCATCGAATTCAAGCACCCACTGTTCAGTTCGCGCACGCAACGCGCGGAGATCGACTTTTCGACCACATCGTTCGTTAAGGAAGTCAGCCGCGCACGCACCTTCGGTTTCATGCGCGACATCGAGATGTTGCGCGAGCGCAATCTTGCCATGGGTGGTTCGATGGACAACGCCATTGTGCTGGATGACTACCGCGTGCTCAACGAGGATGGCCTGCGCTACGAGGACGAGTTCGTCAAGCACAAGATCCTCGACGCGATCGGCGATTTGTACCTGCTCGGCCACAGCCTGATCGGTGCGTTTTATGGCCACAAATCCGGGCACGAGCTGAACAACCGTCTGCTGCGCAGCCTGATGGCCGATGTCACCGCGTGGGAAGAGGTCAGTTTCGACGATGCGGAACTGGCGCCGATCTCCTATGCGCATCCGGCGCAGGCGATCTGAATCGCGCTTCGGGTTTTGACGTGATTTCGTGACGATGACGCCGGTCTTTGCCTGCGTCTGCGGTCAGGATTCGGCGAGCGCTGCCAGCGCCAGAAAGCGGGCGCGCAGCTCGGGGTCTGCAAGGGAACTCGCAGCGGCGCGCAGATGGTGCGCGGCAGCGCGGGAAAGCACGAGTCGTTTTGCTGGCTCGGGTGGGCGGGCAGGCAGGGGGGCAACTTTCACGATCAGTACGCGTGCGCTCAACCCGAGGATGCGCGCCAGGCGCAGGATCGCGGCCTGCTCCATGCGCAGCCGCGATGCCCACGCCGCACTGCTGGCCACGAAAACGATGCGTTCACCGTGCACGCCACCGAGCCTGACCTGTTCGGCCAGCGTGGGCAGCAAGCGTTGGCGCAGTTGCTGATCCAGTGTTTCCAAAGCCGCAGCCTTGGTGAACAAGCCGCCGAGGCCGCCGCAGTCCGCAACGCTCTGCGGGCCGCGTGCGCGGCGTGACTGCTGCGGGGGCAATTGCATGAACCGTGAACCTCGGAACCGCTGGACATGAACATCATACTGGTCTCGGACCCGCGCAAGGCGCCCCGTGGCATTGATCTGCACCATCCACGCCAGCGCATGCTGGCGCTGGGCGCGCTGGCTGCCGTTGCGCTGACCTTGGTGACGCTGGGCATGGCATTGAGCTGGCTGGTTTACAGCCCGCGCGATCACGCACTGGCTGAAGTCCGCGCGCTGCGCGCACAGTTGAGCGCACAACAGGCCGAGATCGGCAGTGTGCAACGCGGCTGGCAGCGCGATCTCAACGCGCTGGCGGTGAAGCTGGGTCAGCTCGAAGCGCAATCGTTGCGCCTGGGCGCGCTGGGCGAACGCCTGGCACGGGCCGGGAAACTTGACGGCGGCGAGTTCAACTTCGACGCCGGGCCTGCGCTCGGCGGGCCGGAAGTACCCTTGCAACAGGCCGGTGCGCTGCCACAGCACATCGACCGCGGCCTCACCGCCTTGCGCCTGCGTTTCGACGCACAGCAAACCCAGCTCGGCCTGCTTGAGCGCCTGCTGCTTGATCGCAAGGTCGACGCCGCGGCCCAGCCCAGCGGCATGCCGGTGGCCAATGGCTTCATCGATTCCTACTATGGTCCGCGCACCGACCCCTTCACGGGCGGCCATGAATTCCACACCGGACTGGATATCGATGCGTCCGCGGGCACGCCGATCACCAGCGTGGCGCGCGGCATCGTCAGCTTCGCCGGGGTGCGCAACGGCTACGGCAATGTGGTCGAGGTGGACCATGGCAACGGCTATCTGACCCGCTACGCGCACGCGGAAAAGCTGCTGGTGCACGTCGGCGAGGCGGTACGCACCGGGCAGGTGCTGGCGCTGGTGGGCTCGACCGGGCGTTCCACCGGGCCACACGTGCATTTCGAGGTCTGGTATCGCGGCAAGGTCATCAACCCGCTGGCGTTTGTGCAGGCGCGGCATCGCCTTTAGGCATGGTGGCCTGGCGCTTTGTTGCGCTCGTGTCAGCGCATGCCTGGGTGCGGCACACCGCGCTGCCCTTGAATTCGCGTCGTGCGCCGCCATCCGAAGGCAGGTGTCGGCGTAGTATCCTTTGCCTTTTGCGCGGCCCGGCCGCGTCACCGCTGCGAGCGAGCCCCTGATGTTGAATCGAGTCCTGACCGGCGTTTTTGGCAGTCGCAACGAGCGCGTGGTGCGTCAGCTGCAGCGCAAGGTCGCGCGCATCAATGCACTCGAACCGGCATGGAACAAGCTGAGCGACGACGAACTCAAGGCCAAGACGGTCGAGTTCCGCGCGCGTCTGGCCAAGGGCGAGACACTCGATGATCTGCTGCCCGAGGCCTTCGCCACCGTGCGCGAGGCCGCGCAGCGCGTGATCGGCATGCGCCATTACGACGTGCAGATGATCGGCGGCATGATTCTGCACATGGGCAGGATCGCCGAGATGCGCACGGGCGAAGGCAAGACCCTGGTGGCGACGCTGCCGGTGTACCTCAACGCGCTGGACGGCAAAGGCGTGCACGTGGTCACCGTCAACGACTACCTGGCCAAGCGCGACTCCGCCTGGATGGGCAAGATCTACGGCTTCCTCGGCATGAGCGTGGGCGTGGTGTTTCCGGGCATGGAGAACGCCGACAAGTCCGGCGCCTACGCCGCCGACATCACCTACGGCACCAACAACGAGTTCGGTTTCGACTACCTGCGCGACAACATGGCATTGAGCAAGGACCAGCGCTTCCAGCGCGGTTTGCACTACGCCATCGTCGACGAGGTGGACTCGATCCTGATCGATGAGGCGCGCACGCCGCTGATCATCTCCGGTCCGGCCGAGGACTCCCCGGAGCAGTACATCAAGGTCAATCGCATCGTGCCCAACCTGATCCGTCAGGAAAAGGAAGATGGCACGGGCGATTACTGGGTGGACGAAAAGCAGAAGCAGGTCTATCTCTCGGAAGAGGGCATGGAACACGCCGAGCAGTTGTTGCGCCAGGGCGGCGTGATCGAGGCCGACACCAGCCTGTACGACACGCGCAACCTGGGTGCGGTGCACCACCTCAACGCCGGTTTGCGCGCGCACGCCCTGTACCACCGCGATGTTGATTACATCGTGCGCGACGGCGAAGTGATCATCGTCGACGAGTTCACCGGGCGCACGCTGCCGGGGCGACGCTGGTCTGAGGGCCTGCACCAGGCGGTCGAGGCCAAGGAGTCCGTGCCCATCCAGCGCGAGAACCAGACCCTCGCCACGATCACGTTCCAGAACCTGTTTCGCATGTACAAGAAACTCGCTGGCATGACCGGCACGGCGGATACCGAGGCCTACGAGTTCCAGTCGATTTACGGGCTGGAGGTGGTGGTCATTCCCACGCACCGGCCGATGGTGCGCGATGACCGCCACGACCTGGTGTTCCTCAACCGCGAGGCCAAGTACAACGCGGTCATCGCCGACATCAAGGACTGCTACGAACGCGGCCAGCCGGTGCTGGTGGGCACCACCTCGATCGAGGTGTCCGAACTGCTCTCGCAGAAGCTGCGCGCGGAGAAAATCCCGCACGAGGTGCTCAACGCCAAGCAGCACGAGCGCGAGGCGCAGATCGTCGCGCAGGCCGGTCGACCCAAGGCGGTGACCATCGCCACCAACATGGCCGGCCGCGGCACCGACATCGTGCTGGGTGGTTCGCTGGATGCCGAGCTGGCGGCGTTGCCGGCCGATGCCGGTGACGCCGAGCGCAAGCGTGTGCGCGAAGAATGGCAAAAACGCCACGACGAGGCGCTGGCCAGCGGCGGGCTGCATATCATCGGCACCGAGCGCCACGAATCGCGGCGCATCGACAACCAGTTGCGCGGCCGTTCCGGACGCCAGGGCGATCCGGGTTCCTCGCGTTTCTACATCGCGCTCGAGGACAACCTCATGCGCATCTTTGGTGGCGAGGCGGTGGCGCGCTGGATGCGCGCCTTCGGCATGAAGGAGGACGACGCCATCGAGGAGCGCATGGTTTCGCGCCAGATCGAGAAAGCGCAGCGCAAGGTCGAGCAGCACAACTTCGACATTCGCAAGAACCTGCTCGAGTTCGACGACACCGCCAACGACCAGCGCAAGGTGATCTACGAGCAGCGCAATGAGTTGCTGGATGCCAGCGAGGTCGCCGAGTCGATCCACGACATCCGCGCCGACGTGTTCGCCGAGCTGGTCGATCGCCATGTGCCGCCGGACAGTGTCGACGAGCAATGGGACATCGCCGGGCTCGACCGCGCACTGGTCACGGACTACGGCATCGAGCTGGATCTGCCGGCCTGGATCGAGACGCAGAGTGACGTCAATCACGAGCGGATCCTGCGCCACGTGCTCGAGGTCGCCGAGCGCCAGTACGCGGAAAAAGAGGCTGCGCTCGGCGCCGAGAATATGCGTCAGCTGGAAAAGCAGGTGATGCTCACCGTGCTCGACAACGCCTGGAAAGAGCACCTGTCCAGCATGGACTATCTGCGCCAGGGCATTTACCTGCGTGGCTATGCGCAAAAGCAGCCCAAGCAGGAATTCAAGCGCGAATCACTGCTGCTGTTCTCCGGCATGCTCGATGACGTCAAGGCCGAAGTCACCCAGATCCTGGCGCGCGTCCGCCTGCAAAGCGAAGCCGAGATCGCGGCCATGGAAGCCGAGCGCCAGGAGCAGTCCCGGCGTGCCGCGCTGGAATTCCAGCACGCCGAGGTCAGCGGCTACGCTGCGCCGCCGGCTGGTGACGCTGTGGTCGAAGCACGTTTCGGCGAGCAGGCCGCGGCGGTGGCGTTGGCCGCGCCAACCACCGTGGTGCGCGACGGACCCAAGGTCGGGCGCAATGATCCATGCCCGTGCGGTTCCGGCAAGAAGTACAAGCACTGTCATGGCCGTCTGGGCTGAGAGGCTGGGAAATATCGTCCACCTCTGCGACCGCCAGACGCCCGTGCCGGCGGCGCGCTGTGGGTAAATCGGGGTTATTTGGCTTACCCAACTCCCCGAATGTGCCCACAACGCACCGGGTCACGAACGCCTGGCGACGTTCTCGCTGCGGCGCTCGAAGTTTTCCCAACCTCTGCGCCGGACCGGTTACGCGACCAGTACTTGATGCCGGGGGAAAGCCGGGTTCATTCCTCGCCGCGCGGGTCACGCTTGCGCGTGGGTTCGGCGGCTACGCTGACAAATTCGGGTTCGCTGCTGTCCAGGCGCATCGCGGTCAGGCGTCCGCCCCATACGCAGCCAGTGTCCAGTCCGTATACGCCGAGCCCGGCGAAACACCCCAGCGCCGACCAGTGTCCGAATACGATGCGCGTTTCCCGGCGCAGCATGCCGGGCACCTCGAACCAGGGATACAGCCCGGTCGGTTGCGAGCCGGGGCTACCCTTGGCGTCGAAGTCCAGCCGCCCGCGTGCATCGCAATAGCGCATGCGCGTGAGCACGTTGATGCCGGCGCGCAGGCGCTCGGTGCCTTTCAGGCCCGGGTGCCACAATGCGGGACGATTGCCGAACAGGTGCTGCAGCAAGCGTGCGTGCCGCGGACCGCGCAGTTCGCGTTCGATTTCACTGGCCACGCGCTGTGCTTGCTTCAGATTCCAGCGTTGCGCGAATCCGGCGTGCACCATCGTGTAGTTGAGCACGGCGTCGTGATGCAGCAGGCGGCGCGTGCGCAGCCAGTCCAGCAGCGCGTCGCGGTCGGGTGCGAACAACACGCTGCGCAGATCCGGGTTGACGCGCGCCTGTGCGGCCTCATCGCGCTGCGCCACCGCCAGCAAACTCAGATCGTGGTTGCCGAGCGTGACCACGGCGCGGTCGCCGAAGTCGCGCAGCAGGCGCAGCACTTCCAGTGATTGTCCGCCGCGATTGACCAGATCGCCGCAAAACCATAAGCGGTCGCGCGCCGGATCAAAGCGCACGCGCTCGATCAGGCGCTGCAGTTCGGGATAACAACCTTGCAGGTCGCCTATGGCCCAGGTCGCCATCAGCACCCGCTCCCGGGAATGTGTGGCGAATGGCGGCGCGTTCGTTGTGGCGTGGTGCGAAGCACGTTCAATGCAGGATACGCGGCGTGCTGAGCACGAACGCGGGGATGTCAGCGGCGAAGCGCGTGCCATCCACGGCCTGCATCAGGTAACTGCCCTGCATGGTGCCCAGGCTGGTTTTGAGTACCGCGCCCGAGGTGTACTCGTACTGCTCGCCAGGTTGCAGAAGTGGTTGCACACCAACCACGCCGTCGCCGCGCACTTCCTCGATACGGCCCTCGGCATCAGTGATCAGCCAGTGTCGGCTGAGCAGGCGCGCGGCCACGCCGCCGGCATTGTGCAGGCGCACGGTATAGGCGAAGGCGTAGCGCTGTGCCTCGGGTTCGGATTGTTCTGGCAGATAGCGGCTTTGCACCTGCACGGCAACGCGGTAAGCGGTTCGATCGGACATGCGTGGATTGTGGGCCAGCGGCGCGGGCAGCGGCAAGCCTGGCGCGCTCAAGGCGCCGGGGTGGCGCGGGTGGCGGAAAACCGCTGTGCGAGGCGCACGAAATCAGCCGGTGCCAGGCGTTCGGCACGCTGTTGCGGATCGATACCGCAGGCGCGGATGTCATCCGCGTTCAGTACACCGCGCAGCGTGTTGCCCAGAGTCTTGCGGCGCTGACCGAAAGCCATGCGCACGACCTGTCGCAATGCCTCGGGCGCGACTTGTGGCAACACCGCACGCGACAGCGGGGTCAGGCGTACCACCGCGGATTCGACCTTGGGTGGCGGCCGGAATGCGCGCGCCGGCACGTGCAGCAGCGGCTCCACCATGCACGCCAGCTGCAGCATCACGCTCAGGCGCCCGTAATCCTTGCCGCCCGGTGCCGCGGCCATGCGTTCGACCACTTCCTGCTGCAGCATGAAGTGCATATCGCGGATATGCGCGGCGTACTCGAGGCAATGAAACAGGATCGGACTGGAGATGTAATAAGGCAGATTGCCGACGATGCGCAGCGGCTGCCGCGTCGCCAGTTCGCCCAGGTCCACCTTGAGCACGTCGGCGTTCACCAGATGCAGCGATCCTGCTGTGGCTGCGCGTGCACGCAGCGGTTCGAGCAGGTCACGATCCAGCTCGATCGCGGTCAGTGCACCGGCGGCGCGCAGCAGGGGCAGGGTCAGCACGCCCTCGCCGGGGCCGATCTCGACCAGCGCGTCACCGGGTTGCGCCGCCACCGCAGCGACGATGCGCTGGATGATGTCGGCATCGTGCAGGAAGTGCTGGCCGAAGTGTTTCTTCGGCCGCGCCGCGCGATTCATGTGGCCTGCGCGCGCCGCGCGGACAACTGCAGCGCCATGCGCGCGGCGCTGAGCAGGCTGCCGAGTTCGGCGCGATTGTGCCCGGCGATGTCCAGCGCGGTGCCGTGGTCGACCGAGGTGCGCACGTAGGGCAGGCCGAGGGTGATATTGACGCCGCTGTCGAAAGCCTCGGCCTTGAGCACCGGCAGCGCCTGGTCGTGGTACATCGCCAGCACCGCATCGTAGTGCGCGCGCAGCGCCGGCACGAAGGCGGTATCGGCGGGCAGTGGACCAAGCAGGTGCATGCCGTCACCGCGCAGTGCATCGAGGGTGGGGATGATGATGTCCAGCTCCTCGCGGCCCAGGTGTCCATCCTCGCCGGCATGCGGATTCAGCCCGAGCACGGCAATGCGCGGTGCGGACAGGCCGAAGTCACGCTGCAGCCCGCGCCACAGCACGCCGAGCACTCGGCGCAGGCGCTCTGGCGTGATTGCGGCCGGCACCGCGGCCAGCGGCAGGTGCGTGGTCGCCAGCGCCACGCGCAGGTGCGGCCCGGCCAGCAGCATCAGCACGTCCGCTGCGGCGCGCGTGGCGAAGAACTCTGTGTGCCCAGTGAACGGGATGCCGGCCGCGTTGATCACGCCCTTGTGCACCGGCCCGGTGACCAGCGCGAGGAAACGACCCGCGCGGCAGGCATCGCTGGCGCGGGTCAGGGTTTCCAGCACGTAGGCGGCGTTGCGCGCATCCAGATGCCCCGGAGTTTCCTCCTGCGCCAGCGCCAGCGGCAACACGCGCAACTGGCCGCGCGCGCGCGCGCCGAGCGTGCGGCCGTCGTCGTCGCACAGCTCCAGCGGCAGGTCGAGCCTGGCAGCGGCGCGGCGCAGCAGATCGGGATCGGCGCAGGCGACCAAGTCGGCCGCCAGGTCGGTGTGCGCGAGGCGCACGACCAACTCCGGGCCGATGCCCGCCGGTTCGCCCGGCGTCAGCAGCAGACGCGGCAGTGCCGCGTGCATGCCTCAGCCCTGCGGAGGAGCGGCGACAGCCGCCGCCTCGGGCAGCATGATGCGCACATAAGCGCTGGAGCGCAGATCGCGCAGGAAGCTGTTGTAGGCATCCTCGGCCTTGCGGTTGCCGATTGCCATGCGCGCCTGCTCACGCTCCACTTGCATGGTGCGATCGGCTTGGCGCATGCCGAGGCGTTGCACCAGCAACCAGCCCTCGGGCACCTGCAACGGCTGGCTGACCTCGCCATCCTTCAGCTTGGGCAGTGCCGCACCGACCACCGTTCCCCAGTGATCGGCGGTGAACCAGCCCATGTCGCCACCGTCATTGGCGGTGGTGTCGTCCTGCGAATCCTTGCGCGCCAATGCGGCGAAGTCTGCCTTGTGCTCGACGATGTCCTTGCGCAAGGCGAGGATTTTCTGTTCGGCCTGGGCGCTGCTGACCAGGTCGGAGGTGCGGATCAGCAGATCGCGCGCGTGGAACTCGGTGACGATCACTGGTGGCGCCGCGCGCTTGCCTTCCAGCTTGAGGATGTAGAAGCCCTCGGGCGCGCGCAGTGGCGGGGTGACCTGCCCGGGCTGCATCTTGATGGCCAGATCGGCCAGCGCGGGCGCCAGCTCATCCACGCGGCGCCAGCCGACCACGCCGCCATCCAGCGCGTTCGGGGCCTGCGAATAGCGGATGGCGGCAGCTTTGAAATCCAGGCCGCCGGCGATCTGCTTCTCGACCTCATCCGCCTTGGCCTTGGCGGTGTTGACTTCATCCGGCGAGGCGCCTTCGGGCACCGCGATCAGGATCTGCGCGATGTCGACTTCACCGGCCTTGAACAGCGGGCTGTTGATCAGGTTGTTGACTTCGGAGTCGCTGACCTGCACGGCGCCGTGGATCACGTTGTCGCGCAGTTTCTGCACCATGATCTGGTTGGCGATCTGCTTGCGGAACGCTGCATAGTCGATGCCCTGCTGCGCCAGCGACTGGCGCATCTGCGTCAGATCCAGGTGATTCTGCTGGGCGATGTTCTGCACCGCGGCGTCGACTTCCTGATCCGTGGCGCGGATGCCGTTTTCCTCGGCGCGCTGTTCCTGCAGCTTCATCAGGATCAGGCGCTCCAGCACCTGACGCTCCAGCACTGGCTTGGGCGGCAACGCTTGCGGATTCTGTGCGAACTGCCGCTGCACCTGGGTCAGCGCGGCGTCGAGTTCGCTTTGCAGCACCACGCCGTCATTGACCACGGCGACGATGCGATCGAGCGGCTGCACGGGTTGCAGCAATTGTGCCTGGGCGACCAAGGGCACGGTCAGTGCCAGCGCCAGCACGAGGAGGGCGGACTTTCGCTTCATGGAGTACGGGCTCGCAGCCGCGGCGCGGCGGAATTATTGATATCCAAGAATAGCATGCGACAGGAAGCTGCCCGTGCGTGAGCCGAGCCCGCCGATGCCCTTGAATTCAACTTCGAACATGACTGCGTTGGTGGCGTTGCCTTGCGAATCGGTCACGTAGCGGCGCAGCACGCCGCGCACGGCGATGCAGCAGCTGTCCCATTCGACGCCGCCGAAGGCTTCCAGAGTCTTGTGATCGGCGACCGAGTAGTTCCAGCGCCCGACCAGACTCCAGCTCGGGCTGACCGGCCAGAGCGCGGAGATGTCGTATTGATCGAGCAGGCCGCGCTGGTAGCGGTAAGCAAGGTTGACGACGCCATCGCCATTCAGTTGATGTTGAATCTGGAAGGTCGACACCGTGGTGCGGTGCAGGTTGGGGTCGTACTGCTGGGTCAGGTCAAGCTTCCAATCGCGCGTAAGACCCACGCTGACCATGCCCACATAGGCCGAGCCTGCTTCGTAGAGTGTTGGATAGCCGGGCAGCTGCACGCGTTGTGGGGTGAAGTAGCGAATCTGGCCGATGCCTGCGGAAAAACGCTCGATGCCCGAGCTGTCGATCAGGCGCGTGCTCAGCGCCAGGGTCAGATTGTTCGCGTTCACCTGGCGGTCGGCGCCGGTGTACTGGTTGCTGCTGAACAGGCTCCACCAGTCGAAGGTCAGCGGTTGCGTATCGAAAATCGGCAGGTTGTTCTGGTTGCGATAGGGCACGTACAGGTAATACGCGCGTGGCTCCAGCGTTTGCGTGTAGCTGTTCCCGAACAGGCTGACCTGACGATCGAAGATCAGGCCGCTGTCGATCTGCGCGATGGGCAGTGCGCGCGAGGGGTCGCCGTTGTTGCCCTGTAGCCAGTATTGCGTGTAACGAAAACCCAGTCGCGGGCGCAGGAACCAGGCCGCGCCCTGCAGCGGCGCTTCCAGATACGGATACAGATCGAGGCGGTCGCCTTCCAATGCATCGTGCTTGCGGAAGGCCACGGCCTCGCTGCGCAGGCCGAAGATGAAGGGTCCGCTCAGTGGAATATCCAGATTCAACACGCCACGCGGCAAACGGCTGTAGGGCTGCACGCCCTGCGGCAGGGTGGGGTCGGTGAGCTGATAGGTATCCACGCCGAATGCCGCGTTCCACCACTGACCCCCGCCGTTGATGTAGGCGCTGGAGCCGAGCAGGCTGGTCGCGGCCATGGTCAGGCTGTTGCCGAAATCCTCGAAGTACGTGTTGTCGCTGACGCGGTTGATGTTGGCGTTGAAGCTCCAGCCCGGCACCAGTGGCGTGCTGTCCTGATATTGCAACATCCAGCGTTTGCCGCCATAGATCTTGTCGTGCGGCATGTAGTTGAAGTTCAACGCGCCGGTGCCGATGTCGAACAGATAGCGGAACTGGCCGCCCAGCATCGGCCCGCGCAAGCTGTAGAACGCCGGCTCCAGCGTGGCGTCGTAGTTGGGCGCGAGATTCAGGTAATACGGCAGGCGCAGGTAGCTGCCGCTGTTGCCCGAGCCACCGAAGCTGGGCGCCAGGAAGCCGCTCATGCGCTGGCCGTTGACCGGAAAGCGCAGCCACGGCAGCCACAGGAACGGCACGCCCATGAAGCGCATGGTCACATCATGCGCGGTGCCGATGCCGGTGGCGCGATTGATATCGAAGCGGCTGCCGGCGAAATCCCACAGGCGGCTTTGCGGATCGCAGGTGCTGTAGGTGGCGCCCTGGTAACGGCTGCGCTCGCTGTCCAGAATCTGTGCGCTGCGTGCGCGACCGTTGCCGCGCGCCTGCAGCAACTGGTAACGCACATGCCTGGCGTCGGCGCGCTCGGGCGTCGTGGTACCGCGGATGCTGTCGGCCGATAGCAGCAGGCCCTGATCCTGGTAGGTGACGCCACCATGGGCGTCATAGGCCGTGGTGCCACGCGTGTAATCGACGCTGGGCGCCTGCAGCAGTTGATCACCGCGTGCCAGATGCACGTGGCCGCTGAGTTGATAGTGCTCGCCGTCGCTGCTGCTGGCCGCGGCGGCGTGGATTTGCACCGGCAGTTTCGCGCGCGTGGCGCGGTCAGCCACGGGCAGGCCGGGCACGTAGAAATCCAGCAGATCGTTTCTGCGGCACTGGCTATAGTCGTAGCGCGGCCGCGCGCAATCGCTCGCGCCGAGCGGGCACAGCGCATTGGCGCCTTGTGCCAGGGCCGCGGCGCTGGCGTCGAGCAAGGCGAGCGAGAGGGCAAGAACCAGCAGTCGCCGGTGCGGCAACGAACGCAAACAGGGCACGCGCAACTTCCCCAGAAAGACGCGGCTAAACTAACAGAAGCCCCATGCAATCGGGAACGCGTGCGCGCATGAACGACACCAGCAAGCAAACTCCCGCCGACGCGCACTGGCGCGCGCGACTCAGCCCGGAACAGTACGCCGTGTGCCGCTGTTCCGTCACCGAGGCGCCGTTCAGTGGCCGTTGGTATCGGCACCACGCCGATGGTACTTACGTGTGCATCGCTTGCGCGGCGCCGTTGTTCGATTCCGCGGCCAAGTACGACTCGGGTTCGGGCTGGCCCAGTTTCTGGCAATCCATCGCAGCGACCGCGGTGAGCGAGAGCGAGGACACCAGCCATGACATGCATCGCGTCGAGGCGCGTTGCACAAGCTGTGGCTCGCATCTCGGCCACGTATTTCCCGATGGTCCGCCACCGACCGGACTGCGCTATTGCATCAACTCGCTGGCGCTGGATTTCGTCGCGCGCGACGTCACCGGAAAGCGTCGCTGAGCGGTTTTCAGCCAAGCTGCGCGGCGAGGTAAGCCGGCACCGCTGCAGCCAGCGCGCTGAGGCTGTAGCCACCCTCCAGTGCCGAAACCAGTCGGCCTGACGCATGCGCATCGGCCAGGGTCGTCAGCTCGGCACCCAGCCAGGCGAAATCCTCGCTGCCCAGATTCATGTCGGCCAGCGGGTCCAGGCGGTGCGCGTCGAAGCCGGCCGAAACCAGCAGCAACTGCGGCCGGAACGCGGCCAGACGCGGCAGCAGCAGTTCGTGCCAGGTGGCGCGGAACTCTTCGCCGCCGGTGCCGGGCGGCAAGGGCGCATTGAAAACGTTGCCGCGGCCATGCTCGCTGGCCGCGCCGGTGCCCGGGTAAAGCGGGCTCTGGTGGGTGGACAGGTACAACAGACGCGGTTCGCGCGCGGCGATGTCTTGCGTGCCATTGCCGTGGTGTACGTCGAAATCGATGATCGCCACGCGCTTGAGGCCATGCGCCGCGAGCGCGTGCGCGGCGCCGACGGCAATACTGTTGAAGATGCAAAAGCCCATCGCTTGCGTGGCCGTGGCGTGGTGGCCGGGCGGACGCACCGCGCAAAACGCGCGTCGGCAGGCACCATCGAGCACCGCATCGACCGCCGCGACCACGGCGCCGGCGGCGCGCAGGGCAGCCTCCAGCGTAGCGGGCGCGAGCACCGTGTCGGCGTCCACGTGCAGGCTCGCGCCGCTGCGCGCGCATTCCTCGGCGAGGGCCAAGATGCGCGCAACGTAGTCCGCATCGTGCGCGCGTTCGAGCATGGCGCGGGTTGCGCGCGGCGCCTCGCAGCGATCCAGCGCGGCAAAGTGATCGTGATCCAGCGCGCGCAGCACGGTGGCCAGACGTGCCGGCGACTCGGGGTGACCAGCGCCGGGCTGGTGCGCGAGACAGGCGTCGTGCGTGTACAGGCGCAGCATGCCGGCTCAGCCGCGGCGGTGCTGGCGCTGCCACAGCACCTCGCCGGCACCGTCGGCGCGGGCCAGCACGCGGGCCAGCACGAACAACAGGTCTGACAGCCGATTGAGATAGCCCAGCACCTCGGCGCGCACCGGCTCGGCATGCGCCAGCGTCACGGTCTCGCGCTCGGCGCGGCGGCACACGGTGCGCGCCAGATGGCAGGTCGCCGCGGCCATGCCGCCGCCGGGCAGGATGAAATCCTTGAGCGGCGGCAGATCGGCGTTGTAGCGATCCAGCGTGTGCTCCAGCCATTCGATATCGACGGGTTCGATCAGTGCCGTGCCCGGGATGCACAGTTCGCCGCCCAGATCGAACAGCGTGTGCTGGATGCGCGTCAGTTCGGCCGCCATCGACGCGGGCGGATGGGCCGCCAGCAGCATGCCCAGCACGCTGTTGAGTTCATCCACGCTGCCATACGCGCCGACGCGTGCGGCGTCCTTTTGCACGCGCGAGCCATCGCCCAGGCCGGTGCTGCCGTCATCACCGGTGCGCGTGTAGATTTTCGATAACCGGTTGCCCATGTGCCTTCCGCAGATCTGCCGCCGAGGTCAATGGCGCCGCGCGGCGACGCGCAAGCGGCCCGGCTCAGCGGGTGAGTGTTGCTGCAGCCAGTGTCGGCCAGCGCCGCGCCAGCAGCGCATAACCGCCGAACAGAATCGCGCTCCACAGCAGCGTGCCGGCTAGCGTGGCGGGGTAAAACGGCAGCCCGGCGACATAGCAGGCGAGCAGCCCGGCGAGGCTGTGCGGGTACATGTGGGTGCTGGCCCACACGCCGAAATTGGTGATCAGGTAGAAGCCGGTGCTGCTGACTACGGCAGCCACGGCGATGCTGGATGCGCTGCGCTTGCCGCGCAGGCCGAAGCCGAGCAGCACGCTGCCGGCAATGCAGGCATACACCAGCGGCAGCAGCGGGTACAGGCCGATGATCAGGTCGGACGCCGCCATCGCCGCCAACGGCACGATGAACGCACTGCGCTTGTCGGCGAACCAGGCGCCGCCGAACAGACCGAGTGCCTCGACCGGAGTGAAGTTGTACGGGATCACGCCGGGAAAAAAGAAAATCACCAGGCGCGTCGCCACCGCCAGCGCGATCAGGGCGCTGAGGGTAAGGGCGCGTGGCGAGATGAGGCGGGCAACCGCTGCGGGCATGGCGCGTTCCATTGAAGTCGGATCAGAGCAGCAGAAACTGCGGCGAATTCAAATAGGATACTTCAAAGGTGCCGCCGGCGAGGCGCAGCGCGCTGGCGTGCGCCGGCTCGATGCGCAGCCGGCACGTGGCCGCGGGCGGCAGTTCCAGTACTTCGGCCAGCAGCGCACGCAGCGGATTCTCGTGGCTGAGCACCAGCACGCGGCGCTCATCGCCGCCGCCCGCGGCCAGGCCCTGCAGCCAACTGCGCACGCGCCGCGCCAAGTCGAGCCAGCATTCGCCGCCTGGCGGCGCGCTGCCGATCCAGTCGGCATTCCACTGCCGCCACGCCGCTGGATGGCGCAGGCTGGCGCTGGCGAAATCGACGCCGTTCCATTGCCCCAGATCCAGCTCGCGCAGACGTGCGTCGGGCAGCGGTTCCAGCGCGAAGCGCGCGGCGAAAATCTGCGCGCCCTGCAGCGCCCGGCGTAAATCCGAGCAATACAGCAAGTGCGGCGGCGGGCCGATCCAGCTCGCGGCGAGGCGCTCCAGCGCGGCGAAGCCGGTGCTGCCCAGACGCAGCGGCGCTTGCCCGCGCAGTGTTCCGGGCGCCGCTTCGGCGGCGGCGCAGCGCACCAGGATCAGTTCCATCGGCTGGCCTGCATCACGCGCGTACCTCGGAGCGGGGGTGGCCCGCGTATCATGCGCGCATGAGCGAGAACGATGGCGCGCACACGCGCATTCTGATCGTCGGCGGCGGTCTGGTGGGCAGCAGTCTTGCCCTTGCGCTGGATCACGCGGGCATCGACTGCACGCTGGCCGAGGCGGTGCCGCCACGCAATGACGCGCCGCGCAGTGAGGAGCGCAACCTGGCCCTGGCGCGCGCCACGGTCAACGGACTTGCCGCGATCGGCGTGTGGCCGTACGTGCAGCCCGAAGCGCAGGCTTTGCGCCGCATCGTGGTCTCGCGCGCGGGTGATTTCGGCAGTTTGCGGCTGGATGCGGGCGCGGCGGGTGTGGATGCGCTCGGGCACATCGTCCCGGCGCGCGTGCTGGGGGCGGCGCTCGAGCGCGCGCTGGATGCGACACGGCATGTGCAGCGCCTGCGCCCGGCCCGGCTGCGAACGTTGCGTGCCGGCTGCGAATCGGCCGAGGTGGAGATCGAATCCGCGCACGCGGTGTCGGCGCGCCGGTACGACCTCGTGGTCGGCGCCGACGGCAGCGAATCGACGGTGCGCGCGGCGCTGGGTATCGGCGTGCAGCACCATGATTATGCGCAGACGCTGATCGTCGGCCAGGTGCGCTGCGCGCGCGCATTGGATGGAGTCGCCTACGAGCGCCTCGGCGATGCGGGGCCGGTGGCGTTGCTGCCGCTGGCCGGCGACCGCGCCGGGCTGGTGCTCAGCGTCGCCAGCGCTGACGCCGAGGCCGTCATGGCATTGGACGATGCCGCGTATGTTGCCTATGCGCAGCAGCGTCTGGGCTGGCGCGCAGGGCGCCTGCTTGACGCGGCGCGGCGCCAGGCGTGGCCGATCCGCCGCGGCGTCGCCGCGGCGCTGGTTGCCACGCGCGCGGTGCTGGTCGGCAACGCCGCGCAAACCGTGCATCCGATCGGCGCGCAGGGTTTCAATCTGGGTTTGCGTGATGCACTGACGCTGGCCGAGATGCTGGCCACGGGTGGCGATCCCGGCGACGCCGCACGTCTGGCCGCTTATGCCGCGCGCCGTGCCGCGGATCGCGACGGCGTGCTGCGCTTCACGCACGCGCTGGCCACGCTGGCCTGCATGCCGCAACCGGCACTGGCGCCGTTGCGCACGCTGGGCTTGCTGGCGGCACAGCTCGTGCCGCCGCTGCAGCAGCGCCTGCTGCGCCACGGCATGGGGTGGCGCGGACAGCCGCCGCGCGCGGTGCTGGAATCCTTGCCATGAGCCGGCGCCTGGACGCGGACGTCATTGTCATCGGCGCCGGCATGGTTGGCGCCAGCGCGGCACTGGCGCTGGCGCGGTACGGCTACGCCGTGCAACTGCTCGACGCCGCCGCGGAGCCCAGCGCGCCAGGCGCGGAACTGGATCTGCGCGTGGTCGCGCTGGCGCCATCCAGCGCGCGTCTCTTGTCCGAATTGGATGTGTGGTCGCAGTTGCCGCGCGAGCGTGTCGCGGCCTATCGCGCCATGCATGTGTGGGACGCGGCCAGCGGCGCCGCGTTCGACTTCGATGCCGGATTGCTGGATGCGCAGTGCCTCGGCTGGATCGTCGAGAACCGTTTGCTGCAATGGACGCTGTGGCAGGCGCTGGGTCGCGCGGGCGTGCTGCTGCGCAGTGCCACGCAGGCTGTGGGCCATGTTGCCGAAGCGGACAGCGCGCGCCTGGATCTTGCCGATGGCACGCAGTTGCGCGCGCGCCTGCTGCTGGCCGTCGACGGGCGCGAGTCACCCTTGCGCCAGGCTGCCGGCATCGGCGTGCGCGGGCACGACTATGGCCAGCGCGCCGTGGTGGCGCATTTGCGCAGCGCGCGGCCGCATGCGGATACGGCGTGGCAACGCTTCCTGCCCGACGGCCCGCTGGCCTTGCTGCCGCTGGCGGATGGACGCGTGTCGCTGGTGTGGTCGCTGCCCGAGGCCGAAGCCGCGCGCGTGCTGGCGCTGGATGCAGGCGAGTTCGCCCATGCCGTCGGCGTGGCCAGCGATTTTCGTCTGGGGCCGCTGCAGCTGGATTCGGCGCGCGCCGCGTTCGCGCTGCGTCTGGCGCTGGCCGAGCGCTTCGCTGCGCCGCGTCTGGCGCTGCTGGGTGATGCCGCGCACGCCGTGCATCCGCTGGCCGGACAGGGCGTGAATCTGGGCCTGCGCGACGTGCAGGAATTGTGCGACCTGCTGGCCAGCACGCGCCGTGCGGGCCGCGATCCGGGTGCCGCGACGCTGCTGGCGCGCTACGCGCGGCGCCGGCGCAGCGCCGACTGGCTGGATGCCCATGCGTTCGATGCGCTGGCGCGCGTATTCGCGTTGCGCGCGACACCGGCGGTGGCCGCGCGTGGCCTGGGCATGCATGCGCTGCAGGCGCTGCCCGCGCTCAAGCGCACATTGGCGCAGCACGCCGCCGGCTGGCCGCCGTAAGCGGACGCCGCCGGCGCGGATTCATTCCTTGCGGAACGCGTCGTGGCAGGACTTGCAGGTTTGCGCCGTTTTGCCGAACGCGACCTTGCTGGCGGCCTCGTCGCCGCTCTTGGCGACCATGGCCAGCGTGGCGGAGGCATTCTCGAAATTGCGCATCTTCGTGCTGAACTCGGTCCAGTGCTGCCAGATCGCGGGCTTGGCTTCGCTCCTGGCGGTCAGCGAACCGGGCGGGAACCCTTCCAGCAATTGCTGGCTGTAGAACGCGATGCGCGCAGCGCCCTGCGCGAATGTGGCCTGATTCCAGGGTTGCCTGCCCTGCACCATCTGCGCCATGGGCGCGAAGTTCCACAGGATGGCGTGGTAGATGCCCTGGCGATAATTGACCGCCGTTTCCGGTTTGACGGCGACGGCGCTGGCCGTGCTGCCCAGGCTGGCGCCGAGCACGGTGATGACAAGCAGGACGAACGTGCGCATGGGATCCCATTTGATGGCGGACGGATCGATGCTTATACCCGATGGCCGTGGACGGCACGAGTGTGCGCAGACGCAGACGCTCGCGTCGTCACGCGGTCAGTGATCGCGATCGACGGCGTAACGCGCCAGCGTGACGAGTGCTTCGCGTTGTGCGCTGGGCGCGATTTGCTCCAGTGCGGCCAGGGCTGCCTCGGCGTGCGCTTCGGCGCGTGCGCGTACCCGCGGCAATGCGCCGCAGCCGCGGATGATCGCCAGGACTTCGTGCAGTGGCCCGCCGCCCGCGCGGATGGCCTGGCGCAGCACTTCGGCCTGCGCCGGCGCGGCCGCGCGCAGCGTGTAAATCAGCGGCAGGGTGACCTTGCCCTCGGCCAGATCGTCGCCGATGTTCTTGCCCAGCGTGTCGGCATCGGAGGTGTAATCCAGCAGGTCATCGGCGATCTGGAAGGCGAAGCCCAGCTCCAGCCCGTAGCGCGACAGCGCCGCACACAGCGGCGCGGGGGCATTGGCCAGCACGCCGCCGAGACGGCACGCGGCGGCGAACAGTACCGCGGTCTTGCGTTCGATCACGCGGTCGTAGGCGGCTTCGTCGGTATCCGGATTGCCCACGCTGAGCAACTGCAGCACCTCGCCCTCGGCGATGGCGTTGGTGGTATCGGCGAGGATGCGCATCACGCGCATGTCGTCCAGTTCGACCATCAGCTGGAACGAGCGCGAATAGAGAAAATCGCCGACCAGCACGCTGGCCGCGTTGCCCCACAGCGCGTTGGCGGTCTGGCGCCCGCGGCGCAGGCCGGACTCATCGACCACGTCATCGTGCAGCAGGGTCGAGGTGTGGATGAACTCGATGATCGCGGCCAGCTTGTGGTGCTGATCGCCGGCATAGCCGGCCGCTAGCGCGGCCAGCACGTGCAGCAGCGGGCGCAGGCGCTTGCCGCCGCCGCCGATGATGTGTTCGGCGATCTGGTTGACCAGGGCCACCTCGGAGCCCAGGCGCGCGCGGATGACGCGATCGACGCCGGCCATGTCGCCGGCGGCCAGCTCGCGCACGGCGTCAAAGCGGGAAGCGGAGATGGGGACGGCAACGCTCATGTATTTGGTTCACGAATCGTTCAATCGCAATTATAGGCATGGCGTGACCGGTTTCAGTGCCGACCCGGGCGTGGGCATGCGGTGAATCGACACGCGCCGCGGAACCGCGCCGCGCCAGCGCGGTCGTACACCAGATGACAGGAACGGAAATACGCAGCGCGCTGGCGCTGGCGCTGGTGGTGGGGCTGCGCATGTTCGGCCTGTTTCTGGTGCTGCCGGTGCTGGCGCTGGACTTGCAGCGCATGCCCGGGGTGACGCCATGGCTGATCGGCGTGGCACTGGGCATCTATGGCGTCGGGCATTTGCTGCTGCAGATTCCGCTGGGCTTGTTGTCCGACCGCATCGGACGCAAGCCGGTGATCACCTTCGGTTTGCTGCTGTTCGCGGTGGGCAGCCTGGTCGCGGCGCTGGCGCACGGGGTCGACGGCATCATTCTGGGTCGCGCGCTGCAGGGCACCGGCGCGGTCACGGGCGCCAGCCAGGCACTGGCGGCGGATTTGTCCAGCGAGCACAGCCGCAACGCGGTCATGGGCATCCTCGGCAGCATGATCGGGCTGGCCTTCCTGCTGGCGATGCTGCTGGGCTCGACGCTGGCCGCGCATCTGGGTGGCCTGCAAGGCCTGTTCGGGCTGACCTTCGTGCTGGTGCTGGTGGCGATCGTGGCGCTGTGGCTGCTGGTGCCGCTCGCGCCGCCGCCGCGCGCGCATGGCAGCGAGGGGCCGGCCGCGATCATGCGCACGCTGCGCGATGCGCGCCTGCTCACGCTGGATGTGTCCGCCTTCGTGCTGCACGGCCTGCTGACGCTGTTCTTCGTGGTCATGCCGCTGCAACTGGCGCATGGCCTGCATTTGGCGGTGGGCGAGCAATGGCGCATCTACGTGCCGGCGCTGCTGGCCGCCGGGCTGGTGATGGGCGGCGCGCTGCCGCGCCTGCGCGGCCTCGACGCCAGCGTGCGCGTGACCCAGGCCAGCGCGTTGCTGCTCGGTCTGGGGCTGCTGGCGCTGGCGTTCGCGCGCGGTTCGCTGGCGCTGGGGCTGCTGGGGGCGATCCTGTTCTTCGTCGCCTTCAGCCTGCTTGAAGCCAGCATGCCGGGGCTGGTATCCCGCATGGCGCAGCCGGCGCGGCGCGGCGCGGCCCTGGGCGCGTATTCTGCCGCGCAGTTTTTCGGCGTGATCATCGGCGGCGCGGTCGGTGGCGTGCTGCTGGGCGCCATCGGCGTGCGCGGCGTGTTCATCGTCGGCGCCGTGGTGGCGCTGTCGTGGCTGCTGCTGTTGCTGGCCAGCGGCGCACGCTTGCGCCAGTCCGCGCCTGCAGCCGAGAGCGGCATGGGCTGACAGGCTCGCGGCCCGGGTTTGCGCACGCCGCATGCTAAAGTTCCACTCCGATCCCGGTTCCGAGACACAGGCGGAGAACGCGCATGGCACGTGGCGTCAACAAGGTGATTCTGGTGGGCAATCTGGGCGCCGATCCCGAGCGCCGTGCGACCGCGGGTGGTACCTCGGTGACCAGCCTGCGCATCGCCACCAGCGAAAGCTGGAAGGACAAGCAGACCGGCGAGCAGCAGGAACGCACCGAGTGGCACCGCGTCAAGCTGTTCGGGCGTCTCGGCGACATCGCCGCCGAGTACCTGCGCAAGGGTCGGCAGGTCTATATCGAAGGCTCGCTGCGCACCGACAAGTACACCGACAAGGAGGGCGTCGAGCGCTACAGCACCGACATCATCGCCAACGAGATGCAGATGCTCGGCGGGCAGGGTGGCGCAGAGGGCGGCACGCGTTTCGCCGGTGCCGAAGCGGGCGCCGAAGGCGGCCAGCGGCGCGGCAGCGCGCCCGCCAGCCGCGGCGCAGCGGCTGCACCCAGCGCGCCGCCAGCCGGTGATGCGGGTCTCGATGACGACGATATTCCGTTTTAAGAGATACCGCCGTCAGGGCAGAACGCCGCGTGAGCCCGCCGCGTCGGCCAGCATGCGCACGATCAGGGCGTCCTTCTCCAGCCACAGCAGGTTGATCCACTGCTGGAAGCGCGCGCGGAACGCGGCGTCGTTTTCGTAGTCGCCGTGGCGCAGTTCGGGCGGGATCGCGCGTTCGCGCACCTGCACGCGGACCTCGCGGATGCGACCGGCCAGCAAGTCCAGCAGCGTCGGACAGCCGTCTGGATAGACCACGGTGACATCGAGGATCACGCGCAACGCATCGCCCATCGCGTCCAGCACGAACGCCACGCCGCCGGCCTTGGGCCGCAGCAGGTGCGCGAAGGGTGACGCGCGTGCCGCGTGCTTTGCGGGTGTGTGGCGCGTGCCTTCGACGAAGTTCATCACGGTCACCGGCATGCCGCGGTACCTGGCGCAGGCGCGCCGCGTCGCCGCGACGTCGCTGCCGCGCAGCTCGGGGTGTTTCTTCAGCGTGGCGCGATCGAGACGCTGCATGAACGGGAAATCCAGCGCCCACCAGGCCAGCCCCAGCACCGGCACCCAGATCAGTTGCCGTTTCAGAAAGAAGCGCATGAACGGGATGCGCCGGTTGAAGACCTTTTGCAGCACCGGGATATCGACCCAGCTCTGATGATTGCTCAGCATCAGATAGCTGCCCGCGTGGCTCAGCCCGTCCATGCCGTCGACATGCAGGCGCATGGGCGTCATCAGTCCGATCAGCGCGCTGTTGACGCCGATCCAGCTTTCAACGATACGCGCCAGCAGCGCGGAGCAGGTGCGGCGCCAGGCCGGCAGCGGCAGCAGCGCCTTGAGCAGTGCCACTGGCAGCAGCAGCGCGGTGTGCAGCAGCGTATTGCTGGTGATCAGCAGCAGTGCCAGCGGCACCTGCAGCCAGAGTCGAAGGCGTGCATGCATCGCGAGATCGATTCCCGTACCGGACCCTGTGAAGTATGCCGGCTCTGCTGGCTGCGTACAGTTTCGCGAGCGTGCACGGTGTCTGCTGCAGGCCGTGGTGCGAGCAGCCTGTCGGGCTTGGCTGGTCGAGACGAGCATTCGGCTGTGCGCGAGGACGGATTTTCGACGCTGCGCAGGTCCGTGGTTCTACGGGCCAGGCCGCGGCGGAGCGGGACCGCACAGACGGATTCGTAGCCCGGCTGGGCAAAGTCCGACAGACTGCTAGCATGCGGCGATGATCGGTGCGCTTGCCGAGCCGTTGCGCAGGGCCTTGCAGGGTCAGGTCCGGCGCCTGACCGCCGCGGATGGGCGGCGCGTGGATTTCACCCGCCCGCCCGGTGCAGCGGGGTGGTTCGATGCCGATGCGGTGTGCTGGCGCGTGCACGCCGACTTCGTGCCGATGCTGGTCGGCGGCATCCGCGCGCTGCTGCTGCAGGCGCTGCATCCGCTGGCGCTGGCGGCGGTGTGGGATCACTCCAACCTGCGCGGTGATCTGCGCGGGCGACTCGGGCGCACCGCGCTGTTCATCGCAGCCACGACGTATGGCGATGCCGCCATGGCCGCGCAGGCAGTGGCCCGGGTGCGCGCCATCCACGCGCCGCTGCACGGCACCGCGCCAGATGGACGCGCCTACGCGGCCGCTGATCCCGCCCTGCTGACCTGGGTGCACGTCGCCGAGGTGAGCAGTTTTCTCGATGCCTGGCTGCTGCTTGGCGGCGACGCACTCAGTCCGCAGGATCAGGATCGCTACTACGCCGAGACCGCGCGCGTGGCGCAGGCTTTGGGCGCCACCCAGGTGCCGGCAACGCGCGCCGCGGCGCAGGATTACCTGCAGGCCATGCGCACGCAACTGGCCGGTGGCGAACGCGCGCAGGCCATCCTGGCGCTGCTGCGCGGCCTCGGTCGTGGCGGCCCGCGGCAGTGGCTCAACCAGCCTTATATCGACGCGGGCTGCGCGTTGTTGCCGCCATGGGCGCGGGGCATGTACGGCCTGCCCGAAGTGGATCGGCGCCGCGATGCCGTGCTGCTGGCGGCGCTGCGCCCCAACGTGGCACTGCTGCGCTGGGCACTGCGCGATGGCGTGGCGGCGCAGGCGCGGCAGCGGCTATCCGCTGTGCCGGCGCTGACGACTATCGCCAGGCCCGGCACTTGATCCCGGTCAAGGCGGCAGCCTGGATATCGCGGCAGCATGGGCTCGTGCCCGCTCGCTGCGGGTTGGCTTGGCTGGAGAAGGGTTATGGCTGCGAACACGGCGCCACTGCTGGTGGCTTGGGATGGGTCCGGCCCCGCGCAGCGCGCTTTCGACTACGCGCTGGATCTGGCGCGGCTGCGCGCGCAACCGCTGCGCGTGATCAGCGTGATCGAACTGCCCGAGGTGTACGGCGGCGTTGGCATGGGTGAGGTCGATCCGCAACGCATCGCGGACATGCGTCAGACGCTGATGAAGCTCAGCGCTACCGCCAAGGCCGCAGGCGTCGAGTGCAGCGGCGAAGTATTGCTGGGCGCGCCGGCCGAGCTGCTGATCGATGCGCTGCGCAGCAGCAACGCCGCCGCGCTGGTCATGGGCCACACCGAAAAGAACCTGCTCATGCGCTGGCTGCTGGGCTCGGTGTCGCGCACCGTGCTCGACGAGGCCAAGGTGCCGGTGACGCTGGTGCCCTGAGGACAAGCACGCACGGCAAGACGGGATTCCTCAGCGCAGCAGCCAGTTCGTTGGGCCCGTCATCCCCGCGCAGAGCCTGCCCCCGCGAAGGCGGGGGCGGGGATCCCGTGGGTTCGCGTGGCGCTGGATGACCAGCTTCGCTGCTGTGAATCGCTTCCCGTCCCCGACACAAGCACTCGGGGATGACGTTCCTGTGCGGGAATGACGATCGGATGATTCCTGGTCCTCCGACGCGATTGATTCGAGATGAGTCGCAGCAGCGTTTCAGCGCTTGTTGCGCGCGGCCTTGGCAGCCAGCTTGCGGCCGAGGCCGGCGGCCTCGCGCAACGCCTCGGCGCGGTCGGTTTTCTCCCACGAGAACGCGGTGAACTGCGTGGACTTTTTCACGTCCTTGCCGTTTTCGCGCTGGCTCCAGTGGTAGGTGTGCTGCTGCGGCGCGCGGCCGAAGTGGCCGTAGCTGGCGGTGGCCTGGTACATCGGGTGCAGCAGGTCGAGCATGGTGACCAGTCCGTACGGGCGCAGGTCGAAGTGCGCGCGGATGAGTTTCTCGATGGCGCTGTCCTCGATCACGCCGGTGCCGAACGTGGTCACCGACACGGACGTGGGATGCGCCACGCCGATGGCGTAGGAGATCTGGATCTCGCAGCGCTCGGCCAGACCCGCGGCGACGATGTTCTTGGCCACGTAGCGCGCGGCGTAGGCCGCCGAGCGGTCGACCTTGGACGGGTCCTTGCCGGAGAACGCGCCGCCGCCGTGGCGCGCCCAGCCGCCGTAGCTGTCGACGATGATTTTGCGCCCGGTCAGCCCGCAGTCGCCCACCGGTCCGCCGATGACGAATTTGCCGGTCGGGTTGATGTGCACCTTGTTGGCCGGCAGCTTGTCCAGCCAGGCCTTGGGCAGCACCGGCTTGAGCACGTGCTCGCGCACCGCCTCGACCAGATCCTTGTGCTTGATGTCGGGGTCGTGCTGGGTGGACAGCACCACGGCGTCGAGGCCGACGATTTTCTGGTCGTCGTAGCGCAGCGTCACCTGGCTTTTCGCATCCGGACGCAGCCACTTCAGCTTGCCGGCCTTGCGCACCTTGGCCTGCTGCTCGACCAGACGGTGCGCGTAGTGGATCGGCGCCGGCATCAGCGTGGCGGTCTCGCGGCAGGCGAAGCCGAACATCAGGCCCTGGTCGCCGGCACCCTGTTCCTCGGGCTTCTTGCGGTCCACGCCCTGGGCGATGTCCGGCGATTGCTTGCCGATCAGATTGAGCACGCCGCAGGTGTGGCCGTCGAAGCCGATGTTGGAGGTGGTGTAGCCGATGTCGTTGATCACCTTGCGCGCCAGCGCCTCGATGTCCACCCAGGCGTTGGTGGTGATCTCGCCGCCGACGATGGCGACGCCGGTCTTGACCATGGTTTCGCAGGCCACGCGCGCGCGCGCATCCTGCGCCAGGATGGCGTCGAGCACGGCGTCGGAGATCTGGTCGGCGACCTTGTCCGGGTGACCTTCGGAGACCGACTCGGAGGTGAAGAGGTAGCTGCTCATCAAAATATCCCTTGATCAGGATGGAGAGATAAAACTGGCGCGCATTGTAGCCACATCCGCCGGCGCGTGGATGAATAGGCTGCTGGCGCGCGACTTCGTGGAATCGACGTCCAGACGTCCAAATGCATTCGACCTGGATTGCGCGATCGGACACGGGAGGATGGCGCGGTGGTTTGGGTATGGATTGGGCTCTGCGCGACAAGCCCGTAGCCCGGTTATGGGCGCGAAGCGCCGTCGATTGGACGATCCGTGTTCAAGCGGCGCGCGTGCCGCGCGGTCCCTGACGCGCGAAGTAATCGGTGGTCAGGCGCAGCTGCGTGGCGGCGTCGGTGGCGGCATTGATGATGTGGCGGAACGCGGTGTTCTCGGCACGGTCCCTGGCATACCAGCCGAGATGCTTGCGCGCGATGCGCACGCCGGCATCCTCGCCGTAGAAGGCATGCAGCGCGCACAGATGCGCGCGGAGGATTTCGCCTACCGCCGCGGGTTCAGGCTCCGGCAGCAACACGCCGTCAGCGAGATAGCGTGAGATCTGGCCGAAGATCCATGGTCGCCCCTGCGCGCCGCGGCCGATCATCAGCGCGTCGGCGCCGGTGGCATCGAGCACGGCACGCGCCTTGTGCGGACCGTCGATGTCGCCGTTGGCGATCACCGGGATGCGCACGGCGGCCTTGACCGCGGCGATGGTGGCGTACTCGGCTGCGCCATCGTATTTGTCGGCGCGCGTGCGCCCATGCACCGCCAGCGCCGCGATGCCGGCGCCCTCGGCGATGCGCGCGATGCGCACGGCGTTGATGTTTTCATGGTCCCAGCCGGTGCGGATCTTCAGCGTCACCGGCACCGGCACCGCCGCGACCACGGCGCCGAGGATGCGCGCCACCAGTGGTTCGTCCTGCAGCAGCGCCGAACCGGCCCACACGTTGCACACCTTCTTGGCCGGGCAGCCCATGTTGATGTCGATGATCTGCGCGCCGTGGTCCACGTTGTAGCGCGCGGCAGCGGCCAGCAGGCGTGGATCGCTGCCGGCGATCTGCACGCTTACTGGCGCGGGCTCACCGGCGTGATCCATGCGCTGCAGCGATTTGGCGCTGGTCCACAGGCGTGGGTCGGAGTGGGTCATCTCGGACACGGCCAGACCCGCGCCCATGCGTTTGCACAGCAGGCGGAAGGGTTTGTCGGTGACCCCGGCCATGGGCGCCAGCACCAGCGGCGGGTCGATGCGGTAGGGGCCGATCTGCATCGGCGCATTGTAGGGGTGGAGTGGTTCAGTCCGCGGCCAGCGCGATCCCCAGCGTCGCGGCGACGTCACGGTAATGGGCGGCGCCCGCAGTTGACCAGGCGCACAGCAGCACGCGCAGGTCTTGCGCCGCGCCGGCCGTGTGCAGCGTGGCCAGTGCCACGCGCGCGGCCGCAGCGTAGGGATAGCCATAGACGCCGCAGCTGATCGCGGGAAACGCCACGCTGCGCACGCCGGCCTGCACGGCCAGCGCCAGACTGTTGCGATAGCACGACGCCAGCGCCGCGGCTTCGCCCTGCGCCCCGTCCTGCCAGATCGGGCCGACCGTGTGGATCACCCAGCGCGCCGGTAGATCGAATGCAGGCGTGATGCGGGCTGCGCCGGTGGGGCAGCGCACGCCGGGTGTGACCTCGGGCAGCGCGCGGCATGCGGCCAGCAGGCGCGGGCCAGCGGCGCGGTGGATGGCGCCATCCACGCCGCCACCGCCGAGCAGCGTGGGGTTGGCGGCATTGACGATGGCATCGACATCGAGCGTGACGAGATCGGCGATGCGCAGGAACAATCGGGTCATGGCGCGATGTCCGCAATGCCGCATGGCGTCTGCACAGTGCGCAAAAACCACAACGACCGCAACAGCGGGAAAGTGATCCAGGCGGTTCCTGCGCGCGCTTCGCGTCCCTGACGGAGCCGCGCGATGGCCCGCAACGCCCGCAGCGGCCAAAGCGCAGCAGCCCGGCCGCCCTCACTATAATCCGCGCATGCCGATGCCTCCTTCCGATCCGCGACGCCTGACGCCGCGCAGCCCTGCATCGCCCGCGCCCGCACGTGAGCTCGAACAGCGCCTGATCGGCGTCAACGCCTGCCTCGCCGCGTTCGCGCGGCGGCCGCAGGACTTGCGCAAGCTGTGGCTGGTCGCCGAGCGCCAGCGCGAACTGCGCGCGCTGCTGGCGTGGTGCGTCAAGCATCGCATCGGTTATCGCATCGTCGCGCCGGATGAGTTGCAAAAACTCTCCGCCAGCACGCACCACGAGGGCGTGTGCGCGGCATTTCTGCGCCCGCAGGCGCCGGATCTGCAAACGCTGCTGCGCGCCCTGCCGGCTGGTCCCGCGCTGCTGCTGTGGCTGGATGGCGTGGGCAATCCGCACAATCTCGGCGCGATCCTGCGCAGCGCCGCGCATTTTGGCGTGGCGGCTGTGCTGGTGCCGGAAAGCGGCGGCGCGCTGCTCTCATCCGCCGCGCTGCGCGTGGCCGAGGGCGGCGCCGAGGCGGTGCCGTTGCTCACCGTGCATGCTGCGTCCGCCGCGCTGGCCGAGGTGCGCGCGGCGGGGTTTGCGGTGGCGGCCAGCACGCCGCACCGCGCGCGCTCGATCTACGCCGCGCCGCTGCCGGCACGCGCGCTGCTGGCGCTGGGCACCGAAGGCGCGGGCCTGGATGCGGCCTTCATCGCGGCGGCTGACGTGCGCCTGCGCATCCCCGGCAGCGGCGCGGTGGAAAGTCTGAATGTCGCGGCCGCCGCGGCGGTGCTGGCGGCCGAATGGTTCCGCTGCCATGCGCCGCTGGCGGCGGGCTGAAACCGCGCAGGCCTATTGCTGCTGCTTGAGCAGGTCGCGGATCTCGGTGAGCAATTGCACGTCGGCCGGCGGCGGTGGCGGCGGACCGGCTTCGGCGGGCTTGGGCTTCGCCAGTTTGTTGATCCCGCGCACCATCAGGAAGATCGCCAGGGCGATGATCAGGAACTGGATCACCGTGTTGATGAACACGCCGATGGCGATGGCGACCTCGGGGTGCCCCGGCTGCGCCGCGCGCAGCACCCATTTCCACGCCGAGAAGTCCACGCCGCCGATGAGCAGGCCGATCGGCGGCATGATCACGTTGTCCACCAGCGCGGTGATGATCTTGCCGAAAGCCGCGCCGATCACCACGCCGACAGCCAGGTCCATGACGTTGCCGCGCATGGCAAATTGTTTGAACTCGCTGAGCATTCCCACGGTGTTCTCCCCAAGGCCGCATGACCGGGAACATTATGCCCAGGCTTCAGGCCAGCACAAACGACAACACGAGGACTGTCAGCACGAACAGTGTCACCAGCACCATTGGCATGTCGCGCTCATACACGAACGACAGCACCGAGACCGCCACGCGCAATACTGGCGTGAGGATCAGCAGCAGCACGCCCAGTACCACCACGCCACTGCCTGCGCCCGCCGCGAGCGCCGCGCGCAACTGCGCCAGGCTGTGCGGGAAATAGGCGCCGGGCTGTACCAGCGCGTGGTAGTTGCTGCCGTCATCCCAAAGCCGCGCCTGCTCGGGGTGGTGCAGGAACATCAACAGCAGGCCCGCGCCGATCACCAGCACCGAGACGATCACGCCGATGCGCAACACCCAGCTGATCGCCAGTTCCACCTGGCGTACGCGGCGCGTCAGTTCAGCGGCCCGCAGCGGCGCGGCGTGCGGGTGCGGATGTCCGCGGCTCATCCCATCACTCCGCGCTGCAGCATCTCCGCGGCCACCGCGATCAACACCACCACAAACAGCAGACGCACGCCCTTGTTGGTGGCGCGACCCAGGTAACGCGCGCCGAACATCGAGCCCAGCAGCACGCCGATGGCCACGGGCGCGGCGATGACCGGGTCGATCTGGCCGCGCTCGAAATACATTCCCGCGCTGGCCGCGGCGGTGACGCCGATCATGAAATTGCTGGTGGCGGTGGAAACCTTCATCGGCAGGTGCATGGCGAGGTCCATGGCGGGCACCTTCAGCGCGCCCGAGCCGATGCCGAGCAGGGCGCTGACCATGCCGGCCACGTACATCATGGCCAGGCCGATCCAGGTGTTCTTCACCTTGTAGTCGTAGTCGCGGTGCTCGGCGTCGTCGCGGTAATGGCCGTGCAAATTGAAGTAGTTGGCCAGGCGGTCGTCGGAATGGCTCAGCAGCGCGGCGGCATGGCGATGACGGTAGGTGGCCAGCGCCGAGTAGGCCAGCACCACGCCGAAGAGGATGTAGAGAAAACGCGCGGGCAGCAGCGTGGTGAGGTAGCCGCCGGTGACGGCGCCGGTGACCGTGGCGATCTCTAGGAACATGCCGGCGCGCAAGTTGGTCATTTCGTCGCGCACATAGGCTGCCGCCGCGCCGCTGGAGGTGGCGATCACCGAAACGATGCTGGCGCCGATGGCCAGACGGATGTCGACGTCGTAAAAGCGCACCAGTACCGGCACGATCAGCACGCCGCCGCCGAGACCCACCAGCGAGCCCAGCGCGCCGGCGGCGATCGAAATCACGCCGAGCGACAACACGAATGCCAGCAGCGTCATCGCCAGCCCTGCACGTGATGGTGGGTGTCGTGTTGCATGATCCCGGCCGAGTGCGCGCGTGCTGCGCGTCGGCGGATGCCCATCGGCTCGCGCATGCTCAGACCAGATGCCCTTCCAGCGTGGCGATGTCGCCGAGCGCGGCGTGGAAGCGGTCACCGCGCAGCAGCGGACCGACGCCGGCCGGCGTGCCGGTAAAGATCACGTCGCCGGGCTGCAGTGTCCACAGTTTCGATAGCTCGTGGATGATCTCGGGCAACGCCCAGATCATCTGCGCGATGTCGGCTTGCTGGCGCGTGGCGCCGTTGACCTGAAGCGCGAGCGTGGCGTGCTGTGGATGGCCGCACACGCTGGCCGGGGTGAGCGCCGAGATTGGCGCCGAGGCGTCGAAGCCCTTGGCGCTGTCCCAGGGCGCGCCGTCGGCCTTGGCAAGGTTCTGCAGGTCGCGGCGGGTCAGGTCCAGCCCCACGCCATAACCGTAAACGCAGGCCAGCGCATCGGCCACGGCAATCTCGTGCCCGCCGTGCCGCAGGGCCACCACCATCTCGACTTCGTGGTGCAAGTCGCTGGTGGCGCCGGGGTAGGGTACCGCGTCATCCAGCCACAGCGCGTCGGCCGGCTTCATGAAGAACACCGGGCGCGAGCGTTGGGCGTCGCCACCCATCTCGCGCACGTGGTCGCCGTAATTGCGCCCGATGCAGTACACGCGATGCACCGGAAAGCGCTGGCTGCTGCCCTGGATCGGCAGGCTGACGGGGGCGGGGGGCGTGAACAGGACGGGCATGGTGCGTGATCCGCTGCAGGCAAGCTGCGCATGGTAGTACCAGCGCGGCCGTGGGCAAGCGGCGACCGCGCGTGGCGGCTGGCGCATGACGCGTGTCAAGGCCGATGGCTGACGTGCGCGACTGCCGGCATGGGCGCCCGGCCGCGACACTGGCATTGACACGGGAGCCGGCCATGACGCGCAACGCATCGACCTCTACCACCGACGCATCCGTCGCGGCGCCGCTGGCCGTGTTGCACGCCGTGCGCAAGACCTACGGCGCGCAGCGCGCCCTGGATGGCGTCGATCTGCGCCTGGCGCGCGGGCAGTTGCTGGCCCTGCTCGGCTCCAACGGCGCCGGCAAAAGCACGGCGATCGCGTTGCTGCTGGGCTTGATCCGCGCCGATGCCGGCACGGTCGAACTGTTCGGCGCCGATCCGCAGACCCTCGCGCCGCGGCGGCGCATCGGGGTGATGCTGCAAAACGGCGCCTTGCCGGACACGCTGCGCGTCGGCGAGCTGCTGCGCATGACCGCGAACTACTACCCGCAGCCGCGCGCGCTGGCCGAATGCGCGGATCTGGCCGGTATCGGCGATGTGTTGCAGCGCCCCTACGGCAAACTGTCCGGCGGCCAGCAGCGCCGCGTGCAGTTCGCGCTGGCCTTGTGCGGGCGCCCGGAGATGCTGTTTCTCGACGAGCCCACGGTGGGCATGGACATTGCTGCGCGCGAGCGCCTGTGGGCGACGCTGCGCGCTTTGCTCGGCGAAGGCTGCGCGATCCTGTTGACCACGCATTACCTGGAGGAGGCCGAGGCGCTGGCCGATCGCGTCGTCGTGCTGGCGCGGGGGCGCGTGCTGGCCGCGGGCAGCGTCGAGGAGATGCGCGCACGCAGCGCGGGCACGCGCATCCGCTGCCGCAGCGCGCTCGGCGTCGACACCCTGCGTGCCTGGCCCGGCGTGCAGAGCTGCGAGTGCGCCGCCGGCGTGCTGACGCTGAGCGTGCGCGAGCCCGAGCCGGTGTTGCGCCGCCTGCTGGCCGAAGACGCCACGCTCAGCGCGCTGGAAGTGCGCCGCGCCGGCCTCGGCGAGGCCTTCACCGAACTGACCCGCGAGGCCGCCTGATGAACGCCGTCGAAGCCATGCCACTGCCGCGCCTCGCGCGCATCTACGCCATGGACGCGTGGTACGAATTCCTGCGCGTGCTGCGCATGCCCGGCGCGGCGCTGCCGATGCTGGTGTTCCCGGCGATGTTCTACCTGCTGTTCGGCGTGGTCTTCGCCGGCAAGAATGCGCAGCAGGCGGTGTACGTGCTGGGCAGCATGGCCGCGTTCGGGGTGATGTCGCCGGGGCTGTTCGGCTTCGGCATCGGCGTGGCGGTGGATCGCGAGCGCGGCCTGCTGATGCTGAAGCGCGCGCTGCCGGTGCCGCCGGGCGCGTATCTGGCCGCGAAGATGGTGATGGCGCTGCTGTTCGCGCTGCTGATCTTCGTGATCCTGGCCGCGCTGGCGGTTACGGTCGGCGCGGTGCGCCTGGCGCCGCTGCAATGGCTGGGGCTGCTCGGCGCGATGCTGCTGGGCGCGCTGCCGTTTTGCGCCATCGGCCTGCTGATCGGCAGCCGCGCCAGCGCGCAGGCGGCGCCGGCGCTGGCCAACCTCATCTACCTGCCGATGTCGTTCCTGTCCGGGTTGTGGGTGCCGATGAACGCGATGCCGCATCTGCTGCAACAGATCGCGCCGCTGTGGCCGGCCTGGTATCTGGGCGAGCTCAGCCTGCGCGCGGTGGGCATGGCGCGGGCACCGGCGTGGCCGCCGATCGCGGCGCTGCTGCTGTTCACGGCGGTGTTTTTCGCGCTGGCCGTGCGTAGACTGCGGCGCAGCGGTTGAGGCGGCTGGCGCCGTCCACGCGAGGGTCATGACATGTCGCTGCTCTCCATCGCCCCGGATTCCGTGCTGGCCCGTTCCGGCATGGCGGACAGGCGCACGCGCCGCTGGCGTTTCGCGCTGATCAATCTGGTCTGGAGCTTCTGGATCATCGCCGTGCCCCTGCTCAGCGGCACGCCGCTGCACGACTGGCTGCCGGCGACTGCGTTGGGCTATGCGCTGTTTCTGTGGTTCTACCTGCGCGCCTACAGTGTGCCGGCGCGGGCGACCTGGCGCTACGTGCCGGCACTGGCGGCGCTGGGTTTCGTGCTGGCGCCGCTCAACTGGGGGGCGATGGTCTACATCATCTACGCCTGCGTGTTCGCTGCCTTCGCCTTTCGCAGCACGCGGGTCGGTGTGCTGGTGATGGTGCTGATGGTGGCGGCGTTCATGGCCGAAGCGCAGTGGCTGGGCTGGAGCTGGCCGAACACGCTCAGCGTGACGTTCTGGGCACTGGCCGTGGGCGGCATGAACCTGATGTACCGCGCCAAGGGCGTCAGCGACGCGCGCCTGCGCCTGAGCCACGACGAGGTGCGCCGCCTCGGCGCCAGCGCCGAGCGCGAGCGCATCGGCCGCGACCTGCACGATCTGCTCGGGCACACGCTGTCGCTGGTGGCGCTGAAGAGCGAGCTGGCCGCGCGCCTGGTCGAGCGCGACGCCATCGCGGCGGGACGCGAGATGCGCGAGGTCGAGCGCGTGGCGCGTGCAGCGCTGGCCGAGGTGCGCGCCGCGGTCAGCGGCCTGCGCGCGCCGCGGCTGATGGCCGAGCTGGCCAGTGCGCGGCTGTTGCTGGAAACCGCCGGCGTGCACGTGGACAACCGCATCCATGCCACCAATCTGCCCGAGGCGCAGGATGCCGCGCTGGCCATGGTGTTGCGCGAGGCCGCCACCAACGTGCTGCGCCACGCGCAGGCGACGCGGGTGGTGATTCACCTCGAGCAGGACGCCGCGCGGGCGCGCCTGTGCATCGGCGACGACGGCCGCGGCGGCGTGCTGCGCGAGGGCAACGGCCTGGCCGGCATGCGCGAACGCCTGACCGTGCTGGGCGGCGCGCTGAGCATCGACGCGCCCACCGGCTGCGGCACGCGCCTGTGCGCCGAACTGCCGCTGGCGCCGGTGGCGCGGCTGATCGGCATCGACGTGCCCGCGGACGCGCCGGCGGACGCGGCTACCATCCCGGCCGCAGCCATGAGCGGCGCGGTGGCGGGGCGTGGCCGATGATGCGCGTGCTGCTGGCCGAGGATCAGTCGCTGGTGCTGGGCGCGCTGGCCGCGCTGCTCAACATGGAATCCGATATCGAAGTCGTCGGCCGCGCCGGCGACGGCGAGGCGGCCTGGCGCGAACTGCAGCGCCTCAAGCCCGACGTGCTGGTCACCGACATCGAGATGCCCGGCCTCACCGGGCTGGAACTGGCGCAGCGCGTGCAGCGCCACGCATTGCCAGTGAAGGTCGTCATCGTCACCACCTTCGCGCGCGCCGGATTCCTGCGCCGTGCGCTGGACGCTGGCGTGGCCGGCTATCTGCTGAAGGACGCCCCCGCCGAGAAACTGGCCGAGGCACTGCGCAGCGTGCAGCGCGGCGGCCGCGCCATCGATCCGCAACTGGCGATCGAGGCATGGAGCGAGGCCGACCCGCTCAGCGACCGCGAGCGCCAGGTGCTGCGCCTGGCGGGCGAGGGCGTGGCCGCCAGCGAAATCGCGCAGCGCCTCAACCTGACCCACGGCACGGTGCGCAATTATCTGTCGGAGGCCATCGGCAAGCTCGGCGTGAGCAACCGCATCGAGGCCTACCGGCTGGCGCGGCAGAAGGGCTGGTTGTGAGCTGAGAGGCTGGATTCCGGTCGTGGGCAGCCCCCACGTCGTCATGCCCGCGCATGCGGGTATCCAGCGCAACGTGCGCTAACGCTGCTGGATCCTCGTCCCCGACGCAACCACTCGGGGATGACGTTGCTGCGCGGGGATGACGAGGATGGTGCGATCCCATGCAGCGCTATGTTCCGAGTTCCGTCACTGTCTCAACCGCGCATCACCCGGCTGACAGCTGTCAGTCGCGATGACTGACCGGCGCGCGTTCCGTCTACGCTGCGCTCACGTCAAGCTGGCCACTGTCCGCGACATCGTCGCCGAGTGTCGAACACCATGAGCCAAAGCCCGCAGGATCTGCTGCAGCAATTGCGCATCGAGCGCGCCGATCGCGATCTGCCCGCGCCGCGGCGGCGCTGGCCGTGGCTCGTGGCAGCGCTGATCGTGCTCGTGGCGCTGCTCGCTGGCGCGCTGGTCTGGCGTGCCGCGCGCGCGCCGCAGGTACAGGTGGCGACGGTGCAGGCGCCGGCCAGCGCGGCGGGTTCGGGCTCGGTGCTGCAGGCCACCGGCTACGTCACCGCGCGGCGCGAGGCCACGGTGTCGGCGCAGATCACCGGCCGCCTGACCGAAGTGCACGTCGAGGAGGGCGAGCACGTGCAGGCCGGGCAACTGCTGGCGCGTCTGGACGACAGCCAGGCCAAGGCGCAACTCGCTCTGGCGCGTGCCAACGAGGCCGCCGCGCGCGCCGCGCTGGGCCAATACCAGGCCAACGCCACGCTGGCGCGCATCACCCTGCACCGCGAGCGCACGCTGGTGGACAAGGGTCTGGCATCCAGGCAATCGCTGGATCAGGCCGTGGCCAGCGCGTCCAGCGCCGAGGCCGCACTGGCCGATGCGCGCGAGCAGATCGCGGTGGCCGCCGCGCAGCGCCGGGTGGCCGAGGTCAATTACGACTACACCTTCGTGCGCGCGCCCTTCGCCGGGGTGATCACCGACAAGGCCGCGCAGGTCGGCGAGATCGTCTCGCCGCTGTCCGCCGGCGGTGGCTTCACCCGCACCGGCGTGGCCACCATCGTCGACATGAACTCGCTGGAGGTCGACGTCGACGTCAACGAGTCCTATATCCACCGCGTGCATGCCGGCCAGCCCGCCGAGGCGGTGCTGGACGCGTATCCCGACTGGCGCATCCCCGCGCGGGTGATCGCCATCGTGCCCACCGCCGACAAGGCCAAGGCCACGGTCAAGGTGCGCGTGGCGCTGCTGCAGAAAAGCCCGCGCATCCTGCCGGACATGGGCGTGCGGGTGAATTTTCTCGAGCGTGCGGTGGCCCCCAGCGCGGTGCCGCAGGGCGTGCTGATCCCGGCCGCCGCACTGATCGATACGGCGTCCGGCAAGGCCGTGTGGCGCGTGCGCGATGCGCGTATCGAGCGCGTGCCGGTGCGGGTGCTGGCCAGTCTGGGCGACCTGCGCCAGGTCGATGGCGCGCTGGCGGCCGGCGAGCAGGTAGTGATCCAGCCTGGCGCAAATCTGCGCGCGGGCGCAACGGTGCGCGTCGCCACGGCGGCGCAGGAGTGAGGCCATGAACGCAGTCCAGACGGGCAGTGCGAACCTGATCGAGATCCGCGACCTGGGCAAGACCTACCGACGCGGCAAGCAGGCGATCCCGGTTCTGCAGGGCGTGAATCTGGACGTGGCCGCGGGCGATTTCTTCGCGCTGATGGGGCCGTCCGGGTCGGGCAAGACCACGCTGCTGAACCTGATCGGCGGGCTGGATACGCCATCGGCCGGCAGCATCGTCATCGGCGGCCAGCGCATCGACAAGCTGTCCGGCGCGGCGCTGGCACGCTGGCGCGCGGCGCACGTCGGCTTCGTGTTCCAGTTCTACAACCTGCTGCCCATGCTGAGCGCGCAGAAAAACGTGGAGCTGCCGCTGCTGCTGACCAAATTATCGGCCAGCGAGAGGCGCAAGCGCGCCGCCATCGCGCTGCAGTTGGTGGGCCTGGCAGATCGCGCCAGCCACAAGCCCGGCGAACTGTCCGGAGGCCAGCAGCAGCGCGTGGCCATCGCCCGCGCCTTCGTCACCGACCCGACCCTGCTGGTCTGCGACGAACCCACTGGCGATCTCGACCGCGCCGCGGCCGAGGAGGTGCTGGGCCTGCTGCAGCAGCTCAATCGCGCGCACGGCAAGACCATCGTCATGGTCACCCACGATCCGCGCGCGGCCGAGCACGCCACGCACATGGTGCATCTGGACAAGGGCGAGCTGGTCGGCGCCGCGCGCGTCGCGCAGCCCGCCTGAGGAGTGGCGCGATGAAATACTTCTCGCTGGTCTGGGCGGCACTGTGGCGGCGCAAGGCGCGCACGCTGTTCACGCTGTTCTCGGTGCTCACGGCATTTTTGCTGTTCGGCATGCTCGACGCGGTGCGCACGGCGTTCGATGCCGGCGATCAACTGGCCGGCTCGGGGCGCATGATCGTCAGCTCCAAGCTGTCGATCACGCAGCCCTTGCCGATCTCGCTGCTCACGTCCATCGAGCGCGTGCCCGGCGTCAAGCAGGTTGCCTGGGCCAACTGGTTCGGCGGCTATTACCAGCACCCGACGCCGTTTTTCCCCAACTTCGCGATCAGCACGAATTATCTCGGCCTGTTCCATGATCGCTATGAATTGCCGCCAGCGCAGGCCAAGGCCTTCGCCGACACGCGCGATGGCGCGGTGGTGGGCGCGGCGCTGGCGAAACAGTTTGGCTGGAAGCTGGGTCAGCGCGTGCCGCTGATCGCCGGCATCTTTCCGCGCACCAATGGCAGCAATGACTGGAATTTCCAGATCGTCGGCATCTTCACCACCGCGAACCCCAAGTTGAAGGCGGTTGAGCAGCAGTTCCTGTTCCACTGGAAATACTTCGACGAGGGCAACGCCTACATGAAGAACCTGGTCGGCTGGTACGTGGTCAATCTGGCCAATCCGGCGGACTCTGATCGCGTGGCGCAGGCCATCGATGCGCTCAGCCGCAACTCGGACCACGAAACCAGGACGCAGACCGAACAGGCGTTCCAGGCGTCGTTCGCCAAGCAGATCGGCGACATCGGTTTGATCGCGGGCGGCATCATGGCGGCGGTGTTCTTCACCCTGCTGCTGCTGACCGGCAACACGATGGCGCAGGCGGTGCGCGAGCGCATCCCGGAACTCGCGGTGCTGAAGACACTGGGCTTCCAGGATCGCACCGTGCTGGCGCTGGTGCTGGCCGAATCGGTGCTGCTGATCGTGCTCGGTGGCGTGCTGGGCATGGGCCTGGCGATGCTGCTGACGCCGATGGTCAGCGCTGCCAGCGGCGGCGCCCTGCCGCTGCCGCCGCTGGGGCTGCACAGTTGGGGCGTGGCACTGGGCCTGATGGTGATCATCGGTCTGCTGGTGGGTGCACTGCCGGCGCTGCGCGGCATGCGTCTGCAAATCGTCGATGCGCTGGCCGGACGCTGAGGAGATCACCATGCGCTTTCTGATCAATGCCGCGACATGGCTGGCCCTGCTGCTGGGCCTGTATCTGTGGATCAGGTCGCCGTGGTGGCTGCTGTTGATCCTGGTCGCAGTCGGTGCCGGCGCCATGCTGCTGACGCGGCGCGGCCGTCAGGCGCTGGCGGTGGCGCGCATGGGTCTGAGCACGCTGCCGCAACGCATCGGCGCCAGCTCGGTGATCCTGGTCGGCATCGCCGGCGTGGTCGGCGTGCTGGTGGCGCTGCTGGCCATGGGCGGCGGGCTGGCGCAGACGCTGCGCGCCACTGGCAGCAGCGACACCGCCATCGTGCTGCGCGCCGGTTCCACCGGCGAACTCGCATCGGGACTCACGCGCGGCGAGGTGACGCTGATCGCGCAGGCGCCAGGCATCGCGCGCGACGCCCGGGGCGTGCCACTGACCTCGCCCGAGCTCGTCGTCGTGGCCAATCTGCCCAAGCGCGGCAGCAGCAGTGACGCCAATGTCGAGCTGCGCGGCGTCGGCCCGCTGGCGCGCGCGGCGCATGGCAAGGTCAAGCTGATCCAGGGGCGCTGGTTCACGCCCGGCCTGCGCGAACTGGTGGTCGGCAGCGGTGCCGAGCGCGAGTTTTCCGGTGTGAAGCTGGGCGATAGCGTGCGCCTCGGCAGCCAGCCGTGGAAAGTGGTCGGCGTGTTCAAGGCTGGCGATGCGCATGATTCCGAGCTGTGGGCCGATGCCGATACCGTGGCCAGTGCCTACCGCCGCGGCGGATTCTCATCGGTGATCGTGCGCCTGGCCAGGCCCGCCGATTTCGCCATGCTCAAGGCCGCGTTGCTGTCCAATCCGCAACTGCACGTGATGGTGCAGACCACGCGTGCCTACTACGCCGCGCAGTCCGAGGGCGTGACCCGGGTGATCCGCGTCGTCGGCATCAGCGTCGGCGTGATCATGGCGCTGGGTGCGATCTTCGGCGCGCTCAACACCATGTACGCGGCGGTCAGCGCGCGCGGTCGCGAGATCGCCACCCTGCGCGCGCTGGGTTTCGGCGGCCTGCCGGTGGTGCTGGCGGTGCTGCTGGAGACGCTGCTGCTGGCGCTGCTCGGCGGCGTGCTCGGCGGCGCCATCGCCTGGGGGCTGTTCAACGGCTATACGGTGTCCACCCTGGGCGCGGATTTCAGCCAGGTGGTGTTCCAGTTCCACGTGAGTCCAGCGCTGCTGGTGCAGGGCCTGAAGTGGGCGCTGGCGATCGGCTTCATCGGCGGCATCTTCCCCGCGCTGCGCGCCGCGCGCGTGCCGGTCAGCGTGGCGCTGCGCGAGCTGTAGCCGACGCCGTGGTCGCTGTGCCATGCCCCAGCATGCAGGAGTGCGGTTGGGGCGTGAGCGTGAGGAACTGCCGCGCGAGATAGCGCGCGAGCGCGCCATCGCCTGGCGGCATGGCCACATGGATGCTGCGCGAGGAAGGCGCGTAGCCGACCTTGGGGACGATCATCTGCACGGTCTGGCGGATGCTCATGCCCGAGCCGGGCATGCGATAGCGCAATTCCGCGACGCAGGGCGTGGGGTGGCGCAGGGACAAGGGCTTGGGTACCAGCCAACGCACGGGCGGATCGACCTGCGTGAAGCCATCCGCGCGGCCCACGAGTTTGTAAGCCGCCGGAATGAAGCCGTTGGTCTGATCCCATACGCACACCTGACAGACGGGAATCACCTCCAGCGAAAGCCAGCCGTGATCGAAGCCACCGGATGCGGAATAGAGCAGGGCAGAGGTTCCATCCATTCCGTCGGCCACTCGCCGGGGCCGCCACCCGCGTGGCACGGCCAGCCAACCACGATCGGTGCTGTAGATCAGGCTGATGCGTTTGCGCACAGCGGCCGGAATGGTTCCCGGCACCACCGGCAGCTTGGCAAGCTTGACGCTGTCCCAGCCCAGATCCGGCGCACCCAGATAAACATCCAGCGCAAACGCGGGCACGCCGATCACCGCACCCGCGGCATCGCGCGCCTGTATCGGCTCGATGCGGTAATCCTTGCCCGGGATCGATGCGGGCCGGCTGGCATCCGGGCCTGCCCACAACAGGCGTGTGCCGGATAGCTGCGGCGCGGATGCGGCGGCGGCCGGGACCAACGCCATCAGCAGTGACAGCCAGCCGGCCAGCGCCCAGGCACGACCGGCACGACCGGCACGACCGCGTCGCAACCTGGCGCCAGCCTGGTGCATGGCGCTGCCGGCAGCCATGGGATGGAGGTTCTCGCGCGTGGTCACACCCGCAGCAGCCAGTCCTGATTTTCGCAGACCCTGAGTCGCAGCCAAAGTTCACCGCGGCCGATCACGTCATCGCGCCATCGAGTTGATCGGCGCGCTGCTTGGCGGGCCGCGCTTCCAACGCGGCCCAGTAGCGCGCGAAGGTGGGGCGCTTGTCGATCATGCCGAACTGCATGCCGAAGCCGAGTTGCGAACCGACGTAGACATCGGCCGCGCTGAAGCGGTCGTCGACGAGGTATTCGCGCGCGCCGATCGCGCCTTCCAGCACGTCGAGTACGCGCTCGAAGGAGCCGTAACCGACCATGGCCGCGCGCTCCTCGGGCACGGTCACCCCCAGCGCCTGGTTGGTCCACGCCGCTTCCAGCGGACCGGCGGCGAAGAACAGCCAGCGGTAGTAGGGGCCGCGCGCGGCGCTGTGCGCAGGCGGCGCCAGACCGGCCTGCGGAAACGCATCGGCCAGGTAGGCGCAGATGGCGGCGCATTCGGTGACCACGGTGTCGCCGTGACGGATGGCCGGCACCTTGCCCATCGGATTGATCGCCAGATACGGCGCGGCCTTCATGCTGGTGCCGTATTCGAGAACTTCGGTGGCGTAGGGCGCGCCGGTTTCCTCCAGCATCCAGCGCACGATGCGGCCGCGCGATTTGGGGTTGGTGTAGAAGGTCAGTCCGGGCGTGGTCATGGTGCTGCGCTCCGCAGGGATGGCGTGGGCATGCTACGCCGGTGTCGTTGCGCACGGTAGGCTTCAGCCGTGCGGCGGGCCGAGCGCATCGGCGATGAAGCGCGCCCATACCGCATCGGGCTGCCAGATGTCCCGCTGCGGCGCGAAAGCCGTGGCGACCGGTACGCCGCAGCGCAGGTGCAGCCACAGGCCCACGAACACCGACGCGCGCTTGTTGGCCGCGCAATGCACCCAGATCCTGCAGTCGCGATGTGCATCCATCACGGCGAAAAACCTGCGCAGATCGTCGTGTTTCGGCGTGCCGAACACCACCGGGATTTGCGCGTAATCCATGCCCAGAGCGCGCACCGTGCCAGCCTCGTCGGGCAGTGCGTACTCGGTGCCATGCAGGCCGAGATTGACGACCAGCTGGTAGCCCGCGGCGGCGATGGCGGCGCATTCCACTGCGTCGGGTTGTCCCGAACTGGCAAGGCCGGGCGTCAATGGACGATAGTTGACGATCTGCTCGAGCATGCTGCGGACCATCAGCCCACGCGCTCGCCCTCGCGGTGCGCCAGCCAGGCACCGGCCAGGGCGGCCAGATAGGGAATGGACTGGGCGATCAGGATGGCGATCCACAGCTTGCCTTCCTCGTACCTGCCGCCGAACAGCAGCACCATGCCGACAATGGCGGCGCCGAGGCCGAGCACCATGAACAGCTCCTCGCGTACCGCGGCGAAGGCGCTGGGGCGGCCGTGCAGGCGGCGCTGTTTGGCGGTGCGCACGAACTCGCCCTTCTGCTTGACCAGGCCCCACCAGATACCGCGTGCGATGGCGTGCGACAGGCCCATGCTGGCGATCGCCGCCATCAGCGTGTCGCGCCACGAACACGGCACGCGCTTGCGGTAGAGCCAGATGCCGAACACGGCCTTGGCCACGAAGAAGCCCAGCACCGGAATCAGGAACAGTTTCAGCGGCAGGCTGAAGTACTGCGGAAACAGCAGCATCAGCGCGGTCCAGATCAGCGCCATCAGGGTGAATACCAGGTGCAGCGCATCGGCGAACCAGCTGAACCAGCCGGTCAGGAAGTGGAAGCGCTGGCCCGGCGTCAGCGGTCCGGGCTCGGTCATCCAGTGCCAGCGCGCCTTGAGGATCTGCATGGCGCCGAACGCCCAGCGGTAGCGCTGCGATTTGTAGGCGGTGAAATCGGCCGGGGTCAGGCCCCTGCCCATCACTGCGTCGACGTAAACCAGATCGTAGCCCGCGTGCATCAGGCGCAGGCCCAGCTCGGCGTCCTCGCAGATGGTCCACTCCGACCAGCCGCCGTCGCCCTCCAGTGCCGCGCGCCGCACCAAGGTCATCGTGCCGTGCTGGATGATGGCGTTGCGCTCGTTGCGGTGGTGCATGCCGATGCGGAAAAAGCCATCGAACTCCCACGCGGTCATGCGCCGGAACGCGTTGTGCTCGAAGTCGCGGTGCGCCTGCGGGCACTGCACCACGGCGACCTTGGGATTCTCGAAGTAACCGCACAGGCGCGACAGCCAGTCCGCGTGCACCACGTAATCGGCATCGACCACGGCCACGACCTCGGCGCGCGGATCGGTCTCCTTGAGGCCGAAGTTCAATGCGCCGGCCTTGAAGCCCGGCCATTGGGCCAAGTGGTAGAAGCGGAAACGCGGGCCGAGTTTTTCGCAGTAGGCCTGCACCGGTGTCCACACCGCCTCGTCGCGGGTGTTGTTGTCGATCACCAGCACCTCGAAGTGCGCGTAATCGAGCGCGGCCAGCGAGTCGAGCGTGGCGATCACCATCTCCGGCGGCTCGTTGTAGCAGGCCAGATGGATCGACACGAAGGGCTGGCGCTCGCTGGGCAGCGCTTCCAGCAGCGGGAAATGTCGCTGCCAGCGCCGGTGCCACAGCACCTCGACGAACTCGAAGCCGTTGATCAGCAGCACGGCGAGGATCGCCAGCTGCGCCGGGAACAGGATCACCAGCATGGCCCAATCGACGGGGTCGAGATAAAAGGCGAACGGCACCGTCACCGACCACGCGATCAGCCCTGCGGCGAGCTGCATCAGCGCCAGGAAAAACAGTCGCCCGCGCACGCGGAAGCGCTCGAAATAGCGCGCGAACAGCAGCATCGGCAGCAGCGCCAGCAAGGACGCCGCCAGCGCCTTCCACGGCCAGTGCGGATCTTCGAGGATCGGACCGGTGAGCGGGAACTTCAGCTTGCGGTCGGCGCCGAACATGCCCCAGTAGGCGCCGACGCGGCCTTCGCCCAGGCTCTCCTTCCACGGCTGGTCGAAGGCTTCCATCAAGTAGTAATCGATGTGGTACGCCTTGGCCACGTTGAGCCACTGGCGCAGGAACAGCGCCTCGTTGGCCAAGCTGGGCTCGGCGTAGCGGTAGCGGTCACCGTTGCTCGGCCAGCCGACCTCGCCGATCACGATGGGCTTGCCGGGGAACATGCGCTTGAGCTGCTCGTAGTGCACCAGCACGTTGCCCACCGCGTCCTTGCGCGGCACGCCCTCCCAGTAGGGCAGCAGGTGCACGGTGATGAAATCGACGTGGTCGGCCAGCTCCGGGTAGGTCTCCCAGATGTGCCAGGGCTCGGCGGTGGACACCGGCTGGCGGATGGCGGCGCGCGCGCGGTCGAGGTAGCGCATCAATTCGGTCGGCGCCATGTCGTGGCGCAGCAGCACCTCGTTGCCGACGATCACGCGGGTGATGGTGTGCGGGTAGCGATGCGCCTGCTCGATCAGCGCCTGCAGCTCCTGCTCGTTGTGGCGCTTGTCCGAATCCAGCCAGGCGCCGGCCATCACGTGCATGCCGTAATTGCGCGCCAGGCGCGGGATTTCCGGCGTCTGCAGCGAGGCGTAGGTGCGGATGCGGTGCGTGTACTGCGACAACGTGGCCAGGTCCGAGCTGATCTCGGCCGGGGTTGGATAGTCGCCGGTCAGCGGGCTCTGGAAGCGGCGGTAAGCGCTGTAGGCGAAACCGTGAATCGGTCCGCTCCAGCCCGGTGCAGCGACCGGACGGTTGGCCCAGGCCCACAGGCCGAAGTTGGCGGCGGCCACCAGCAAGGCCAGCAGCAACGCGCGCAACCACGAGCGGGCGGGGGATGCGGAGGAGGGGGACAAACGCCAAGCTCACGCGCCGCAACCAGCGCGGCTCAAGTGCGCGAGCTTAGCGGACTGGCCGGCGCCGGCCAATGCAGCCGGCGCCGGATTTCATGGCGCGCTCAGGCGCGCCGGGCGCATCAGCGCAGCAGCGAGCGCAACATCCACGCTGTCTTCTCGTGGTATTGCAGGCGCTGCGTGGCCAGATCGGCGGTGGGCTGGTCGTCGGCCTTGTCGGCCAGCTTGAACGTGGCGCGGCCGATACGCACGCAGGATTCGTGGCCGTCGACCAGTTGCTGCACCATGGCCTTCCAGTCGGGCACGCCGGTTTCTTCCTTGATCGTGCTGAGCTTGCCGAACTGGCTGTAGGAGCCCGGCGCGTAGACATCCAGCGCACGCATGCGCTCGGCGATCAGATCCGCGGCGAGCCACAGCTCGTTGTACTGGGTCTCGAACATCAGATGCAGGGTGTTGAACATCGGTCCGGTGACGTTCCAGTGGAAGCCGTGGGTCTTCAGGTACAGCGAATACGTATCCGCGAGCAGCACCGACAGACTCTTGGCGATGGTTTCGCGTTCTTTCTTGCTCAGGCCGATTTCGATGGCCATGACGTTCTCCTTGGTTGATAAGGTCTGCGCATGGAGCGCTGGGCAGGGATACATGCCACCTCAACTATCATGCGCCACTTTAAATACGTGGCGCCAGCGCGCGCCGACATCAAGGGCATGACCTCAATCAGCGAGCTGCGCCGCGAGCTGGAAACGGTGCTGACGCGCGAGCGTGCGCGGCTGGCGGTGCGACTGCGCGCGCTCGGCGCGGCGCCTGACGCCGGGAAACTGGCGGCGCTGGCGCGCGACATCGACGCTTCGCGGCAGCGTCGCGCTGCGCGTGCCACCAGCGTGCCGCAATGTACGGTGGACGCGGCCCTGCCGATCGCGCGCCACGCCGCGGACATCGTCGCCGCCATCCGCGCGCACCCGGTGCTGATCCTGGCCGGCGAGACCGGCTCGGGCAAGACCACGCAACTGCCCAAGCTGTGCCTGGCCGCCGGACGCGGCGTGGCCGGCATGATCGGTTGCACGCAGCCACGGCGCCTGGCCGCGCGCGCGGTGGCGCGGCGCGTGGCCGAGGAGCTGCACACCGAGGTTGGCGCGCTGGTCGGCTTCCAGGTGCGCTTCAACGAGCAGGTCGGCGAGCGTGCGCTGGTCAAGTTCATGACCGACGGCATCCTGTTGGCCGAGACCCAGGGCGATCGCACCCTGTCGGCGTACGACACGCTGGTGCTGGACGAGGCACACGAGCGCAGCCTCAACATCGATTTCCTGCTGGGTTATCTGCAGCGCCTGCTGCAGCGGCGGCCCGATCTCAAGCTCATCGTCACTTCGGCCACGCTGGACACCGCGCGCTTCGCGCAGCATTTCGGCGGTGCGCCGGTGATCGAGGTGGAAGGGCGCGGCCATCCGGTGGAGCTGCGCTGGCGGCCGCCACAAGGTCGCGGCGAGGCCAACCTGCCCGAGCAGGTGGCTGCGGCGCTGGACGAAATCACGCATGAGGATGGCCGCGGCGACGTGCTCGTGTTTCTGCCCGGCGAGCGCGAGATCCGCGATACGCATCTGGCGTTGGAGCGGCGCCGCTACCGGCACACCGAAATCCTGCCGCTGTACGCGCGCCTGTCTGCCGCCGAGCAGGACCGCGTGTTTCATCCCGGCCCGGCGCGGCGTGTGGTGCTGGCCACCAATGTCGCCGAAACCTCGCTCACCGTGCCGCGCATCCGCTACGTCATCGACAGCGGCAGCGCGCGCGTCAAGCGTTACAGTGCGCGCAGCCAGATCGAACGTCTCTATATCGAGCCGATCGCGCAATCGGCGGCCGAGCAGCGCAAGGGCCGCTGTGGCCGCATCGGCCCCGGCGTGTGCGTGCGCCTGTACGCCGAGGACGATTTCGCCGCACGGCCGCGTTACGCCGACCCCGAGCTCAAGCGCAGCGCGCTGGCCGGCGTGATCCTGCGCATGCTGAGCCTGGGTCTGGGCGAGGTCGAGTCGTTCCCATTCATCGACGCGCCGGAGCCACGCGCGTGGGCCGAGGGTTGGCGGCGTCTGGCCGAGATCGGCGCGGTGGACGACGCGCGCAAGCTCACCCGCAGCGGCCGCGACATCGCCGCGCTGCCGGTCGACGTGAGCCTGGCGCGCATGCTGGTCGAGGGCCGGCGTCTGGGCGTGGCCGAACCGCTGCGTGTGCTGGTGGCGTTCCTCAGCATCCAGGATCCGCGCGAACGCCCCGCCGAGGCGCGCGCCGCCGCCGATGCCGCGCACGCGGTGTGCGCCGACAAACGCTCCGACTTCCTCGGCGTGCTCAATCTGTGGGCGGCCTACCAGGAGGCGCACGAAGAGCTCACCCAGTCGAAACTGCGCGACTGGTGCGAGCGCCATTTCGTGAGCTTTCTGCGCATGCGCGAGTGGCGCGAGCTGCATCGGCAACTGCGTGTGCTCGAAGGTGGCCGGGAACCGGAGGTAGCGGATGCCGATGTGGCCGCGGCCACGCGACGGGAACGCGGCCAGCCACGTGCGCGCCGCGCTGCCGGGTCTACTTCCGCGGTAGCGGCGCCCGGCTCCGCATCCCGTGCGGCGGCGGGCGACCCTGCGCGCCACGATGAAGCCATCCATTGCGCGCTGCTGGCTGGCTTGCCGACCCAGGTCGCGCGCCGGGACGATGGCAACAAGGACACCCAGCGCGGCTACCGCGGCACGCGCGAGCGGCGCTGGCAGATTTTTCCCGGCTCGGCGGTGGCCAAGGCGCCGCCGCCGTGGCTGTTTTCGGCGCAGGTGCTGGACCTCAACGGCCGCGTGTACGGGCTGATGAACGCGCGCGTGGAACCGGCCTGGATCGAACGCCAGGCCGCGCATCTGCTCAAGCGCGCCTATGCCGATCCGCACTGGTCGCGCGCGCGCGGCGCGGTGCTGGCCTACGAACAGGTGGGCCTGTTCGGGCTGGTGCTGGCCGAGCGCCGCACGGTGCCGTTCCAGCGCCAGGATCTGGCGCAGGCGCACGCGATTTTCCTCGAACAGGCGCTGGCCGAGTGCGCGCTGGATGCGCGGCTGGATTTTCTTTCCGGCAACCGTCGCGTGCTGGCCGAGGCCGAGCGCATCGAGGCGCAGCAGCGCCGCGCCGGCCTGCTGCAGACCGCCGCCACGCGCGCGACGTTCTTCGCCGGCAAACTGCCGGAGTCCATCGCCAGCACCTCGGCGCTGATGGCCTGGCACAAGCAGGCCAGCGCCGCCCAGCGCGCTGCCCTGTTCTGGTCACTGAGCGATCTGCTCGACAGCGATGCCGGCAGCGCGGGCGCGTATCCGGCCGTGCTGGAACTGGCGGGCCAGCGCCTGCCGCTGGAATACCGGTACACGCCCGGCAGCGAAGATGACGGCGTCACTCTGCGCGTCCCCCTGGCGCTGTTGAACGCGGTCCCCGCGGCGCGCCTGCAATGGCTGGTGCCCGGGCTGCTCCCGGAAAAAGTCGCCGAGCTGATCCGTGGACTGCCCAAGTCGCTGCGCCGCAATTTCGTGCCGGCGCCGGATTTCGCGCGCGCCTTCTGCGCCGCCGAAACGCCGCGCGACGAGCCGCTGGCGCGCGCGCTGGCGGCTTACCTGCAGCGCGTCACCGGTGTCGAGGTCGACGCCGCCGACTTCGCTGGCATCGTGCTGCCGCCGCACCTGCATCTGCGCGTGCGGGTGCGCGACGAATCCGGTGCCACGCTCGCCACCGGGCGCGACCTCGCCGCGCTGCGCGCAAACTGGTCGGGTGCCGCGCACAGTGCCTTCGCGCAGCGCAGCGCCGCCGAAGTGCAGCGCGAGGACGTGGTCGGCTTCGATTTCGACGAGATCCCGCTGCACGTGCAGGGTGCGGGCGGGCTGGATGCCTGGCCTGCGCTGGTCGATCAGGGCGATAGCGTGGCGCTGCGCGTGTTCGAGCGCCGCGACGTGGCCGCTGCTGCGCATCGTCTGGGGGTGACGCGCCTGTTGCGCCATGCGCTGGCCGGCGACATCAAACGCGCCGCGCGCCAGTTGCCGCTGGCGCAGGCCACTGCGCTGCGCTGGGCGCCGCTGGGCGAGACGCAGTCCTTGCGCATGCAGATCGTTGAAGGCGCGCTCGCTGCGCTGCTGCAGGATGCCGATCTCGATCTGCGCACGCGCACGGCATTCGAATCACGACGAGAAGCGCTGGCGCGCGGCCTGTTCACCGCCGCCATGCAGCGCTTCGCGGCCGCCGAGGCGGTGGTTCACGCGCAGGCCGAGCTGCGCGCGTGGCTCGAACCACCGCTGCCGGGCTTCGCCCGCGCCAGCTACGACGACCTGCGCGAGCAGCTCGACCTGCTGCTGGCGCCGGAGTTCCTGCGCACGCTGGCGCAGTCACGATTGACCGAACTGCCACGCTATCTCAAGGCCATGCGCTTGCGCGGCGAGCGCCTGCGCCAGGACCCCTCGCGCGACCAGCAGCGCATGCTCGAAGTGCTGCCGTTCTGGCGCAAGTTGCTGGCCTTGCGCGCGCAAGGCCGCGATGGCACGGCATGGCAGGTGCTGCGCTGGCTGCTCGAGGAATGGCGCGTCTCGCTGTTTGCGCAGGAACTCGGCACCGCACAGCCGGTGTCGATCAAGCGCATCCAGCGCGCGCTGGCGGACGCGGAGGCGGAGCCGGTCGCGGATGCCGGAAGCCGGTAGCCGCAGCCCTCGCGCGCGGCCTGCTTCGTTGTCGAGCAGCGCGAAGGTTCTGGCATCGGCACGGGGTGGTGCCCGACAAGGTTCCCTTGTTCCGTGCGGCTGCCGCCGGCTCTTGTCGCTGAGCATCGCGAAGGATCTCGCTCTGGCGCTGACTCCGGCGCGTGAACGATGGTCCTTGCGCGCGGCCTCGCAAGTTTCCCCTATTCCGTGCGGCTGCCGCCGCGCGGGTTACTTTCCTCTTGGGGAAAGTAACCAAAGCCGTCCACGCGGCGGCCTGCGCCCCGCTGCGCGGGGTGCCCTGCGCTGCTCGCCGGGCGCGAGCCGGCGCGAACTCGCCCATCCCTGGGCTCGAACAGGCGCGCCTTGCTCTCGCGCCCGGCTGCGCTGCTCGGCGCTGGCCAACGCTGGCAAAGTCAACGGCAACGGCAACAGCGCGAGCATGCGCTGGCTTGGGTTCTTGATCTTCATCCCCCTTCGGCAGCGGCGGGACTGCGCGGGAAAGGCACGAAGTGTGAGCGCGTGGACGCGCTCACGCGCCGCAGGCCATGGATGGCCATCGGCGCGCCCTGCGCAGGCACGCGAACCCGCGCAGCGGGCGCTGTGGTCGGGGTCGGCTTTCTTTGGTTCCTTTCTTTGCCGACCCAAAGAAAGGAACTCGCGCGGCGGCAGCCGCACGGAATAGGGGAAACTTGCGATGCCGCGCGCAAGAAACATCGTGCACGCGCCAGTGCCACAGCGAGATCCTTCGCGATGCTCAGGATGACAACGCGCGGCGGCAGCGGGACGACACGCGGGAATCCTGTCAAACGCCGCGAACGCGCGTCGAAGACGCCAACGCGCAGCGTGCGTCAGCTCAATGCACGCGCTCGACGCGCACGCTGTTCGAGCAGCCCTGGATATACATCAGCCAACTGCCCAGCAGCATGGGTTTGATGGTGACCTTGGGATCCTGCATGGTTTGGCAGCTCCAGCTACTGGACTCGGATACCTGCCAGACCTGGCCATTGGCCAGCGAGAACTGCGTATGGCTGTCCCAACCCGAGAAGCGGCCGGGTAGCGTGGACTCGACGGTGGCGCGCGGCTGGTCGATGGGACGGCGGTAGCCGAACTGGTTGGCCGGACCGACCACGACCGGTGCGGCGGCACTGCTGGATGCACCGGCGCCGGCCATGCCGACGTGGCTGCGCAGCCAGGCATTGAGGGTGTGCAATTCCCCCGGACTGAGCTTGTCCAAGCCGGCCTTCTTGAACTCGGCCGCGGACATGCGTTCCTGCAGCGAGGAAAACGGCTGGGCGTGAGCGGTGCCTGTGAAAACCAGGGCCAGGAGCAGGAGGAGGGGCAGGGCGTGCGTTTTCATGGTGCGCATGCTAGCAGCCTGTCGGGCTTTGCTGGTCGAGGCGGGCATTCGGGCTGCGCGAGGACGGATTTTCGACGCTGCGCCGGCGCGTGGCGGTTCCATGGGCCAGGCAGCGGCGGAAATGCGGACCGCGCCGACGGATTCGCAGCCCGGCCGAGCAAAGTCCGACAGGCTGCAGGATGCCGCAGTCCTGCCGCTACCCGAGCATGCGCGCGCTAAGCTGCAGACATGCGCACCGAGACCACCGCTGCATCGCCGTCACGCTGCTGCGACGCGTCCGCGCCAGCGCCGCTGCAAGCCGTGTGCGCGGCGTGGCAGGAGCATGGCGGCGTACCCGCGCAGTCGGCGGAAATGCTGGAGATTCTTGCGCCGCTGGATGCCGATCCGGAAACCCTGGCCGCGGCACTGTGGTACGACCTCGCGTGCCGCGTGCCGGCGGCCTGGCAGGACGCGGCGGCGCGCCAGTCCGACGTGCTGCGGCGCCTGGTCGATGGCCAGCAGGCGGCCGCGAAAGTGTTTTCCCTGCACGCCGATGCGCCGGCGCACGAACACACGGAAGGCCTGCGGCGCTTGTTGCTGGCGATGGTGCGCGATCTGCGCGTGGTGTTCATCCTGCTTGCCCGGCAGTTGGCCGAACTGCGCGCCGCGGCGCGCCTGGCGGAGCCGGCGCGGCTGGCGCTGGCGCGGCAGACCGCCGACCTGCACGCGCCGCTGGCCAATCGTCTGGGCATCTGGCAGGTGAAGTGGGAGCTTGAGGATCTGGCGTTCCGCTATCGCGAACCGGACACTTACAAGCGCATCGCGCACCTACTCGACGAGCGCCGCGATGATCGCGAGCAGTGGATCAAGGTCGCGCGCGCGCAGCTCGAAGTGGCGCTGCGCGAAGCGGGCGTACGCGCCGAGGTTGTCGGGCGTCCCAAGCACATCTATTCGATCTGGAAAAAAATGCAGCGCAAGGAGGTCGGGTTCTCCGATCTCTATGACATCCGCGCGCTGCGCGTGATGGTGGACGATGTGCCCGCCTGCTACGCCGCATTGGGCGTGGTGCATCAACTGTGGGCGCCGGTCCCAAGCGAGTTCGACGATTACATCGCGCGACCCAAGCCAAACGGCTATCGCTCGCTGCACACCGCAGTGATCGGTCCGCAGGGGCGCGCGCTGGAGGTGCAGATCCGCACTGCCGAGATGCACCGCGCCGCGGAGCTGGGCGTGGCCGCGCACTGGCGCTACAAGGAAGGCGGCGGCGGTGACACGGCCTTCGAGGCGCGCATCGCGTGGATGCGAAGCCTGCTGGAGAACCGCAGCGAGGATGACGGCGCACTGGTCGAGGCGTTTCGCACCGATCTGCTCGAAGAGCGCATTTACGTGCTCACTCCCAAGGGCGAGGTGATGGATCTGCCCCGCGGTGCCAGCGTGCTGGATTTCGCCTACCACGTGCATACCGAGGTCGGACATCGCTGCCGCGGTGCCAAGGTCAACGGCCGCATCGTGCCCTTGACGCACCAGCCCGGCAGTGGCGATCGCATCGAGATCCTCACCGGCAAACTGGCGCAGCCCAGCCGCGACTGGTTGTCGCCGCAGCATGGTTATCTGCACACCGGACGCGCGCGCGAGAAAGTGCGCGCGTGGTTCCGCCGCGTCGAGCACACGGCTAACCTCGAGGCCGGGCGCGTCGTGCTGGAGCGGGAAATGCGCCGGCTGGCGCTGCCGGCGCTGAATCTCGACCTGTTGCCGTCGCGCCTGGCGTTGCAGACGCAGGACGAATTGTTCGAAGCATTGGCACTGGGCGAGGTCGGTCCAGGCCAGCTGGCGCGCGCGCTGCACGAACTGCATGCGCCGCCCGCCGCGCCCGCCGCGCCCGTACCAAGGGCGCCGGGCGCGCCACGCGTGCGTGGCGCACCGGGCGCGCTCACCATCGAGGGCGTCGGCAATCTGCTGCTGCAACTGGCGCGTTGCTGCCAGCCGCTGCCGGGCGATGCGGTGCTGGGTTACGTCACGCGCGGGCGCGGCGTGTCGGTGCATCGCGCCGATTGCCCTAGTCTGGCGCGCCTGCGGGCGCGCGAGCCCGAGCGCATCATCCAGGTGGCATGGGGGCAGGCGCCGGCCGCGGCCTATCAGGCCGACATCGTGGTGCTGGGTTACGAGCGCAAGGATTTGCTCAAGGACGTGACCAGCGCCATCACCCAGTCCGGCGTCAGCATTCTCGCGTCCAGCTCACAGCGCCTGGCCGACAGCGGCGAAATGCACATGCGCTACAGCCTGCGCGTGCGCGACTTCGCCCAGCTCGGGCAATTGCTGGCACGTCTGTCGGCCCTGCCCAACGTGCGCGAGGCGCGGCGACTGGCCGCCGGCTGAATTCATACGGTCACCGCGCGGGCGACAGCACGGCGCGGTGCTAGATTGCGCGCACCCCCAGCGCCGATTGCCATGCCCATACGCGAAGTCCGTCCTGCCGCGCCCACGCGCATCGAGCCAAGCCTCGGCCCGCTGGATGCGCCCAGGCGCGCGCCGCCGGCGCCGGATGGCCTGCCGCATTTTCGCGCCGAGCCGCGTCTGCCAGGCGCTGGCGCCACGCGCCCGGCGCGTGCGCCGCAACGCCCGCGCGGCAAGCCTTGGTTGCGCTGGCTGCTGCTGGCAATGCTGCTGCTGCTCGGCCTGCTGTTGATCGCGCAGCACCGTGCCTGGTTCGCGCAACTGTTGCCCAGCCCGCAACTCGATCATCTGCTGGACCAGGGCGATCGCGCGCTGGCCCAAGGCCATCTGGGCGACAGGCATCCGCCTGGCGCGCGCCAGTTTTACCAGCATGCGGCGCAGATCAGTGGCGACAACTCGCGTGCGCTGGCAGGTTTGCAGGCGGTGGGGCAAGCCGAGCTGATGCGCGCGAAGGCCGCGCTGGCCGAGCATCGGTTGGCCGCCGCGGACGTCGCCTTGAAGCAGGCATACGCGCTGCTCGGGGGCGGCACCGAGTTGACCACGCTGCAGCAGCAACTGGCGCGTCAGCGCGCGCAGGGCGTGCGGCTCGCCGATCTGGTCGCACAGGCGCAGCAGGCCTACGCGACGGGGCGCCTGACCGGTGCCGGCAGCGCCGCGGGCTGGTATCTGCAGGTGCTGCAGGCCGACCCCGGCAATGCCGTGGCGCGGCATGGACTGGATCAGGTCGCCTCAGCGCTGGCCAGACAGGCGCGTCAGGCGCTGGCCAGCGGCGACATCAACGGCGCGCGGCGGCAGGTGCAGCAGATCGCGACGCTGATGCCGTCGCAGGCCGATCTGCCCGCGCTGCAGGCCGAGCTGGCTAGCAGCGCGCGCGCCGCGCAGCAGGCGTTGACGCAAAAACTGGCCGCGGCCGCCAGCCTGATCGCCGCGGGACACATCACCACGCCGGCCGGCGCCAGCGCACTCGATCTTTATCAGCAGGTGCTGCAAGCCGATCCTGGCAACAGCGTGGCGCAGGCCGGTTTGGCGCATGTCGCCACGGCGCTGATGGTGCAGGCGCATGCGCAGGCGGATGCCGGCGATTTCGGCGCCGCGCGCCAGTTGCTTGATCAGGCCGCCACGCTGACTCCACACTCGGTCGAGCTGGCCGCGGCGCGCGCGCGCCTTGCGCATGCGCGGGCCCAGGCGTCCGCGCAACCCGCGCAACCCGGCCGGCTGGCACCGGCTGCGGTGCCGCCGGCGCAGCGCCAGCAGGCACTGGCGCTGGTGCAGCGCGCGCAAGCGGCGGCCGCGCGCGGAGATTTTCTGCTGCCGCCGGGTGCCAGCGCCTTCGATCTGTATCGGCAGGCCTTGAATCTCGACGGCACCAGCCATGCCGCGCGTGCAGGTTTGCAGGCGCTGCCGCAATTGGCGGCGAATGCCACGGCGCAAGCCCTGCACGACGGGCAGCTCGAGCGCGCCGCCGTCATGCTGCAGAACTACGCGCAGCTCGCGCCCGGCTCCGCCGGTGTGGCGCGCTTCCAGCATGCCCTGGGTACGGCGTGGCTGGATCTGGCCAATCGCGACCTGGCGCGCGGCGACCACGCCGCCGCGCGCAGCGCGCTGGCCCAGGCCCAGCGCTGGGCACCCGATGATGCGCGCGTGCAGGCGCTGACGCAGGGTCTCGGTGGCGGCTGATCCGCGCGTGCCGGCCACGACGCCGATCCGGCATTCCCGCGCGGAGCCTGCTCCCGGCGCAGGCGCGGGTGGTGATGCAACGACTGCCTGGCGCGCGCGCGGAGCCCGTACATGATCGCACTGGTGCTGGGTGCCAGCAGCCAGATCGGGCACTGCCTGCTGCCGTTGCTGCAGGCCGAGGGTATCGAGGTGCTGGCCTTGAGCCGCCAGCCCGCGCGTGGCGCGCCGGCTGGCGTGCGTTGGCTGCAAGCTGGCCTGCCCGCGCCGCTGCCGCCGCTGCCGGAACTGCATTACGTATTCAGCGCCGGGCCGCTGGACGCACTGGCGGCGTGGCTGCCCGCGGCGCCGCTGGCAGCGGGCGCACGCGTGCTGGCGACCAGCTCGATGAGCGCGCTCAGCAAGCAGGACTCGCCGCTGGCGGCCGAGCGCGCGCTGGCCGCGTGTCTGCGCGGCGCCGAGCAGACCCTGGCGCAAGTCTGCGCGCAGCGCGGTGTCGGCTGGACCGTACTGCGGCCGACATTGATCTATGGCGTCGGCCGGGATCGCAGTCTGACCCCGCTGGTGCGGCGCGCGCAGCGCACGCGCCTGTTTCCGTTGCCGCGCGGCGCGGGCCTGCGGCAGCCGGTGCACGCGGCGGACGTGGCACGTGCGCTGCTGGCCGCGGCCCTGCGCGCGCAAGCGCTGGATGCCGTGCTCGAGTTCGGTGGTGGCGAGCGCCTGAGCGCCGCGCAGATGTTCGCGCGCGTGCGCGCCAGCCTGCCGTTCGCCACGCTGGGCGTGCCGCTGCCGCGCGCGCTGCTGGTCGCGGCCGCGCTGCATCCGGTCCTGCGTGGACCGATCGCGCGGCTGGATCGGGATCTGATCGCCGACAACGCGCCGGCCGTGGCCGCGCTGGGTGTGACCCCGCGCGCGTTTCGTCCTGATGCACGCTGCTGGGGACTTTGAGCCTGCGCGCCGGGATGCGAGGATGCGGCCTTGCGCGCCGCGCCCGGTGCGCGTCTTTCGAGGTGAATCGCACGCATGACTGTCCGTGAACGCCTGCGCCCGTGGTGGGCACTGCTGCGCTGGCCGTTCTGGCTGGGCCTCGGCCTGCTGCTTGGCTTCGGCGGCCCGTACACCTGGGTGCTGAACCAGCGCGTGGCGCAGCGTTTTGGTGATCTGGAGTTCTCGCAGCCGACGCGCGTGTACGCGCGGCCGCTGGCGCTGGCCGCGGGCACGCCGATGAACGCGGCCACGCTGCGCCAGGAATTGCGCTTCGCCGATTACACGCCCAGCCAGGACGCGCGCGTGCCCGGCACCTGGAACGAAAGCGGCGCCAGCTTCGTGATCGCCTCGCGCGGTTACGCCGATCCGACTGGCGGCGAGCTGCCGCGACGCGTGCGCGTGACCCTGGCCGGCGATCAGGTGCAGAGTCTGTTCGACACGACCGCGCAGCGCCCGCTGGCGGCCTGGCATCTCGATCCGGCGCGCATCGCCACGCTGTACGGCGCGCATCAAGAAGAGCGCGAAGTGGTGCACCTGCGGCAGTTGCCGCCGTTGCTGGTCACCGGATTGCAGGCGGTAGAGGACCGTGATTTCAACAACCACATCGGCATCGATTTCAGCGGCATCGCGCGCGCGATGCTGGCCGACGTGCGCTCCGGCAGCTTGGCGCAGGGCGGTTCCACGCTGACCCAGCAACTGGTGCGCAATCTGTTTCTGGACCGCAGCCGCACGCTGGTGCGCAAGCTCAACGAGGCGCTGATTTCGGTGCTGATCACCGCGCACTACAGCCGCGGGCGCATCCTCGATGCCTACATGAACGAGGTTTACCTGGGCCAGCAGGGTGGTCAGGCCATCCATGGCTTCGCCGCCGGCAGCCGCTACTGGTTCGGGCGGCCGCTGAGCGCGCTGCGCCCGCAGGAGATCGCGCTGCTGGTGGGTCTGGTGCGCGGGCCGAGCTATTACGATCCGCGCCGGTATCCCGAGCGCGCGTTGCAGCGGCGCAATGTGGTGCTGCACGAGTTCCAGCAGACCGGCCTGATCACGCGGCCGATGCTGGCGTATGCGCTGGCCGCGCCGCTGGGGGTGACGCCGGTGCCGCGGCTGCCGCGCGACCGCTTTCCGGCGTTCATGGATCTGGTGCGGCGCCAGTTGCGGCAGGATTTCAGCGCGCAGCGCCTGCGCGCCGGCGCGCTGGCGGTGTACACCACGCTGGATCCGGCCGCGCAGCTCGACGCCGAGGCGGCGCTGGACGCGACCCTCGACGGCTTCGGTCCGCGCGGCGAGGCGTTGCAGGGCGCGGTGGTGGTGACCGATGCGCGCACCGGCGCGGTGCGCGCGCTGGTCGGCGGGCGCGATGCCGGCGTGCCCGGCTTCAACCGTGCGCTGGATGCGCGCCGCCAGATCGGCTCCACGATCAAGCCCTTCGTCTATCTGGTGGCGCTGGCGCAGCCGCAACAGTGGTCGCTGGCCAGCGTGCTGGACGATGAACCGATCACCGTGCCGCTGTCCGGCGGCCGCAGTTGGACACCGCGCAACGACGACCACATCAGCCACGGTCCGACGCTGCTGGTCGATGCGCTGGCGCACTCGTACAACCAGGCCACGGTGCATCTGGGCATGGCCGTGGGGCTGGCGCGCATCCATCGCTTCATCACGTCGTTCGGCCTGTCGGTGCCGATCAATCCGGATCCGTCGCTGCTGCTGGGCGCACAGGATTTCTCGCCTTATGAGCTGGCCGAGCTGTACCAGTTCCTGGCCAGCGATGGCCGTGCCGAACCGCTGCGTGCGGTGCGCGGCGTGCTCGACGCCGATGGCAAGCTGCTCAAGCGCTATGACAGCGCGACGGTGAAACCCGAATACCAGAGCGCGGTGCGCCTGCTCACCTGGGCGCTGCAGCAGGTGCCGCGTGAGGGCACCGCGCGCGCGCTGGGCGCCTCGCCGCTGGGTGTGCTCGACGCCGCGGGGAAAACCGGCACCAGCGAGAACCAGCGCGACGCCTGGTTCGCCGGCTATACCGGCAGCGATCTGGCCGTGGTCTGGGTTGGCCGTGATGACAACGAGCCGACCCCGTTGTGGGGCGCCACCGGCGCGCTGCCGGTGTGGATGCGCCTGTTCCAGCGTCTGCCCACGCGGCCGCTGCCGGCCGCGTCGATGCCCGGTCTGGACATGGTCTGGATCAATCCCGCGACCGGCCACCGCACTTCCGCCGTGTGCAGCGGCGCGCGCCAACTGCCGTTCATCGCAGGCTACACACCCACCGAGGAAGACTCATGTCTGTTCGACCAATTCAAGCACTGGCTGCAAGGCCCGGCGCCCGCCAGCAGCGGCTGATCGCGGTCGCGGGCGTCACGCTGCTGCTGGCGGCGTGCGCAACACCGACTGCGCCGCCGCGCACTGCATCCGTGTCCGACCCTGCCGCGCTGCTGGCGGCGGTGCGCCGGGCCGGCGCGCACGACAACTCGGTGTTGCAGGTGCACCCGTTGCGTTCGCCCGGGGTCACCGCGCTGGTGACGCAGGCAGACGCAGCCGCGGCGCAGGGTGACTACACGGCTGCGGCGCGGCTGCTGGATCGCGCGTTGCGGTTCGAGCCGCACGCGCCCGACCTGCTGCAGGCGCGCGCCGAAATGGCGCTGGCGCAGGGCGACTGGACGCTGGCGCAGCAGTTGGCGCGGCAGGCCTTGCGGCGCGGCCCGCGCTTTGGCGCCCTGTGCGCGCGTGGCTGGCAGACGCTGGTCGAGGTCGCGCGCGTGCAGCGCGACGCGGCGCTGCAGGCACAGGCCGGGCAGCGCGTCGCGGCCTGCCGCAAATCCGACCCGCCGCCCGAGTCGTGATCACGCGCTGCACGCGTCACCGCGCGCTGCTCAGCGCGGCAGCGCGAGGTCGTCGATGACCGCCCTGAGGAAGCGCGCGGCCTCGCCGCCGGTGGCGGCGCGATGGTCGAAGGTCAGCGACAGCGGCATGACGCGGTGCGCCTCGAAGCCGCCCAGCACCGGCACGGTGACGTGGTGCAGCTTGCCGGCGCCGAGGATGGCCACGCACGGCGGCACCACCACCGGCGTGGCATAGCGGCCGGCGAACATGCCGAAGTTGGACAGCATGATGGTGTAGCCGCTCAGTTCGGAGGCCGCGATGGAGCGGTCCATCACCTCGGCGCGGGCGCGGTTGACCGCGGCGCGCAGGCCGGCGGCGTCGAGCCGGTCGGCGTTGCGCAGCGCCGGCACGAACAAACCGTCGTCGGTGTCCACGGCGAGGCCGATGTCGACGTGCGGATGCAGGGTGCGGGTCAGGTTGGCGCCATCGAACCAGGCGTTGAGCGCGGGCACGGTCTTGCATGCGGCGACCAGCGCGCGCAGCAGGCGCACGGTGATGTCGTTGCCCGGCTCCCAGGCGTGCAGGTCGGCATCATCGACGATGCTGGTGGCGACGATCTGCGCGTGCGCCTCGGCCATCACCCGCGCCATGGTGCGGCGCATGCCCTTGAGTTGCTCGGGCTGGCCCAGCACGCCGGCGTGTGCGGCCGGCGGACTGGTGCGCATCGGCTTGCCGGCGGCGGACAGTGCGGTGCGCGTGGCTGCTGCGGGCGCTGCAACCGTGGCCGCGGCAGGACCGGTGGTGGCGACAGCGCGTACCGCTGCCGCGCCGGTGCGCGCGCTGCCGCTGGCCGCGGCCAGCTTGACATCGTTCATGGTGACCACGCCGCTGGCGCCGCTGGGCGCGACGCGGGTCAGATCGACGCCGAGTTTTTTCGCCAGCGCGCGCACCGCGGGCACGGCCTTGACGCCGCCGACGCTGACGGCCTGTTCGGCATGCACGGCGTCGGAGCTCTGCATGGCGCCGACCACGGTGCCGGCATCGCCGGCGGCGGGTTTGGCGCCGCCGCTGCTGATCTCGCCGCCTTCATCCGAAGCCACGACGGTGTCGCCGTTGTGCCCGGTCTTGCTGCCCGCGCCGGCAGCCGCAGCTGGCGCATGGTGGTGGCCGGTGGACTGCGCCTCGGCGCGCTGCGGCAGTTTGGGGTCGATCTCGAACTCGGCCAGCGCCGCGCCGGTGATGATCACGTCGCCGTTGCCGCCGTGCATCTTCGCCAGCTTGCCGGAGTAGGGCGAGGGCACCTCGACCACGGCCTTGGCGGTTTCCATCGACACCAGCGGATCGTCCAGGCGCACCGTGGCGCCCTCCTTCACCAGCCACTCGACGATGGTGGCGTCGGGCAGGCCTTCACCGAGGTCGGGCAGGTGGAATGTCTTGATGTCGGCCATGGTGCGTGGTCCTGGATTGAAAGCGATGGATGCGGCAAGTGGTGCGGATGGCCAGTGTGTTCACACCGCCAGTGTGCGCCTGGCGGCCTCGACGATGCGCTGCACGCTGGGCAGATATTTCATCTCCAGGCGGAACAGCGGGATGTGGGTGTCGTAGCCGGTCACGCGCTCGACCGGCGCGTGCAGGTCGTACATCGAATGCTCGGCCAGGCGCGCGGCGACCTCGGCGCCGAAGCCCGCAGTGCGCGGCGCCTCGTGCACGATCACGCAGCGGTGCGTCCTGGCCACCGACTCGGCGATGGTGTCGAAATCCAGCGGCTTGATCGTGGCCAGGTCGATTACCTCGGCGCTGATGCCTTCCTGCGCCAATGCGTCGGCGGCTTCCAGCGTTTCCTTGACCTGCGCGCCCCAGGTCACCAGGGTCACATCCTGGCCGTCGCGCAGCACGAAGCACACGTCCAGCGGCAACGCCTCACCGTCGTCGGGCACTTCTTCCTTGTACTGGCGGTAGATGCGTTTGGGCTCGAAGAACATCACCGGGTCGGGGTCGCGGATCGCCGCCAGCAGCAGGCCGTATGCGCGCGCCGGCGAGGACGGCATCACCACGCGCAGGCCGGGGATGTTGGTGAACAGGTGCTCGTTGGCCTCGGAGTGGTGCTCGGGGGCGCGGATGCCGCCGCCCCAGGGCGCGCGCCATACCGCCGGCACGTGCAGGCGCCCGCGGGTGCGGTTGCGCATGCGCGCGGCGTGGCAGGCGATGTGCTCCATCATCGGGTAGATGAAGCCCTCGAACTGCGCCTCGGCGACGGGTTTCATGCCCTGCGTGGCCATGCCGACGGTGATGCCGGCGATGGTGGTCTCGTCCAGCGGCGTGTCGATGACGCGCTCGGGGCCGAACTTCTGCTGTAGGCCCTGGGTGGCGCGGAACACGCCGCCGTTGACGCCGACGTCCTCGCCCAGCACGACCACGGATGGGTCGTGGGCCATTTCCCAGGCCAGCGCCTGGGTCACTGCTTCGATGAGGGTGATCTGTGCCATGGTCGGCTCGCGCTCAGTGGCCGTCGTGCTCGGCGGCAAGCACCTGCGCGCGTTGCTGCGCGAGGTCCACCGGGAGTTCGGCGTAGGTGTAATCGAACATCGCCGTCACCGGCTGCGGTTTGCTTTCGAGGTAGGCGTTGACCTCGACGTCGACGCGCGCGGCGCACTCGGCTTTCCATGCCTCCTCGCGGGCGTCATCCCAGACCTTGGCGGCGATCAGGTAGGCGCGCAGGCGCTTCATCGGTTCGCGCGCCCACGCGGCCTTCACTTCGGCGTCGTCGCGGTAGCGGCGCGCGTCGTCGGCGGTGGTGTGGTCGGCCAGGCGATAGGTGACCGCCTCGATCACGGTGCCGCCGCCGCCGCCGCGCGCGCGCGCGATGGCGGCGTCCATGGCGCTGCGCACGGCGAGCAGGTCGTTGCCGTCCACCTGCACGGTTTCCAGGCCCGCGGCGATGCCCTTCTGCGCCAGCGTCTTGGCGCCGGTCTGCGCCTTGCGCGGCACCGAGATCGCCCACTGGTTGTTGATGATCACCGCGACCAGCGGCAGGGTCATCGCGCCGGTGACGTTGATGGCGCCGTAGAAATCGGCCTTGGACGAGCCGCCGTCGCCGACGCAGCACACCGCCACGCGCGGCTGCTTGCGCAATTTGTAGGACAGCGCCGCGCCGGCCGCATGCAGGCATTGCGTGGCGATCGGCACGCACCAGGCGAAATCGTGGCGCGGGCCCGAGTAATCGTTGCCGCGCTCGTCGCCGCCCCAGTACATCAGTACCTCGCGCGGCTGCACGCCGCGGCAGAATTGCGCGCCGTACTCGCGGTAGCTGGGCGCGAAGCAGTCCTCGGGGCGCATCGCGGAACCGATGCCCACATGCACCGCCTCGTGTCCCAGGCTCGAGGCATAGGTGCCGAGCTTGCCGGTGCGCTGCAGCGCCACCGCCTTGGCATCGAACACGCGCACGAACAGCATCTGCCGGTACAGATCGAGCAGTTGCTGGTGATCCTTGGCCAGGGGTGGCGCGTTGACGCCGGTGCACAACTTGCCTTCGGCATCGAGGAATTGCAGATGCTCGATCTCAAAACTTGCACAGGTGGACACGGGGGAATCTCCCGAACTTGGACGCGGCTGGGCCGAAGGGCGCGGGTGCGATCCAGTGCGCGCCTGCGCGTCGATGCAGCCCATATAAATAACAGGCCGCGCACCATGCCGGCAAGGCATGGCGCAGCACGGCACGCCGCGAAATGCTGCGCGCGGGCGCTACCATGCGCGTGTTTTCATGACGCGAGCAGGCGATGAGCGAAGACAATCGACGCGCGCTGGAAGCCGGCATCGAACGCGATCTGGCCGGGCGTCTGACCTATGCCGGTTATCTCGATCTGCCGCGCCTGCTGGGCGCACAGCATCCGCTGTCGCGGCCCGAGCACCACGACGAGATGCTGTTCATCGTGCAGCACCAGGTCTCGGAGCTGTGGATGAAGCTGATCATCCACGAGCTGCGCGCGGCGATCATGCACCTGCAGCTGGATCAGCTCGATCCCTGCGCGAAAATCCTGGCGCGGGTCAAGCAGGTGCAGCGCCAGTTGTTCGAGCAGTGGGCGGTGCTGGAGACGCTCACGCCCAGCGAGTATCTGGAATTCCGCGACGTACTGGGGCCGGCGTCTGGGTTCCAGTCGTTGCAGTACCGCAGCATCGAGTTCCTGCTGGGCAACAAGAATGCCGAGATGCTGCCGGTGTTCGCGCATGATCCGCAAGGCCAGCGCACGCTGCAGCTCATCCTCGATGCGCCCGGCCTGTACGACGAGTTTTTGCGGCATCTCGCGCGCGCGGGCCATGCGGTGCCGGCTGCGTGCGTCGAACGCGACTGGTCGCAGCCCTACCATCGCCAGCCCGCTTTGCTGCCGGTGCTGCAGCGCATTTACGCCGACACGCGCACGCACTGGGCGGCGTATGCGCTGTGCGAGCAACTGGTCGACGTGGAAGAGAGCTTCCAGCTGTGGCGCTTCCGCCATATGAAAACCGTCGAACGCATCATCGGCTACCGGCGCGGCACCGGCGGTTCCAGCGGCGTGGGCTTTCTCAAGCAGGCGCTGGAGTTGACGTTTTTCCCCGAACTGCTGGAAGTGCGCACGGTGCTGGGCGCCGGTTGATCTATTGCGTCGCGCCTTGCGGTCGCGCGGTGCGCGTCGGTAAGGTCGCGCGCTGGCTGGCTCGGATCAGCCGTCACCAGGGCTGAGCATGCATACCAGCGACGATTCGCGCGATTCGTTACCCCTGCCGGATTCCGGCCGATTCCTGGGGCACCCCAGCCTGCTGTGGATGTTGCTGGCGGTCACCGTCGGCACCAACTTCGCGTTTTACGGCTTCCGCGCCTTCCTGGCGCCCTACGCCGCCGACACTTTCTTCGCCAATCTCCCGCACGACCAGGCGCTGGCGCAAGCCAACTTCCTGTTCGCCGGCTTTGGCGCGCTGGCCTACGCGACCGCGATCCTGGGCGGATGGGTGGCCGACAACGTGCTGGGCGAGGTGCAGGCGCTGCGCCTGTCGCTGTGGCTTATAATTCCGGGGCTGCTGGGCATGACGGTGCCCAACCGCGAGATCTTCACCCTGGCGCTGGCGTTCTTCGTGTTGGCCATCGGCCTCGGCATTCCGCTGACGGTGCTGATCGGGCGCAATTACGCCAAGGATGATCCCAAGCGCGACGCCGGCTACACACTGTTCTACCTGGCGATCAATTTCGGCGCCTTCGTCGCGCCCTTCGTGTGCGCGACCTGGATCGGCGCAACGTATGGCTTTCGCTGGGGGTTCCTGGCTGCGGCGGTGGGTGCGCTGTGGGCTGCCGCAGTGTTCGAGTGGAAGCACCGGCGCATGCCGGGGGCGAACGACACGGTGCGCTTCCGGCGCACCGGATCGACACCGCTGGTGACCTTGGCGGCGCTGGTGCTGGTGCTGCCCTGCGCGTGGCTGCTGGCACATCCCGAGGCGATGAATCGCGTGGTGTACACGCTGATCGGCCTGTTGCTGCTGTATTTCATCGTCAGCAGCGTGCGCCGCGGTGACCGCGTGCAGGGCCAGCGCTACATCGCGCTGCTGCTGCTGTTCGTCGCGATGGTGCTGTTCTGGGCGATGAGTCTGCTCAGCGCCAGCGCGCTCAACTTCTTCGCCCGTGACCACGTCGCGCCACTGTGGCATGGGCACCTGCTGGGCCTGTCGTGGAACTACCTGCTGTTCCAGTCGGTGAACCCGCTGTACATCCTGATCCTCGCGCCGGTCATGGCGGTGCTGTGGCCCTGGCTGGATCGGCGCGGGATCAATCCCTCGACGCCGCGCAAGTTCGGCATCGGCCTGCTGTTGGTGGCGCTGGGTTACGGCGTGCTGGTGTACGCGATCCAGCATCTGCAGTTGCCCGATGGCAAGGTGGCTGCGTGGACGCTGCTGGCGTGCTATCTGGGCTCGACCATCGGTGAACTGGCGCTTTCGCCGATCGGCTACGGCGTGATCGGCAAGCTCGCCGCGCACGACGAGGCCGCGCTGGCCATGGGCGGCTGGTTCTTCGGTGTGAGCGTGTCCTACGACCTGTCCGGGCAGATCGCGGCGCTGACCACCACGGGGGGCATCGAGGCCTACGCGCGCGTGTTCGAGTGGCTGCTCTATGGCGGCATCGCCATCGCGGCCGTTTACCTCCTCGCCGCACCCTGGATCGTCAAGCTGATGCACGGCGTGCGCTGAGCGCGACCCGGCTGGCGCGGCGCTGATGGATGCCCGGAGCATGACTTCCGGGCTTTGACCGCCGCGCATCCAGCCGCGATGCTGGCCCGCATGCATCACGGTGCCCGCCGCCGTGACCACACGGGGACATCATGGCCGTTATCGAAACCGCCGCGGCGCCGCCGCGGTTCGACAATCTGCTCGGGCAGCCACGGCCTCTGTGGATGTTGTTCATGACCGAGTTCTGGGAGCGTTTCGCCTTTTACGGCATGCGCTGGGCGCTGACGCTGTACATCGTGGCGCAGTTTTTCGATGGCGCGACGAGTGGGCAGGGCTATGCCAGCCGCACCTACGGCGCGTTTCTGGCGCTGGTCTATGCCACGGCGATCTTCGGCGGCTATGTCGCCGATCGGGTGATCGGCTACCAGCGCTCGATCCTGCTGGGCGCGGTGGTCTCGGCGATCGGCTATTTCATGATCGTGCTGCCGCGACAGGACGTGTTCCTGCTCGGGCTGGCCACGATCATCGTCGGCAACGGCCTGTTCAAGCCCAACATTTCCACCCTGGTCGGCAAGCTGTATGCGCCGGGCGACGCGCGCCGCGATCGCGGTTTCACCATCTTCTACATGGGCATCAACCTGGGTGCCCTGGTCTCGCCACTGCTCACCGGCTGGCTGGCCAGCGTCATCAGCGGTACGCCGATGGCGCAGAACTACAAGGCCGTGTTCGTGGCCACCGGCGTGGGCATGGTCATCAGCACGCTGTGGTTCTGGTTCGGCAGGCGCCGGCTGCAGGGCATCGGCACACCGCCACCCGCGCGTCACGGCGGCGCCATGTTCGCCTGGGTGGCGCTGGGCTGCGTCATCGCGGTGCCGATCGTCTATCTGCTGATGGCCAAGGTCGGCGCCGGCGTGCTGGCGTGGATCCTCAGCGCGTTGTTCGTGGCGCTGGCGCTGATGCTGCTGCTCGAGGCGCTGCGCGAAGGCGGTGTGGCGCGCGACAAGGTCATCGCCATGCTGTTGCTGTTCGCCTTCAACGTGCTGTTCTGGATGTTCTTCGAGCAGGCCGGCAGTTCGTTCAATTTCCTCGCGCAGAACCTGGTCGACCGCGAGCTGATCGGCGGCTGGGTGTTCCCCACCGGCTGGTTCCAGTCGGTGAACCCGGCCGCCATCGTGCTGCTGGCGCCGCTGGTGGCGCTGGCCTGGGGCTGGCTGGCGCGGCGCAATGCCGAGCCATCGATCCCGCGCAAGTTCGGCCTCGGCCTGCTGTTCAACGCGCTGGCGTTTCTGCTGCTGATGGTTGCGCTCAGCACGTTGGTCGGCAGCAACGGGCAGATTCCGTTCTGGCCGCTGGTGCTGGTGTACGTGCTGCAGACCGTGGGCGAACTGAGCCTGTCGCCGATCGGCCTGTCGATGGTCACCAAGCTGGCGCCGCTGCGCTATGTGGGCCTGGCCATGGGCGGCTGGTTTCTGTCCACGGCGATCGGCAACAACCTCTCCGGCATCTTCGCCGGCCACGTCAGCGGTACGAGCGGCATGACGGTGGCTTCGGCGCTGCAGGGCTTCACCTTCAGTTTCTGGCTGCTGCTCGCTGCCGGCGTGCTGTTGCTGCTGATCGCGCCGCGGATCAACCGGCTGATGCACGGGGTGAAGTGATCCGCTTGCGGGTGCGAACCGGCGCAGGCGCGCCCACCGCGACGCCTGAAATCTGCACAAGTTCAGACCTTCCTCAAGTCAGTGATGGCGTCCTCTGGCAAGTGCATGACGGGCTTGTTCAGAGGTTTCTAATTGCTGCCGAGCGTGCACAACAATGCTTCCAGCTCGCTGCGTGAGCTGGCGCGCAGCAGGCGCGGCACCAGTGCGCGCAGTCGTGCGCACTGCGTGGCCTCGATCGCGGCGCGCGCCTGCGCCAGCCGTGTTGGCGCCATCGACAGTTCGCGGATGCCCAGTGCCAGCAGCAACGGCACGGCCACGGGATCGCCGGCGATCTCGCCGCACACGCTGAGCGGTTTGTTGGCGCGGCGCGCGGCGATGGCGACGCCCGCGATCAGGCGCAGCAACGCCGGGTGGCGCGGATCATAGAGCGCGGACAGCGCGCCGAGATTGCGATCGGTCGCGAGTACGTATTGCGCCAGGTCATTGGTTCCGATGGCGAGGAAATCGGCTTCGGCCAACAGCGCGCGCACGCCCAGCGCGGCCGCCGGCACCTCGATCATGGCGCCCAGCGCCGGCAGCGCCTCGGGTACCTGCGCGCCCGCGGCCTTGAGTTCGGCGAGGCAATCCAGCGCGTGCGCGCGCACCGCGGCGACCTCTTCGGCGAGGGTGACCATGGGCAAGAGGATGCGCAGCGGTCCCAGTGCCGCTGCGCGCAGCATGGCGCGCAATTGCGTGCGCAGGATTCCGGGATGGCGCAGCGCGTGACGCACACCGCGCACGCCCAACGCCGGGTTGGCCTCGGCTGGCATGTCAAGCCCGGTGCCGATGGCCTTGTCGGCGCCCAGATCGAGCGTGCGCAGTGTGGCCGGGGCGCCGTCCAGCGCCTGCAGCAGCTCGCGCAGCGCGGCGAATTGTTCGTCTTCGCCGGGCAGGCTTTGCTTGCGCAGATAGAGCAATTCGGTGCGGTACAGACCCACGCCCATGGCGCCCAGCGCGCGCGCCTCGGCGACCTCGCCGGGCAATTCGGCGTTGGCGTACAGCGCGACCATGACGCCATCGCGGCTGCGCGCCGGGATCGCCGGCAGCGGCGGCAGGCGCCCGCGCGCGGCCTGCTCGCGTTGCCACTGACGTAGGCTGCCGAGGTCTTGCGCGGTGGGGTGGGCGATGGCGATGCCACGCTCGCCATCGAGCAGCACCAGATCGCCATCGCCGAGGCTGCTGTCGGCGCCGGGCACCGAGCACAGCATCGGCAGGTGCAGGCTGCGCGCCAGGATCGCCGCGTGCGAATAGGCGCTGCCGCCGCTGGCGATGATGCCGCGCAGACCCAGCTCGGCCATGCCCGCGACCTCGGCGGGCGAGGGATTCTCGGCCACCAGGATCTCGCCCAGGCGCGCGGCCAGACGATGCTCCTCGCTGCTGCCGTCGTGCTCCAGCGCATCGAGCACGCGTGCGATCACATGCTGCAGATCGTCCTCGCGCGTGCGCAGGTAGGGATCGTCCATGCTGCGGAACACCTGCACCAGGCGGTCGCGCTGTGCCTGCAGCGCGGCGGCGGCGCGGTAGCGACCCGTGCGGATCATGTCGTCCAGACCGGCGCGCAATTCGGGGTCGTCGAGGATCAGCGCGTGAGTGTCGAGGAACGGCTGCGCCTCGCGCGCCAGCGCGCCGTGCAGGCGCTGGCGCAACTCGGCGAGTTCGCCGCGCGCGCGCGCCAGCGCCAGGTCGAGGCGCTCCAGTTCGGCGTTGACGTCCTCCGCGCGCAGCAGGCTGTCATCGATGACATGGCGCCGTGGCTGCAGCAGGCGCACACGCCCCAACGCCATGCCCGGTGCCGCGCGCTGGCCTTCGAGTACCTGGCGGACGGACGCGTGCGACATCGGCTCAGGCGCCCTCGTCGAACTTGCGTTCGACCAGATCGATCACCGCGGCCAGCGCCGCGGCCTCGTCCGCGCCGTCGGCGCGCACGCCCAGCGGCGTGCCGCTGCCGGCGGCCAGCATCATCACGCCCATGATGCTGCGCGCATCGACCTCGTGGCCCTTGGCGCGCAGCCACACTTTGGCCTGGAAGCCCTGCACGGCCTGCACCAGCTTGGCGGCGGCGCGCGCATGCAGGCCGAGCCGGTTGCTGATGACGATTTCACGTTCGAGCATCGCGCTGCTGCTGTGCGGAGGGAGGCTCCTAGCATGCGGTCTGGCGCGCACGCGGTCCAGCCCGGCGCGTGCTCATTCGCTGGCGGGAAGGTAATCCTCGCGACGCGTGTGGTCCGTGCCGTCGGCCACGCGCAGCGCGCGCAGCAGCGGCGTGGCCGACAGCGCCACGGCGATGTTCGCCAGCAGCGCGTACAGCGCGGCGTAACCTGGCACGGTCCAGCCGAACGCGCGCAGCGGAAACACCGCGCTGGCGAAGTGCAGGTCCAGCGCCATCAGCGTGCCGACCAGCATGCCCGTGGCCCAGCCGGCGATCAGCGCGCCGCGATGCAGCCAGCGCGTGTACAGACCAAACAGCAGCGCCGGCAGGATCTGGATGATCCACACCCCGCCCAGCAGCTGGAAGTTGATCGCGTAACTCGATGGCAGCAACAGCACGAACAGCAGCGCGCCGAACTTGACCACCAGCGAGGCGGCCTTGGCCTGCCCCGACTCCTGCGCCGCGCTGCACGCGGGGTTGAGGTATTCGCGGTAGATGTTGCGCGTCCACAAGTTGGCCGCGGCGATCGACATGATCGCCGCCGGCACCAGTGCGCCGATGGCGATGGCGGCCAGCGCGACGCCCGCGAACCAGCCCGGAAAGCTGTGCAGGATCAGCGCCGGCACGGCGAAGCTGGCCTTGAAGCGCGCGAAATACGGCGCGAACTCGGGCAGCGTGTCGACGCCGCTGGCCACGGCCATGTAGCCGAGCAGGGCCAGCAATCCCAGCGCCAGGCTGAAGGCCGGCAGCAGCGCCATGTTGCGCGTCAGCGTGCGCGCGTCACGCGAGGCCAGCACGCCGGTCATCACGTGCGGATAGCAGAACAGCGCCAGCGCCGAACCCAGCGCCAGGCTGGCGAAGGCGCTGTAGCTGCCCAGGCTGTGCGCGGGCGGCGTCGCCAGCAGCAGCTTGGCGGGCGGCACCGCGGCGAAGATCGGCGCGAAGCCGCTCAGCCGCCACGGCACCACGATCACCAGGGTGATCACGGTGAGGTACACCAGCGCGTCCTTGACCACCGCGATCATCGCCGGCGCGCGCAGGCCGCTGGTGTAGGTGTACGCGGCCAACACCACGAACGCCACGATCAGCGGCAGATCGCCAAGCACTCCGCCCATGGGGAAACCCAGCGCCGCGATCACCACTTCCATGCCGACCAGTTGCAGCGCGATGTAAGGCATGGTGGCGAGGATGCCGGTCAGCGCCACCAGCAGCGCCAGCGTCGGGCTGCCGTAGCGGCCGCGCACGAAATCGGCGCCGGTGATGTAGTCGTGCTTGTGCGCCACGCGCCACAGCCGCGGCAGCACCATGAACACCAGCGGGTAGGCGATCACCGTGTACGGCAGCGCGAAAAAGCCCATCGCCCCGGCGCCGAATACCAGCGCCGGCACGGCGATGAAGGTGTAGGCCGTGTACAGATCGCCGCCGAGCAGGAACCAGGTGATGACCGTGCCGAAGCGGCGCCCGCCCAGGCCCCATTCGTGCAGTTGGCTCAGGTCGGCGCGACGCCAGCGCGCGGCGAAAAACCCCAGCACCGTCACCAGCAGGAACAGGATCAGGAAAACACTCAGCGCGCTCCAGCGCATGGCCATGCCCCCGTTCTGGTCAGTGCAGATGCCGCGTGCGCAGATACACCCATGCCGAGCACAGCGCGCTCAGCGGCACCCAGGCGAGCAGATACCAGTAAAAAAACGGGATGCCGGCCAGCAGCGGCGTGCTGCGGTTGAACCACGGCAGCCACAGCGTGGCGATGACCGGCAACAACAGCAGCAGATACCACCAGCGCGCGTGTTGCGCGTGCGGTGCGGATCGTGGCGTGCGCATCGGCGGGCTCCGGCGTGGCGATGCGCCGATGCTAGCCGGTGAGGCGGGCGGTGGGGAGTCGCTGAGCCGTGTCATGACGACCGGCACCGATCAGGGTCGTGATCCCCGGGGTACGCGCAGTGCGACCCGTGGCGCCTGTGGTGTCGGCGTGTGCCGCGCTGGATGCCCGCCGGCACGGCATGACGATGTCCGCGGACCCGGTCGCCGTGACGCGCGGCAGGCCTGCACGATGTTGCAAGCGTTGCCGCCTGCTCGGCTCCCGGCTCAGCCGCGAAAGCGCCGCAGCACCAGACAGCCGTTGGTGCCGCCGAAGCCGAAGCTGTTGGACAGCACGGTGTCCAGCGTGGCCGCGCGCGAGGCGCGCACGATGGGAAAATCGCTGGCGCGTTCGTCGAGCGTATCGATATGGGCGGAGCCGGCGATGAAACCGTCGCGCAGCATCAGCAGACAGTAGATCGCCTCGTGCACGCTGGCCGCGCCCAGCGAGTGACCGCTGAGCGCCTTGGTCGAGGACAGCGGCGGGCAGGATGCGCCGAACACTTCGCGCAGCGCCTGCAGCTCGGTGATGTCGCCCAGTGGCGTCGACGTGCCATGGGTGTTGATGTAATCGATGTCGCCGCCGGCCGCATCCAGCGCCATGCGCATGCAGCGCACCGCGCCCTCGCCGCTGGGCGCGACCATGTCGGCGCCGTCGGAGCTGATGCCGTAGCCGACCAGTTCGGCATGGATGCGCGCGCCGCGGCGCTGCGCGTGGTCGAGGTCTTCGAGCACCAGCATGCCGCCGCCACCGGCGATGACGAAGCCATCGCGCGTGGCGTCATACGGGCGCGAGGCGCGCGCCGGGGTGTCGTTGAAGTGCGTGGACAGCGCGCCCATGGCGTCGAACTGCGCGCTCATGCCCCAGTGCACTTCCTCGCCGCCGCCGGCGAACACCACGTCCAGCGCGCCGCTGTGGATCTGCTGCGCGGCGGCGCCGATGCAGTGCGCCGAGGTGGCGCAAGCCGCCGAGATCGAATAACTCATGCCGCGGATGCCGAAGGCGGTGGCCAGGCCCGCCGACACGGTGGAGCACATCGAGCGCGGCACCATGTACGGGCCGACGCGGCGCACGCCGCGCGTGCGCAGCAGGTCGGCGGTTTCGATCTGGCTGGCCGGCGAGCCGCCACCGGAGCCGGCGATCAGCCCGCTGCGCACGCTGCGCACCAGCTCGGGTGTCAGGCCGGCATCGGCGATGGCGCCCTGCATTGCCACGCAGGCATACGCCGCGGCGTCACCCATGAAGCGCTTGAGCTTGCGGTCGATGGCCGCGTCGAGATCGATCCGTGGCACCCCGGCGACATGGCTGCGCATGCCCATATCGACGTATTCGGGCACGTGGCGAATGCCGCTGCGGCCATCGCGCAGCGCGCTGCTGACCGTATCCGGGTCGTTACCGAGGCACGAGACGATGCCCATGCCGGTGATGACGATGCGCTTGCCGGCCATGCTCAAAATCCCGTGGTGTCAGTGAACAGGCCAACGCGCAGATCGCTGGCCGCATAGATCGGGCGGCCATCGACCAGCATGCGGCCATTGCCGATGGCCATGGCCAGCTTGTGGCGCATCACCCGGCGCATGTCGATCTGGTAGGTCACCAGGCGCGCACTGGGCAGCACCTGACCGGAAAATTTCACCTCGCCGACACCGAGCGCGCGCCCGCGCCCAGGCAGGCCCTGCCAGGCGAGGAAGAAGCCCACCAGTTGCCACAGCGCATCCAATCCGAGACAACCCGGCATCACCGGGTCGCCTTCGAAGTGGCAGCCGAAAAACCACAGATCCGGATGGATGTCGAACTCGGCCTCGATGTAGCCACGACCGTTGGCGCCACCCGTGTCGGAGATGCTCGTGATGCGATCCATCATCAGCATGTTGGGCAGCGGCAGGCGCGCGTTGCCAGGGCCGAACATCTCGCCGTGGCCACAGGCCAGCAGTTGTTCGCGGGTGAAGGAAGCAGTGGTCATGACAACTCCATGGGAATGTACAAGTGTGCGATGGCACACGCCGTGATGCCAGCGCCGCGGCGACACCGATACGCTCAGGGCCCGAATCAGCCTCTCAGCAGGGCGGGTGGTCGATGCGGATGCCGGTGTGGCCGCCGCTGACGGCGATTTCGGTCAGCTCGTCGAGCGGGCGCCCGGCGTAGTTGAGCACGCGCAGCAGCATGGGCAGGTTAAGGCCGGCGACCCAGCGCAGCCGCGCGCGGTGTTCACTGAGGCGCTGCGCGATGTTGCATGGCGTGGCGCCGTACAGGTCGGACAGCACCAGCACGCCGGCGCCGTGGTCGAGGCTGGCGGCGTGCCGCGTGGCTTCGCGCAGGGATTGTTCGGGATCGGCATCGGCGGGCAGCTCGACGCTGTCCAGCGTGTCCGGCAGTTGCACCAGCACGTGGCGCGCGGCGGCGATCAGCGCGGTGGCGACACCGGCATGGGTGACGAGCAGGATGCCGCTGGCCATGGTCATTCCAGCTCGCGGTGGAAGGTGAGCACCTGCGTGTGGCGCTCGCGGAAATGTTCGGTCAAGCGTTCGGCCAGATACACCGAGCGGTGGCGCCCGCCGGTGCAACCGATGCTGACGGTGACGTAGCTGCGGTCTTCCTGCACGAAATGCGGCAGCCAGTGTTCCAGCATCTGCTGCAGGTCCTGCGTGAACTGTTGCACCAGCGGCTGTGCCTCCAGATAGGTGCGTACCGCGGCGTCACGCCCGGACAGAGGTCGCAGCGCCGGATCCCAGTGCGGATTGGGCAGGCAGCGCGCGTCGAACACGAAATCGGCGTCCGGCGGCAGTCCGCGGCGGAACGCGAATGACTCGAACAGCAGCGTCAGACCATCGCCGCGCAGCCCGTAGCTGGTGGCGATCAGCCGGCGCAACTGGTGCACGTTGAGCTCGCTGGTGTCGATCTGGCGCTCGGCGATGGCGCTCAGCGGCTTCAGCAACGTGCGCTCGCGCGCGATCGCCCCAGCCAGCGACAGCCCCTGCGCGGACAGCGGGTGGCGGCGCCGCGTTTCCGAATAACGCTTGATCAGCACCTCGTCGCGCGCGTGCAGGAACACCAGTTCGGCCGGCGTGCCCGCCGCCGCCAGTTGCGCCAGCACGCCCGGCATGCGCGTGAGGTCATCGCCCTGCGCGCGCACGTCGATGCCCACCGCGATGCGCCGTGGACCGCCGTTGCCGGCGGTCAGCGCATCGGCCAGCGCCGGGATCAGCGCCGCGGGCAGGTTGTCCACGCAGTAAAAGCCGAGATCCTCCAGCGTGCGCAAGGCCACGGTCTTGCCGCCGCCGGACAGGCCGCTGAGCACCATCAGGCGCGGTGCGTTGGCGTCGATCATGCTCACCATGGCGGCAGCCTCTGCATCTGGTGCGCCTGACGATCGATGAAGGTCTGCGCGGGGTCGATGCCTTTGCTCTTCAGCATGTGGTTGCGCACCGCGGCTTCGGCCAGAACGGCAAGGTTACGGCCCGGCGCCACCGGGATGGTGATCTGCGGCATCTTGACCCCGAGGATCTCGCGCTGACCGAGCACGCCGGTGAGGCGCTGCATGCCATCGCGGTCGCCGCTGTGCTCGCCCGAGGGCAGCAGGTGCAGCACCAGGCGCAGGTATTTGGAGTCCTTCACCGCGGTGTGGCCGTACATCTCGCGCACATTGAGCACGCCGAGGCCGCGCACTTCCAGCAGGTCGCGCAGCAGTTCCGGACAGGCGCCGTCGATCACATCCGGCGCGATCAGGCTGAACTCGGGCGCATCGTCGGCCACCAGGCGATGGCCGCGCGTGATCAGGTCCAGCGCCAGCTCGCTCTTGCCGGTGCCCGGCTCGCCGGTCACCAGCACGCCGATCGAGTAGATCTCCATCAGCACGCCGTGCAGGGTCTGCGCGCGTGCCAATACGCGCGTGAGGTGGTACTGCAGCCAGTTGTAGATTTCATGGCCGCGCTGCGCGCTGATCCACAGCGGCGTGTCGCTGTCCTCGGCGGCTTCGCGCAGGTCCGCCGGCACGGCCTGATCCTTGGTCACGATCACCGCCACCGGGCGGTGCCCGAAGAGTTTTTGCAGCATTTCCCAGCGCTGGCGCGGCTCCAGGCCGTCGAGATAAGCCAGTTCCTCGCTGCCGACGATCTGCACGCGGTTGGGGTAGATCAGATTGAGATATCCCACAAGCGAGGGCCGGCGTTCGCGTCCGGCGCTGGGCTCGAGCATGCGGCTTTCGCCGCGCACGCCGGCGATCCAACGCAGCGCAAGGCGCTCGTTAACTTTTTCGAACAACTGGCGGGCAGTGATGCGTTCCATCCGTTCGCTCGGCGCGTGACCCGCGCATTCTGCCAGCAGGGGGCGGTGCGCGTATCGCCGGAAGCCTTGCGGTTGACATACCGAACCTCGCCAGAGGCCCCGCCTATCTCCTCCCGCGGATGATGATGTGTTCCTTCTCCATCGCGAGGGCGCGCTCTGGCCTGACCGCGCGCCGCGCTTGAACGCTGGCTCTTGCGCAGTTCAAGGCAAAAGCGATCGTCCGCGCCAGCGCCAGCGCCAGCGCCCCATGCGGACCGTCCCGCGTCAGCGTGCTAGCGCTGCGCGCCGCAGCCGGCCAACTCACCGATCACCGCATCGAGAGCGGTCTGCCAGTCCGGCAGGCGCAGGGCGAAGACATCCTGCACGCGCGTGCAATCCAGCACCGACCACGCCGGGCGTTGCGCGCGGGTCGGGTAATCCGTCGTGGCGATGGCCAGCACCGCGGGCATGCGCGTGATCAGGCCGGCGCGTTGCGCGGCCTGCAGCAGGGCCTCGGCGAAGCCGTGCCAACTGGTATGGCCGCTGGCGGTGAGGTGATACGTGCCCCAGGCCGCATCGCCGGCAAAGCCGCCGCGTGGGGTCATGCGCGCCAGCATCGCAGCCGTGGCGTTGGCGATCAGCCGCGCCGGCGTGGGCGTGCCGAACTGGTCGTTGACCACGCGTAAGGTGTCGCGTTCGCCCGCAAGACGCAGCATGGTGCGCAGGAAGTTGTGCCCGCGCGCGGCATACACCCAGGCGGTGCGCAGGATCAGATGCGGCGCGCCGCTGGCGCGCAGCGCCTGCTCGCCGGCCAGTTTGCTGGCGGCGTACACGCCACGCGGCGCGGGTGTGTCGTCCTCGCGCCAGGCGCGCGCACCGCTGCCGCCGAACACGTAGTCGGTGGAGTAGTGGATGACCGGCACACCGCGCGCGGCCGCCCAGCGCCCCAGCGTGTCCAGCGCGGTGGCGTTGACCGCCTGCGCCAGCGCGGGTTCGTCCTCGGCGCGATCGACGGCGGTGTAGGCGGCGGCGTTGACGATCACATCCGGCGCGTCCTCATCCAGCAGCGCGCGCAGCGCGGTGGCACCGGCGCCGAGATCGGCCACGCGGCAGCGTGCGCCACCGGGCAGCCTGCCGTCGCGCGTGGCTGCGCTCAGCGCGCCCAGCGGACCCAGGGCGCGCATCAGCTCGAAGCCGACCTGGCCGCCCGCGCCCAGCAGCAGGATCTTCATGGCACGTAGACGGGCAGGCGCGCGGGGTCGATCTCGCGCAGGCGCGGGGCGATGCTGTCCTTGGCCGAAAGGATGGGCGTGGCCAGCGGCCAGGTGATGCCGATGTCGTCGTCGTCCCAGCGCACCCCGGCGTCAGCGGCGGCGACGTACAGGGCGGTGCACTGGTACATGAATGTGGCGTGCGCGCTGAGCACGCAAAAGCCGTGCGCGTAGCCTTGCGGAATCCAGAACAGGCGATGGTTGTCGCTGCTCAGCTCGACCGCGGTCCAGCGGCCGAAGCTGGGCGAGCCGCGGCGGATGTCCACGGCCACGTCCCACACCGTGCCGTCCAGCACGCCGACCAGCTTGCCTTGCGGATCGGGCCACTGGTAGTGCAGACCGCGCAGCACGCCACGCGCCGAGCGCGAGACGTTGGTCTGCGCGAACTGCAGATCCAGCCCCAGCGCGGCGAACTTGGCGGCGTGGAAACTTTCGAAAAAATAGCCGCGCGGGTCGCCGTGCACGTCGGGTTCGAGGATGCACACGCCGGGCAGTTCGGTGTCGATGCGCTTCATGCGCGCGGGCCTTCCGCGGCCAGCGCCAGCAGGTACTGGCCGTAGCCGGTCTTGGCCAGCGGCCGGGCCAGACGCTCGAGCTGCGCGTGATCGATCCAGCCGTTGAGGTAGGCGATTTCCTCGGGGCAACACACCTTCAGGCCCTGGCGGTTCTCGATGGTTTCGATGTAGTTGGACGCCTGCACCAGCGACTCGTGCGTGCCGGTGTCCAGCCAGGCGTAGCCGCGACCGAGTTTCTCCAGCATCAGCGTGCCGTCGCGCAGGTAGCAGCGGTTGAGGTCGGTGATTTCCAGCTCGCCGCGCGGCGAGGGCTTCAGGCTGGCGGCGAAATCGCTGGCGCGGCCATCGTAGAAATAAAGCCCGGTGACGGCGTAGCTGGAGCGCGGCTGCGCGGGTTTTTCCTCCAGTCCGACGACGCGCCCGGCGGCATCGAACTCGGCCACGCCGTAGCGCTCGGGGTCGCGCACCCAGTAGCCGAACACGGTGGCACCCAGGGTGCGCGCGCCGGCTGCCTGCAGTTGCCCGGTGAAGCCGTGGCCGTAAAACAGATTGTCACCGAGGATCAGGCACGAGGGCTGCCCGGCGACGAATTCGCGCCCGATCAGGTAGGCCTGTGCCAGGCCATCGGGCGCGGGCTGCGCGGCATATTCGATGCGCATGCCCCACTGACTGCCGTCGCCCAGCAGACGCTGGAACATGGCCTGCTCGTGCGGCGTGTTGATGATCAGCACCTCACGGATGCCCGCCAGCATCAGCGTGCCCAGTGGGTAGTAGATCATCGGCTTGTCGTACACCGGCAGCAGCTGTTTGCTGATCGCCTGGGTGATCGGATACAGGCGCGTGCCCGAGCCGCCGGCGAGGACGATGCCCTTGCGCGTGGCGGCGCTCATGCCGCGGCTCCGCCGAGGCGTTGCATGCGGTAGCTACCGTCCAGCACGCGCCGTACCCAGGGCTGGTGCTCGAGGTACCAGTCGACGGTGCGCGCCAGGCCGTGCTCGAACGTGTGCGTCGGCGCCCAGCCCAGTTCGCGCTTGAGCTTGCCGGCGTCGATGGCGTAGCGGCGGTCGTGGCCGGGACGATCCTTGACGAAGCTGATCAGGGCCTCGCGGCGTTTGCCCCCGGGCAGCGGACGACGTTCGTCGAGCAGCGCGCAGATGCCGCGCACCACCTGGATGTTCTCGCGCTCGCTGTTGCCGCCGATGTTGTAGGTCTCGCCCACGCGTCCGGCTTCCAGCACGCGGCGGAGGGCGGCGCAGTGGTCGCCTACATACAGCCAGTCGCGCACGTTGCGGCCATCGCCGTACACCGGCAGGGGCTCGCCGGCCAACGCCTTCTGGATGGTCAGCGGGACGAGTTTCTCGGGGAACTGGTACGGCCCGTAGTTGTTCGAGCAGTTGCTGGTCAGCGTCGGCAGCCCGTAGGTGTGGTGGAAGGCGCGCACCAGATGATCCGAGGCGGCCTTGGACGCCGAGTAGGGCGAGTTGGGCGCGTACGGCGTGGTTTCGGAGAACGCGCCGAGCGGACCCAGCGAGCCGTATACCTCGTCGGTGGACACGTGCAGGAAGCGGAAACCGTCCTGCTTGTCCAGCGGTAGCGCTTTCCAGTGGTCGCGCGCCGCCTCGAGCAGGGCGAGGGTGCCGACCACGTTGGTGTGCACGAATTCGGCCGGGCCGTCGATGGAGCGATCGACGTGTGATTCGGCGGCGAAGTTGAGCACCGCATCCACCGCGTGCTCGCGCAACAGCCGCGCCACCAGCGCGCCGTCGCCGATATCGCCGTGCACGAACACGTGCTGCGGGTTGTCGCGCAGCGCGGCCAGCGTGTCCGGATTGCCGGCGTAGGTGAGTTTGTCCAGATTGACGATGCGCAGCCCCGGCTGGCGCAGCGCTTCGAGCACGAAGTTGCCGCCGATGAAGCCGGCACCGCCGGTCACGAGCCATGTCGTCATGGGTGAAGATCCTGTGCGCTGGCGCGCGTCGCGCCCGAAGTGGCCCATTGTGCCAGCGCGGCGGGCGTGGCGAACACCGCGTCGGCGCCGGCGTCCAGCAGTTCCGCACGTGTGCCGTAGCCCCACAGTGCGCCCAGCGCCTGCACGCCGTTGGCGCGCGCGCCGGCGATGTCGTAATGGCGATCGCCCAGCATCGTCGAGGCGCCCGCCGCAACCGCGAAGTCGTGCATTGCCCGCGCGATCTGCGCGACTTTTTCGGAATGCGCGCTGGCCTCGCCGACGCCGTACACGGCGTGGAAATGCTGGCCCCAGTGCGCCGCCTGCACGATCTGCCGCGCATAGCGCTCGACCTTGCTGGTGACGATCGCCAATTGCGCGCCGCCGTCGACGAGCTGGCGCAGCAATTCGGGAATGCCCGGATACACGCGATGCGCGGCCCAGCCCCGCGCGGCGTAGTGCTCGCGGTAACGCGCGACGGCGCTCTCCACCACCGCGGCATCGGGCAGCACGCGCGCAAAGCTCTCGCGCAGCGGTGGCCCGATCCACTGCGGCAATTGCGCAACGGGCAGCGGCGCCAGGCCCAGCGCGGTCAGCGCGTGGTCGATACTGGCGTGGATGCCCGGCGCGGAATCGATCAGCGTGCCGTCCAGATCGAACAGCCACAGGCCGGGGCGCATCGTTCAGCCCCGCGCGCGCTGGCGCAGCGCGGCCACTGCGGGCAGCTCCTTGCCTTCGAGGAACTCCAGAAACGCGCCGCCGCCGGTGGAGATGTAGCCGACGCGATCGGCGATGGCGTACTTGTCCACCGCGGCCAGGGTATCGCCGCCGCCAGCGATGGAAAACGCCGGCGATGTGGCGATCGCCCGCGCCAGCGTTTCGGTGCCCTTGCCGAAGGCCTCGAACTCGAACACGCCGACCGGGCCGTTCCATACCACCGTGCCGGCGCGCGCGATCAGCGCCGCATAGTGCGCCGCGGTTTGCGGGCCGATGTCGAGGATCATGTCATCCGCGCCCACCGCGGCCACCGGCTTGACCGTGGCCGGCGCGTCGGCGGCGAAGCGCGGCGCCACCACGACATCGACCGGCAGTGGCACATCCGCGCCGCGCGCCTGCGCGCTGGCCAGCACGCGGCGCGCGGCCGCGAGCAGGTCCGGCTCGCACAGCGACTTGCCCACCGGCAGGCCCTGCGCGGCGAGAAACGTATTCGCGATGCCGCCGCCGACGATGAGCTGATCGACCTTGCCGATGAGGTTTTCCAGCAGGGTCAGCTTGGTCGACACCTTGCTGCCGGCGACGATGGCCAGCAGTGGCTTGGCCGGATTGAGCAGCGCGCGGCCCAGGGCGTCGAGTTCGGCTGCCAGCAACGGTCCGGCGCAGGCGATTTTCGCCGCCAGGATGGCGCCGTGCGTCGAGGCCTGCGCGCGGTGCGCGGTGCCGAAGGCATCCATGACGAAGATGTCGCACAACGCGGCGTACTTCGCCGCCAGCGCGGCGTCATCCTTGCCCTCGCCGGAATTCATGCGGCAGTTTTCCAGCAGGACCACCTCGCCGGGCGCGACCGCGACGCCGTCCAGGTAATCGCGCAGCAGCGGCACCGGCTGACCCAATGCATGCGCAAGCCATGCGGCTACCGGCGCCAGCGATTCGCTGGACTCGAACACGCCTTCTTTCGGCCTGCCCAGATGCGAGAGCACCAGCACGCATGCACCGGCATCGCGCGCCGCGCGCAGCGTGGGCAGGGCCGCATCGAGGCGCTGCGTGGAAGTGATGCGACCGTCCTTGAGCGGCACGTTGAGGTCTTCGCGGATCAGCACGCGCTGGCCGCGCAGGTCGAGGTCGGTCATGCGGAGGAAGTTCATGGGCGATTTCCGGGTGGGGTGGATCGGGGCAGGGTCAGCGCGTGGGTTTGCGCAAGCAACCATCCCTGGTGCGGCGCTCGGCGCGGCCGTCCTGGCCGCGCGCTCGCCGGCGGCGCGCTGCCATTCAAGGCAGCGCGCGCACAGCCGCCGGCTCGCCCTCGCGGATCAGCACGCGCTGGCCGCGCAGGTCGAGGTCGGTCATGCGGAGGAAGTTCATGGGCGATTTCCGGGTGGGGTGGATCGGGGCAGGGTCAGCGCGTGGGTTTGCGCAAGCAACCATCCCTGGTGCGGCGCTCGGCGCGGCCGTCCTGGCCGTGCGCTCGCCGGCGGCGCGCTGCCCTTCAAGGCAGCGCGCGCACAGCCGCCGGCTCGCCTTCGCGGATCAGCACGCGCTGGCCGCGCAGGTCGAGGTCGGTCATGCGGAGGAAGTTCATGGGCGATTTCCGGGATGGGAGTTGCGCGGCATTGATGGTTCGTCATCTCCGCGCAAGCGGGGATCCAGTGTCTGTCGCTGCCGGACGATCAAGGATGGCCCAGCGTGCTTTGGCGTGACGTTCGGGCCTGCGCGGCGGGCACAGGGCACGCAGTCTCGCAATTGCTGCGGTGCAACTGCAAATGCCCCTGCCGCCGGCGGCGCGCACGTGATTCAATGCGGGTTGTGCGGCGCCGGCGCCGTTTCCGTCCGAGGTGATGCATGAGCAGTCCGCTGGTCCTGTACAGCTACTGGCGTTCCAGCGCCGCGTTTCGCGTGCGCATCGCGCTCAACCTCAAGGGTCTGGCCTACGAGTTGCGCACGGTCAATCTGGTGGCCGGCGAGGGCGAACAACACCACGCCGACTATCGGCGTCTCAATCCACAGGGCCTGGTGCCGACCCTGCTCGATGGCGAACGCGTGTTCCGCCAGTCACTGGCGATCATCGAGTATCTGGACGAAGCCTACGACGGCGAGACCAAGCTGCTGCCACCGGTGGCGCGCGACCGCGCGCGCGTGCGTGCCATCGCGCTGGGCATCGCCTGCGACATGCACCCGCTGGGCAATCAGCGCGTGCTGAAGTACCTCGATCGCGAATTCGCCGTGCCCGAAGTGGAACGCCAGCGCTGGATGCAGCACTGGATCGGCAGCGGGTTCGAGGCGCTGGAAACGACCCTGGCCGAGCATCCATCCACCGGCAGTTTCTGCGAGGCCGACCGGCCCACGCTGGCCGATTGCTGCCTGGTACCGCAGGTGTTCAGCGCGCAGCGCTGGGGCGTGGACCTGGCGCCGTTCCCCACCGTGCGCCGCATCCACGCCGCATGCATGGCGCTGGAGGCGTTCCGCCGCGCCGCGCCGGACGCGCAACCGGACGCGCCGCGCGGGTAAGTCCACGCGACGCCTGCATGGTCCGGAACGGGCCTGTTGCGCGCGTACTCCGCAGTCGAGCCCGCGCCGTGAGGTCATCTTGGGCGGCCCGCCTTCTTTCTTGCGTCATCCCGGATGGCCCGCAGGGACGGGATCCACACAGACGCCACGCAAGATCCACTGGATGACCCGCTTCGCTGTCAAGAAGCGCCTCCTGTCCCCGACACAAGCACTCGGGGATGACGTTCCTGCGTGGGACTGACGGCAAAAAATGGGGCGCGCCTTTGCGCCTTGGTCATCGCGGTCGGTACACGGCGCCGAGCCGGGCGTAGTGGCTGTTCCGTGTCGATCGCGCGTCACCCGCGTGGATGATGCCGCGCATGCAAGCGCTTGAGTCCCTCGCGCGCGACCAGGGTGTAGATCTGCGTGGTCGACAGGCTGGCGTGGCCAAGCAGCATCTGCACCACGCGCAGGTCGGCGCCGTGGTTGAGCAGGTGCGTGGCGAAGGCATGGCGCAGCACGTGCGGCGAGATGCGCTGCGCGGGAATGCCGGCGCTGCGCGCGTGGCGCTTGATCAGCGTCCACGCCATCTGCCGGGTCATGCCGCTGGCGCGGCGCGTGAGCAGCAGCGCCTCGGGCTGGCGCGCGCCAGCCAGCAGCGGGCGCGCCTCGCGCAGATAGCGCTCCAGCCAGTCCAGCGCCACCTCGCCAATCGGCACCAGGCGCTCGCGCCCGCCCTTGCCCTGGATGCGCAGCACGCCCTGGCGCAGATTGAGCGCGGCCAGCGGCAGGTTCACCAGTTCGCTGACGCGCAGCCCGCAGGCGTACATCAACTCGAGCAGGGTGCGGTCGCGCAGGCCCAGCGGCGTGGATACATCCGGCGCGGCCAGCAACGCCTCGATTTCACGTTCGCCCAGCGCCTTGGGCAGGCCGCGCGGCAGCTTGGGCGAATCCAGCAGCGCGGTGGGATCCTCGCCGCCGCCGTTGGCCTTCAGGCGCGCGGCGTGGAAGCGGCGCAGCGTCGAGATCAACCGCGCGTTGCTGCGTGCCTTGATGCCGGCGGCACCGCGCTCGCCGAGGTAGCGCAGGATCGCCTCGCGTCCGGCCGCGCCGAGCGCGATGCGCTGCGGCGCCAGCCAGCGCGCGAAGCCGCCCAGATCGTTGCGATAGGCAGCCAGGGTGCGGTCGGCCAGCCCGTCCTCTGCCCACAGTTGTTCGAGAAAACGCTCGATGCTGGCGTGATCGGCCGGTGCCAGCGCGGCGGCCGCGGGCCTGCCGCGCGATTTCCGTGGTCGAGGTGCGTGGTATTCCATGGCAGGATGCTGGCCCCGGCGCGCGCGCGCCGCAAGCCGGTTCCGGCATGTCGAGTCACGCCCCGCAGCCCGCCACGATGCCGCGCCGCCTTGCCGCGCTGCTGTATGACCTGTTGATCGCGTTGGCGCTGCTGCTGGTGGTGGCGCTGCTGGCGCAGCTGGCCACGCGTGCGCAGCTCATCGCACTGCACGCCGGCCATGCGCAGGTGCCGCTGCTGTACCAACTGCTGCAGATGGGCGTGGTGTGCGCGTACTTCGTGCTGTCGTGGACGCTGGGCGGACAGACCATCGGCGCGCGCGCTTGGCGCCTGCGCGTGCTCGCGACGCAGGGCGGCGGCGCATTGCACCTGTCGCGTGCGCTGCTGCGCGCGCTGTGCGCGGCGCTGCCGTTGCTGGCGCTGCTGCTGGGTTACTGGGCACCACCGCGCACGGCGGTGCTCGCGGTCGCCGCGCTGTGGCTGATCGACTACGCGGCCATGCCGTTCGATCGCATGCGGCGCACATTGCATGATCGCCTCAGCGGCACATGTCTGCGGCGTCTGCCCGTGCCTTGAGCAACGCCGCTACGGCGCCGGCGCCAGCTTCAACACGCCGTGCACGGCCACGTCCAGCCCGATCGCGCTGGCGCTGGCCCATTGCCCGCCGCCCACGGCGAATGCCAGGCGCGGCACGCTGGCGTCCAGCGTCAGCAGCGCATCGGCGCCGTTGACGCTGAAGTGCAGCAGCAGCGGCACCGGCTTGCTCACCCCGCGCAACGTCAGCGTGCCCTGCGCGCGGTAGCGTCCGGGGCCGTCGGGCTGGCAATCGCCGCCCTGGTAATGCGCTTGCGGGAACCGCGCGACGTCAAAGAAATCCGCCGTCGGCAGCATCTTGTCGCGGTCGGGGTTATCGGTATCGGCGCTGGCCAGCGTGATACTCGCCCGCAGCGTGCAGGCCTGCGGCTTGGCCGGGTCGAATGCGATCGTCGCGCTGAACTGCTTGAAGCGGCCGCTGAACGCCGCGCCCTCGAAGGTGCTGCTGAAACCCAGCGTGCTGCCCGCTTGCAGCGTCCAGGTTTGTGCCTGGGCGACGGGCACCAGCAGCGCGGCCAGCAGCACGGCCAGCGCCGTGGTCAAAGAGCGGATCAAGAGCGGTTTCATGGTGTGTCTCCTGGGGTGTCGGTGGCGCGCGCGCGGGTGCGCCACGGCAGCATGCGCAGCAGCACCGTGTCGCGATGGCGAAAGTGGTGATCCAGCGCCGCCGTGACGTGCAGCAGCAGCACCGCCGCCAGCACCCAGAACGCGATCTCGTGCACGTCCAGCGCCACGCGCGCCAGCGGCTTGGACACCGGCGCCAGCGCCGGCAGTTGCAGCAGCCCGAACCAGGGCAGCGGAAAACCGGATGCCGAGTTGTACACCCAGCCGGAGATCGGGATCAGCAGCAACAGCAGGTATAGCAGCGCGTGGCTGGCGTGCGCCGCGCCCACCTGCCAGCGCGGCATGTCCGCCGGATAGCGCGGGTGGCGGTCGATGAGGCGCCACAGCAGGCGCAGCACGACCAGCGCCAGCACGGTCACGCCCAGCGCCTTGTGCAGCAGGAACAGCCTGAGCTGGGCCATGCCCAGCGGCATGTCGACCATGTACAGGCCGATGCCGGCCAGCGCGAAAATGCCCAGCGCCACCAGCCAGTGGAAGGCCTTGGCGATGACGCCCCAGCGGTGCGCGGTGCTGCGCCAGTTCATCGCGCGGCGGCCGGTTGCGCTGCCACGACGGCGCGCTGGTAGTCGCGTTCGGCGCTGGAATCAGCGATGCCTTCGATCTCCAGCAGCACCTTCACCCGCACCCCGATGACGCTGTCGAACGCGCGCATGCCCCACAGTTTGCGGTCCAGCGTGGCGATGCCGGTGAATCCGGCCACCGTGTGCAGGCCGAAAATGGTGAACGCGCGCTTGTTGAAGCGGAACGGGAATGCGATGCCCTCGGTGTGACCGCGCAGGCTGAGCTGGCCGTACAGGATGCCGGTGTCCGGCCCGGTTTTCTCCACCGAGGTGCTGACGAAATGCGCGTAGGGGTGCGTGCGGGCGTCGAGGAAATCCGCACCGGCCACCACGCGATCCCAGTCCTCGTCGTCCATGTCCACCGAGCCCAGCGCGATATCGGCCACCACCCTGGAATCGGCCCAGTCTTTTGGGTCGAAGCGGAACCAGCCGCGCGCGATTTTCAGGCGTCCCACCGAGTCGCTGTAACCGTCGTGATCGACAAAAAACACCACGGCGCTGTGCACCGGGTCGAAACGGTACTCGGCGGCTTGCGCCAGCGGCGCCAGCACGCAACCAAGCAACAGCAGGCCGCGCAGTATCGACACGCGCATCACGAATCCAGTCGCCGAAACCGCCTGCATTATGGCCACGCCAGCGTGCGCGGGCGGTGAACAGTGTTTTCACGACACGCCGCTGGCGCTCACGCGGCGCGGCATGGGTGATGGCATCATGCGGCGCGGGGAGGCTCCATGAACGGATCGTGGCTCAAGCGCCGGGCAGGATGCGGGACGTGGCTGTCCGCGTGCCTGCTGGCATGGATGCTGGCCAGCGCGCAGGTCACCGCTGCGGCGCCTGCGCCTGCGGGCGTTCTCGCCGCACCGCCGCGCGCGCTGCTGCCGATTCCGCAATTCCGCGACTACGGCCGCCGCCAAGGCATGCCCGACGCCGGCACCTACATGGCCGTGCAGGACCACGCCGGGTTCATCTGGATTGGTACGCGCGATGGACTGGTGCGCTATGACGGCGTGCACTTCAGGGTATTCCGCCACGACACCAGTGATCCGCATTCGCTGCCCGGCAATGACATCTCGGCGCTGCTGATCGACGCCAGGGGAGGGCTGTGGGCCGGCGGCGAGGGCACTGGACTGCTGCACTACATCCCCGGCTACGGTTTTCAGCGCTGGGTGCACCTACCCGGCGATGCGCACAGCCTCGGCGCCAACGACGTGTTCGCGCTGGCGCAGACCCCGGATGGCGCGATCTGGGTGGGCACCTACGCCGGCGGTCTGGCGCGGCTGGGACCGCGCGGTCACATCACGCAACTGCGTCACCGCAAGGGTGATGCGGACAGTCTGGTGTCGGATGTCGTCTTCAGCCTGCATGCCACGCCGGACGGGAGTCTGTGGATCGGCACCCTGGCCGGGCTCGATGTGCGTCGCCCCGATGGCCGCATCCAGCACGTGCGATTTCCCGATGGCCAGCGCGCGGTGGTGCTGTCGATCGCCGGGCAGGGGGCGAGCCTGCGCGCGGTGACCACGCGCGGCCTGTATCTGATCGAGCAGGCCGGCGCGAGCGCTGGCGCCACGCCGCGCGCGTTGCCGGTGCCCGGCGGCGGCGGCGTGTGCTACAGCAGCGTCACCGATGGCGAAGGCGGGCTGTGGCTGGCCTGCAATGATGGTCTGCGCTACCGCGATGCGGCGGGCCGCTGGAGCGTGTTTCCGGCGCAGCCGCAACTGCGCGGCGGCTTGCTGGAGGGGCGCATCATCGGGTTGCTGCGTGATCGCGAAGGCGGTCTGTGGCTGAGCTCGAACAGCGGCGGGCTGGCCTACCTGCCGCCGGATTGGCACGCCTTCAGTCTGTTCCGGCATCTGCCCGATGATCCGCGCAGCCTGCCCTTCGGCGCTTTCACCGCGTTGTGCAAGGGCAGCGACCACAGCGTGCTGCTGGGCAACGCGCAGGGCTGGATCGGCCGCCTCGATCCGGCCACGGGCAGCGTGCAAAGCCTGCCATCGCCGCTGTCGCGATCGCAGCGCGTTGACGCGCTGGCCGAAGACGTGCGCGGCCGCCTGTGGCTCAGTGCGGGTGGAGAGTTGTACGTGCGTCGGCGCACGGGATCCTGGCAGAAGCTGCCGCTGCCGTGGCCGCTGACGGCCGGTTCGGGAATCGGACAGATCGTGCTCGATGGCGGACGCGCGTTGTATTTCGCCGATCCGATCCACGGCGTCGGGCGCGTGGACTTGCGCACGCTGGCGGTCAGCGCGGTGGCGACACCGGGCCCCGGCACGGCCGAACAGCAAACCGAGGCCATGGCGGTGCATGACGGACGCCTGTGGCGCGCCTCGGTGGCCGGGCTGGATCGCATGGATGCCGCCGGCGCGCTGCGCGCCATGCCCGGCGTCGCGCCGGGCGTGGTCGATGCCATCGCGTTCACGCCTGGCGGTTTCTGGCTGGCGCGCAAGGGACGCCTGCAGGAGTACCGGCTGGGCGCCGATGGCCGCGCGCGGTTGCGCGCCAACGTCGCTGCGGCCCAGGGCTGGCCGGGCGCGCGCGTGCTGGCGCTGGCGGTGGATGCCGCCGGGCGCGTGTGGGCGTCGACGCTGCGCGGCCTGATGCGCTACGACCCGCGCGACGGGCGTGTCGATCGCTTCGACGAGGAGTCCGCGCTGGCCGGGCTGCGCGCCAGCGCGCCCGGTTTCGTGCGCGGCGCCGATGGCAGCCTGTTCACGGCGGTGCGCGACGGCCTGCTCGGCTTCGCGCCCTTGCGCCACGCCCCCGCGGTGACGGCGCCGACACCGCGCTTGACACGCATCGTGGCCAGTGGCGAGGGCCACGCGCAGGAGCTGTTGCCGGTCGACGGCGTCGTGCACGTGGGTTGGCGCACACGCGAGCTCGGTGCCACCGCGCGTGCGCTGTCGTACCTGAGTCCGGCGCGCGTGCGCTATCGCTTTCGCCTGCAACCATGGAGCCGCCACTGGACCCTGGTGGGCGCCGAGGGCACGCAGAATTTCGGTCGTCTCGATCCAGGCAGTTATCAACTGGAGCTGCAGGCACAGGTCATGGAGGGTGGTCCATGGGGCGCGGCCGCGCCATTGCGTGTCGAGGTGGCCGCGCCACCGTGGGCGACGCCGTGGGCGTGGGCCGGTTATGTGTTGCTGGCGCTGCTGTTGCTGGCGACGCTGGCGCTGTTGTGGCGGCGGCGTCTGGCGCAGCAGCAGCGCATGCTGCTCGCCGAGGAGCGCCGCCGCGTGGCCGAGCAGGCCAGTGCCGGCAAGACGCGTTTCCTGGCCGAGCTCGGCCACGAAATCCGCACCCCGATGACCGGCGTGCTGGGCATGAGCGAGCTGCTGCTGGGCACCGATCTGGATGCGCGGCAACGCGGCTATGCGCAGGCCATCGCGCGCTCCGGCGGCCTGCTGCAAAAGCTGGTCAATGACGCGCTGGATCTGGCGCGCATCGAGGCCGGGCGCATGCAGCTCGAGATCACCGCCTACGATCCGCTGCTGCTGATCTTCGAGCTGGCCGAGGCCGAGCGCCCGCTGGCGACGGCCAAGGGCCTGGACTTCCTCGTGGACATGCAGCCGGCCACGCTGCCGCACCGCGTGCTGGGCGATGTGCTGCGCGTCAAGCAGATCCTGTTCAATCTGCTTGGCAACGCGCTCAAGTTCACCGTGCGCGGCGAGGTGCGGTTGGGGTTGCACGTCGCCGACGGGCAGCTGTGTTTCACCGTGGCCGACACCGGGCCGGGCATCGATGCCGAGCTGCGCACACGCCTGTTCCGCCGCTACGAGCAGGCCGACGGGCCGCAGCGCAGTGCCGGCAGCGGGCTGGGCTTGGCCATCAGTCGCGAGCTGACCGAGTTGATGGGCGGTGCGCTGGAACTCGAATCGCAGCCCGGGCAAGGCAGCCGCTTCTGCCTGCGCCTGCCGCTGCAGCGCGCGCTGACGCAGCCGGGTGTCGTGATCCGCGACGCTGCCGGCATGCCGCCGCTGCAACTGGCACTGGTCGAGGACGACCCCACCGTGGTCGCCGTGCTGCAGGGTTTGCTTGAAGCGCAAGGTCACCGGTTGCGCCACGCGGCCGATGGCCTCGCGGCGCTGAGTCTGCTGCACGACTGGCAACCCGATGCGCTGCTGCTGGATCTGGATCTGCCTGGCGTCGATGGTTTCGCGGTGGCGCGCATGCTGCGCGCGCGCGAAGCCGCGGGCGCGCACCTGCCGATTCTGGCGATCTCGGCGCGTTCGGGCGGCGACGAGGCCGAGCTTGCCGCCGCGGCCGGCATGGACGGTTTCCTGCGCAAGCCCATCACCGGCGCGGTGCTGGCCGAGGCGCTCGTCACGCTCATGCAGCGCGCTGCGTCATAGCGCGCTGCTTCCAGGTCCTAGACTGGGGTGCATGGAGACCCGCGATGCCGAAGAAAAAGTTGGCGTACTTGCGCATGGCCCATGAGTGCGCGCGCCTGCCGCTGCTGTTCATGCTGCTCGGTGCATTGGGCGCTTGTGCCGTGCCCGCCGTGCCCGAGCGTCCCGCGCCCCCGGCGGCGGCGTTGAACGCGATGGATCCGCGTGCTGCGACGACGCGCGTACCGGCGCCCGTCGCGCCAGCGCTGCGTGCCGCCGCGGCCGCGTTGCTTGGCGGCGCGGCGCCTGCCGACTACGCGCGTGGCAGTGTGCGCGCCGACGCCAGTGGACGCTTGCAGGTTTACGTGCATGCCGACGCGGTGACGCCGGCCCTGGTCGCGGCGCTGGAACAAGCCGGCCTGCGCCAAACCAGCGCGGTGCCGGCACTGGACGTGGTGCAGGGCTGGGTGGCGCCACGGGATCTGGATGCACTGGCGCACGTGGCGGGCGTCAGCGCGATCACGCCGCCGCGCTATGCGGTGACGCGCTGATCGGCATTTCCCCGCAGCGCGCTTGCGGTGCATGTGAATCGGGTTGGCACCGCATCAGCATGCGTGCGCTCGGGATTCGCGATCAGCCGTGCCCGCGGGCGCGGCCGGATCACGGCACCGCGGCGAACGCCGGGTGCACGATCAGGCGGTTGCGGCCCGCGGCCTTGGCACGATACAACGCGGCGTCGGCCTGCTCGATCAGTTGTTCGGGCGACTCGATGGTGGCGCGCGTGTGGCCGGAGAGGCCGAGACTGACGGTGATCGCCACCGCGACGCCGCTGGCGATGAACGGATCGGCTTCGACACGACGGCGGATGCGCTCGCCGATCAGCGTGGCCTCGCCCAGCGCGGTGGCCGGCAGCAGCACCACGAATTCCTCGCCGCCCCAGCGCGCCAGCGTGTCACCCGGACGCAGCTCGGATTGCACGCGCTCGGCGAGGATGCGCAGACAGGCATCGCCGATCAGGTGCCCGTGACGATCATTGATCGCCTTGAAGTGATCCAGATCCAGGAAAATCAGCGACAGCGGCGCGTGCTGCTGGCGCGCCTCGGTCAGCGCCTCAGCGATGCGCGCCATCAGTGCGCGACGATTGTGCACGCCGGTCAGCGGGTCGCGCCGCGCCTCGTCGCGCGCATCGTCACGCTCGCGCCGCGCCTGCAGCGTCGATAGCCCGAGCCCCAGGGTGAGCACCAGGCTGGACAGCGCCAGCGCCGCCGGCAGGCCGAACTCCAGCCAGCCCGGCAGCGGCAACTGCAGCAGCAATTGCAGCGCGCGCAGCGCGGTGAAGATCGACTGCGGGATCCACGCCAGCAGGAACACGCCGGCTGCCACGCTGCCGCGCCGCCAGGCCACGATCACCGCCACGATCGCGGCCAGCGAGCAGAGCAGGAACAGTGCGTTGCCGACATCCGGTTGCAGGCTGTTGTGCGCATGCCAGGCCAGCGGCAGCAAGGACGTCAGCGCCAGCACTGCCCAGGGCCAGCGCAACCAGGACAGGACTCGCGCCAGGCGCGGCGCGATGCGCCGCATCTCGCAGAACTCGATGATGAACGACAGCGCGAACGGCGTGCTCAGCGCCGCCACGAACCACAGCGCGCGGATGCCCAGCGGCTCCAGCCAGCCGGTGCCTGGCAACGAATACATGTCGCCGCTGGCGATCAGCAGATAGAAAAACTGCGGCACCAGATAGCCGACGAAATACCCGTACAGCCGATCGCGCAACGCCAGCCACAGCGTCAGCCCGACCAGGATCATGGTGAATTGCACCGACTCGAAGAAGGTCATCACGCGCACCCAGCCAACGTCGTCGACGTGGTAGGCCTCTTCCGGGTAGACCCGCGCGGAAAACGGCCTGGGTTTCGTCGACGCGGGCATGCGCAGGTACAGGCTTTGCCCGGCGCGCAGATCGCGCGGCAACTCGAATACCAGCGCGCGCCGCGAGAAGCGCGCGTCGCGCCCGCTTTGCGCGTGCTCCTGCGCCTGCTCGCGCGGGTCACCCGCCGCGTACAGCGTCACCGGCTGGAACCGTGCGTTGCGGATCACCAGCAGCGGCGCGCTGTGCGCGCGCCAATCCGAGTCCAGACGCAGGCGATACCAGCGCGCGGCGCCTTGCGCGAAGCGCAGTGCATCCTCGCTCAGCGGCTGGAACGCGGCATCGAGCCGGCCTGCACGCACCGCCGCGGCAGCGGGATCAACCCCCGCCGGGAGCGCCGCATAACGCAGGCGGACGGCCTCCAGCTCACCAGCATGGACATGCACCAGCGCGCCCTGCGCCGTGACCAACAAGGCGAGCGTGGCCAGCCCGGCCAGCAATCGCTTGATCGTGATGCCGCTCATTACATGAATATTACGCCGCATTCATGACATGCCCAAGTCGGCGCGCGACGGGTGGGTGCGGCTGCGCGGGATCAGGGCATCGGCGGCGGCGCATCGTCCGCGCGCGGGGGGCTCGCGCTGCGCACGTAAATTTGCGCCTCGTACAGGCTGGGATAGGGTGTGTAGCGCGCCAGCGCCACCTGCAGCAGATAGGCGATGGCCACCGCCAGCATGGTGGGTGCCATCAGGGTGTAGCCGCCGGTCATCTCGGCGACCATCACCGTGGTCGCCAGCGGCACGCGCGCCGCCGCACCGAACACCGCGGCCATGCCCACCAGGGCCATGCCGGCGACCGGCGCGTGGCCGATGCCCAGCCGCTGCAGCAACAGCCCGAACGCCGCGCCCAGCAGCGCGCCGACGAACAGACTGGGTGCGAACACGCCGCCCGATCCGCCCGAACCCACGGTCAGCGCCAGTGCCACCACCTTGAACAGCGACAGCAGAAGCAGCAGCAAAATGCCCGCGCCCAGCGTGCCCTGCACCGCCAGCTGCATGATGCCGTAGCCGCCGCCGAGAATCTGCGGAAATACCAGCGCGATCAGGCCCACCAGCAAGCCGCCGATGGCCGGCTTGATGGGGTTGGGCAGCGGCAACTTGCGAAAGCCGTCGCGCACGCCGTAGAAGACATTCGGCAGCAGCGTGCCCATCACGCCGCAGACGCCGCCCAGCAGCGCGTACCACAGCAACTGCTGGGGGTGGTCGAAATCGACGTGCAGCGGCACGTTGAACAGCGTGCCCCAGCCGGTGAACAGGCAGACCACCGCATAGGCCACCGCCGATCCGGCCAGGGTGAATGGCAGCGCGCGGCCCTCGAAATGCAGGCCCGCATACAGCACCTCGACGGCGAAGATGGCCGTGCCCAGCGGGCTCTTGAAGATCGCCGACAGGCCCGCCGCCATGCCGACCAGCACCATCAGGCGCTTTTCGTCGTCGCTGAGCCGCAGCCGCCGCCCGAGCAGCGAGCCGATGCCCGCGGCGATCTGCGCGGTCGGTCCCTCGCGGCCCGCCGCGCCGCCGGAGCCGATGGTGATCGCCGAGGCGATGCTCTTGACCACGATCACGCGCGCGCGGATGTAACCCTTGAGCTGATGGAACGACTTCACCGCCGAGTCGGTGCCATGGCCCTCGGCCTCGGGCGCGAAACCGTACACCAGCAGGCCGGCGATCAATCCGCCCAGCGTGGTCGACAGGAGAATCCAGACATTCCAGTGCGCCGTGGGCGGCAAGGCGTGCAGATGCGTCGCCTGCGCGATGTCGAGCGGATACACGCCGGCCAGCACGCCCAGAAAGCCGCGTTGCGCCAGTGCCAGCATGTCCAGAAAGACCACCGCCCCCAGCCCGCCGAAGGTGCCGAGCAGCAGGCTGAGCAGCAGCATGCGCCATGGCCGCGCGTAGGCATCGCTGCCCATGGCGCGGGGTCGCAGGGAGGGCAGGTGTGGCTTGTGCATGTCAGGGTCCAAGTATCCGACTGTTCCGCGCGGCAAACATTCACTTCTGCGGCGAACCCGCCGCAGCGATCACCTGACCTGGGCAGCACAGTGTTGACGGCACGTTGCTGACGGCCTCACTACCATGCGATCTCGTCATCATTGCTTCGAGGAGATCGATCATGCAAACACGTCGCCTGGGCCGCAATGGCCCCGAGGTTTCCGCGCTGGGCCTGGGCTGCATGGGCATGAGCGATTTCTACGGCAGCCATGACGATGCCGTTTCGGAAGCCCTGATCCGCTCGGCGCTGGATCGCGGAGTGAATTTCCTCGACACCGCCGACATGTACGGCCCGTTCACCAACGAACAGTTGGTCGGTCGCGCCATCAAGGGGCGCCGCGCGCAGGTGTTCCTGGCCACCAAGTTCGGCATCCAGCGCGACCCGGGCGATCCGACACGGCGCGGCATCAACGGCCGTCCCGAGTACGTGCGCAGCGCCTGCGACGCCAGCCTCAAGCGCCTGGGCGTGGAGCATATCGACCTGTACTACCAGCACCGCGTCGATACCGGCACGCCGATCGAGGATACCGTCGGCGCCATGGCCGATCTGGTGCGCGCCGGCAAGGTGCGCTACCTGGGCCTGTCCGAGGCCGGGCCGGAGACGCTGGCGCGCGCCTGCGCGGTGCATCCGATCACCGCCTTGCAAACGGAATACTCGCTGTGGACGCGCGACCCGGAAGATGGCGTGCTGGCCGCCTGCGCGCGTCTTGGCGTCGGCTTCGTGGCCTACAGCCCGCTGGGGCGCGGCTTTCTCACCGGCGCCATCCGCAGCGTGGATGACTTCGAGGCCGACGACTATCGCCGCAACAGCCCGCGTTTCCAGGGCGAGAATTTCCAGAAGAATCTGCAGCTGGTCGAGCAGATCCGTGCACTTGCTGCGGCCAAAGGCTGCACGCCCGCGCAACTCGCGCTGGCCTGGCTGCTGGCGCGCGATCCGCACATCGTGCCCATTCCCGGCACGCGCCGCCTGGCGCGGTTGCAGGAAAACCTCGGCGCGCTGGATGTCGTGCTCGATGCCGCCGAGCTGGCGCGCATCGACGCGCTGTTTCCGCCGGATGCCGCCAGCGGCCAGCGCTATCCCGAGGCGATGATGCGCAGCGTGCGCAACTGAGTCAGAGCGGTATGTTGCTGGCGCGCCATCCCGCGAAGTCCGCATGCTCGTCATCCGCGCGCAGAGCCTGCCCCCGCAAAGGCGGGGCGTGAATCGCGTTGCATCAGCGAAGCGGGTCATCCACACCCCGCGCCTGCCACCTGGCGTGCGGCGGCAAACGCGGCGCAGAAATCGTCGAGTCGCGTGGCGGCGATGGCATCGCGCAGGCCGGCCATCAGGCGCTGGTAGTAGCGCAGGTTGTGCTGCGTGGCCAGGATGCTGCCGAGGATCTCGTTGCAGCGATCCAGATGGCGCAGATAGGCGCGGCTGAATCCGCCGGCGCAGGCGGCGCAGTCGCAGCCTTCCTCGATCGGGCGCGTGTCGGTGGCGTAACGCGCGTTGCGGATGCGCAGCGTGCCCTGCGCGGTGAACAGGAATCCGTTGCGCGCGTTGCGCGTGGGCATCACGCAGTCGAACAGGTCCACGCCGCGGCGCACCGCCGCGACGATGTCCTCGGGGCGGCCCACGCCCATCAGATAACGCGGGCGGTCCGCGGGCAGCAGCGGCAGGGTTTCATCCAGCGTGCGCTCGCGCTCGGCCTCGGGCTCGCCCACGGCGAGGCCGCCCACGGCGTAGCCGTCGAAGCCGATCTCGCGCAGGCCCGCGGCCGAGCGCTGGCGCAGCTCGGGATACACGCCGCCCTGCACGATGCCGAACAGCGCGTTGGGGTTGCGCAGGTCATCGAACGCGCGGCGCGAGCGCGCGGCCCAGCGCAAGGACAGTTCCATCGAGTCCTGCGCCGCGCGCGCGCTGGCCGGATACGGCGTGCACTCGTCGAAGATCATCGCCACGTCGGAATCGAGCACGCGCTGGATGCGCATCGATTCCTCGGGCGACAGGAACACCGCGCGGCCGTCCACTGGCGAGGCGAAGCGCACGCCGTCCTCGCTGATCTTGCGCCGGTGCGCCAGCGAGAACACCTGAAAGCCGCCGGAGTCGGTGAGGATCGGCCCGTTCCAGCGCATGAAGCCGTGCAGGCCGCCGCAGCGCTCGATCACCTCCATGCCCGGGCGCAGCCACAGATGAAACGTGTTGCCCAGGACCATCTGCGCGCCCACGCCGTGCAGGTCGGCGGGCGTCATCGCCTTGACCGTGCCATAGGTGCCCACCGGCATGAATGCCGGCGTTTCCACCGCGCCGCGCGCGAACTGCACGCGCCCGCGCCGCGCCGCGCCGTCGGTCGCCAGCAGGCTGAACTGCATGCTCACGTGCGCTGTGCCAGCAGCGCGCGCTGCAGGTACAGCCCGCACACGCTGGCCAGAAACGCACCGGCGACGATGTCGCCGAGGAAGTGGTAGTCCATGCCCAGCAGGCCGACGATGACCGCCGCGCACAGTAGCGCCGCCAGCCAGCGCAGCCGTGGCGCCGCCAGCCACAGCACCGACATCGCCGCGAAGGTGATGGTGGTATGGCCGGATGGAAACGAATGGAAGCCTTCGCCGCTTTGCAGCCAGAAGAACCCGTAGACGTGGTTCTGGATCAGCGACGGGTTGTGGTCGATCCAGGTTTCCGGCCAGGCGCGCCCGAACAGGTACTTGAGCAGGTTTTTCAGGAACACCGCGGTGGCCACGCTGAGGCTCATCGTCAGCAGCAGGCGCTCGCCGCGCGCGGGCGACTTGCGCCAGGCCAGGCGGAACGGCGCCAGCAGCAGGATCAGCACGCTGGCATACACGATGAAGTCGGGAATGTGGGTGAGCCAGTCCAGCCATGCGTAGCGGCGCAGATCATGCCGGTAGACGAACCAGGCGATCGGCTTGTCCAGCAGGAAATAGCACAACAGCACCGCCAGTACCGCCAGCGCGCAGACACCCAGCAGGCGCGGTAGCGCGGGGAAATCGACACGCGCGGCGGGCGGCGTGGCGGATGCGATCAACGAGGTTGGCGTGGGCATGGTGGGCGGGTCTCGCGGGATCGGCGTGGAGGGACGTGCGGTGCGCGCATCGTAGCCGTGGAATCGACGCCGGCGACATCGCCCGCGCTGCATGCGCAGGCGGACGCGCAGGCTCGGTCGTGCCGCCAAGCCGGCCGCTGACCAGCGCCGAGCCCAGCCGCGAACGCCCGCCGCGCGAGTGTCCGCGAGCTGTCCGCGGACACGGTTTGGCCATGTGCTGCGCGCGCAACTGCTTGAACGTGCAGGCTTGCAAGTGCGGCCCGCGGCTGGCACGCACCTTGCCTTGTATGGGGGAGTGCACTCGACGGGGCGGGCATGAATTTTCGCGACACACAGGGGCAGGATTTCGTGCTGGAGACCGCGCAAGGCTGGCGCCGGCACAAACGGCGGCTGCTGTATGCCGGCAGCGCGGTGCTGGTGGTGGTGCTGCTGGGCGTGCTGTTCACGCGCTATCTCGCCGCATCCGGCAGCGTCAGTCTGAGCCGCCTGGAAGTGGCCACGGTGCAGCAGGGTCCGTTCGTGCGCGACATCGCCGCCGACGGGCGCGTGGTCGCGGCGGTCAGCCCCACGCTGTACGCGGCGGCGGCGGGCACGGTGCGCTATCGGGTGCAGGCTGGCGACGCGGTGCACAAGGGCACTGTGCTGGGCATCGTCGACAGCCCCGAGCTGACCAACCGCCTGGCGCAGGAGCAGGCGCAACTGCAAAGCCTGCAGCTCGGTTACGAGAACGCCCATCTCGACGCGCAGAAAAAGCGCCTGGCCGCGCGCCAGAAACTGGAGGACGCGCGCATCGACCTGAAAGCCGCGCAGACCGATCTGGATCGCAACACGCGCGCGTTCCAGCTGGGCGCGGTGCCGCAGATCAACGTGCTGCGCGCGCAGAACGCGCTGGACAAGGCGCAGATCACCCTGCGTCACGCCGAGCAGGATCAGGGGCTCGACGATCGCATGGTGGCGTTCGAGATCCGCAGCAAGCGTCTCACCGCCGAGCGCCAGCAGCTGATCGTCGCCGACCTGCAGCGCCAGGTCGATGCGCTGACCCTGCGCGCGCCAGTCACCGGCCAGGTCGGGCAACTGGCGGTGGCCGACCGCACCAAGGTGGTCAAGGACGCGGCGCTGCTGAGCGTGGTGGATCTGTCGGCGCTGGAAGTCGAGATCAAGGTGCCGGAAAGCTTCGCGCGCGATCTGGCGCCGGGCATGCACGCCGATATCAGCGGCGACGGCCAGCGCTGGCCGGGCATCGTCGGCGCGATTTCGCCCGAGGTGGTGGCCGGCGAAGTGGCCGCGCGCGTGCGCTTCGCCAGCGCGCGGCCGGCCGGGCTGCGGCAGAACCAGCGCCTGAGCGTGCGCGTGGTGCTGCAGCGCGTGGCCGACGCCATCACCGTGGCGCGCGGCCCGTCGCTGGACAGCGATGGCGGCAGCGCGGTGTACGTGCTGCACGGCGATCTGGCCGTGCGCACGCCGGTGCGCCTCGGCCCCAGCAGCATCGACCGCGTGCAGGTGCTGGCCGGGCTCAGGCCGGGCCAGCGCGTCATCGTCGCCGGCGCCGAAAGTTTCCACGACGCGCCGCGCGTGGTCATCAGTCATTGAATTCCTTTAACTGCCGGAGAACGTGATGCTCGAGATGCGCGAAGTGTCCAAGGTGTATCGCACCGAAACCGTCGAGACCCACGCCTTGCGCGGCTTCTCGCTCAAGGTCGACGAGGGCGAGTTCGTCGCCGTCACCGGGCCGTCGGGCTCGGGCAAGACCACGTTCCTGACCATCGCCGGGCTGCTGGAGGATTTCACCCGCGGCGAATACCTGCTCGATGGCGTCAACGTGCACGGCATGAACGACAACCAGCGCTCGCGCCTGCGCAACGAGAAGATCGGTTTCGTGTTTCAGGCCTTCAACCTGATCCCCGACCTCAACGTGGTGGACAACGTCGAGGTGCCGCTGCACTACCGCCACATGTCCGGCGGCGAGCGCCGCAAGCGCGCCCTGGCGGCGCTGGAGCGGGTGGGTCTGTCGGCGCGATTGAAACACTATCCGGCCGAACTTTCCGGCGGCCAGCAGCAGCGCGTGGCCATTGCGCGCGCGCTGGCCGGCAGCCCGCGCCTGCTGCTCGCCGACGAGCCCACCGGCAACCTCGATACCGCGATGGCGCGCGGGGTGATGGAGCTGATCGAGGAAATCCACCGCGAGGGCGCCACCATCATCATGGTCACCCACGATCCCGAGCTGGCCGCGCGCGCGCAGCGCAACGTGCACATCGTCGACGGTATGGCCACCGGGGTCAGCGAGGAGCCGCGCTTCCATCCCGGCCTGCGCGAGCGCACCGCGGGCGATCTCACGCTGCCGCGGAGCTGAGCCATGGGCGCCTACTACCTGCGCCTGGCCCTGCGCGCGCTGCGCAACAGCCCGGTGCTGACCGCGCTGATGGTGCTGGCACTGGCCGTGGGCATCGGCGCCAGCATGACCATGCTCACCGTGCTGCACGTGCTCTCCGGCGATCCGCTGCCGGGGCGCAGCGCGCACCTGTATTACCCGCAGGTCGATCCGCTCCCGCTGGCGCGCAATGGCGACGGCGACTCGCGGCCGCCCAGCCTGCTCACCTACATCGACGCCGAAAACCTGCTGCATCAGGGCAAGGCCGCGCGCGCGGCGGTGATGTACCAGGGCGCTGACGTGGTGCAGCCGCCGGCGGGCTCGGTGCTGCATCCCATCGCGGTCACTTCGCGCCTGACCGGGCGGGATTTCTTCAGCATGTTCGAGGTGCCGTTCCGCTATGGCGCGCCCTGGTCCGCCGCCGATGACGCCGGCGCCGCGCACGTCGCGGTGATCTCGCAGTCGCTCGACCACAAGCTGTTCGGCGGCGCCGACAGCGTGGGCCGCATGCTGAATTACGGCGGCCACAGCTTCCGCATCGTCGGCGTGCTGGCGCACTGGCGCCCGGTGCCGCGTTTCTACGATCTCAACTCCTCGCGCTACGGCGAGGTCGAGGACGTGTTCATTCCGTTCAACACCGCGCGCGCGCTGAACATCGGCGTCAACGGCACCACCAATTGCTTTGGCCAGACCACCGGCAATCTCGATACCTCGCCCTGCGGCTACATCCAGATGTGGGTGCAACTCGACAGCGCGCATGCCGCCGCCGCATACAAGCGCTTCCTGGTCGACTACTCCGCGCAGCAGCACGCCGCTGGCCGCTTCCAGCGCAAGCCCAACGTGCGCCTGGATGATCTGATGCAGTGGCTGGCGACCAACCACGTGGTGCCCGAGGACGTGCGCATGCAGGCCTGGCTGGCGCTGGGTTTCCTGCTGGTGTGCGTGGTCAACACCGTCGGCCTGCTGCTGGCCAAGTTCCTGCGCCGCAGCGGCGAGATCGGCGTGCGCCGTGCGCTGGGTGCCTCGCGCCGCGCGATCTTCGCGCAACTGCTGATCGAGGCCGGCATGATCGGCGCGGCCGGCGCGTTGCTCGGCCTGCTGCTCACCTGGCTCGGCCTGTGGCTGGTGCGCCAGCAGCCGTCCAGCTACGCCAGCCTCGCGCATCTGCAACCGGCGATGCTGGTCGCCACCCTGCTGCTGGCGCTGCTCGCCAGTCTCGTCGCCGGGCTGCTGCCGGCATGGCGCGCGTGCCTGATCGCACCCGCGTTGCAGCTCAAATCCTCGTGAGGCCCGCCATGATGACGCCGCGTCCCATCCTGTCCTCACTGCGCCGGCACAAGATCGCCGCGTTCCTGATCGTGCTGGAGATCGCGCTGGCCTTCGCCATCGTCAGCAACGCCGTGTACCTGGTGATGGGGCGGCTGCAGCGCATGGACATCCGCTCGGGCATCGATGAGCGCGACCTGGTCACCCTGCAGATCAGCTCGGCCGGCAAGGCCGGCGTGCCCGCGGCCGAGGCCGATCTGGCCGCGCTGCGCGCCATCCCCGGCGTGCAGGCGGCCGCCGCGGTCAATTCGTTGCCGTTCACCGATTCGTCCTGGAACTCGGGTTTCGCCAAGACCCCCGATCCGAACGCGACGCCTTACCCGGTCACCATCTATCTCGGCAGCCGCGACCTGCTGCCGACGCTGGGCGTGAAGATCCTGGCCGGGCGCGGCTTCAGCAGCGACCAGTACACCGACCTGACCCCGGCCACCATGCTCAGCTCGTTTTTCAAGCCCACGCAGGTGATCGTGAGCCAGGCCTACGCCGAGCAGCTGTGGCCCGGAGGGAACGCGGTCGGCAAACTGCTGTACGTGCAGAAAGCGCAGGGCCAGGTCGTCGGCGTGATGTCCAACATCGTGCGCCCGCAGTTGAGTGATTCGGGCACCGACCCCGCCAATTTCTACGCGGCCATCCTGCCGTTTCGCGTCGGCCCCAATCTTGGCGCCTCGTATGTGCTGCGCACCGCGCCCGCCGCGCGCGAACGCGTGCTCAAGGCCGCGGTGGCCAAGCTGCAGGCCATGCATCCGACGCAGACCGTCACCAAGCAGGCCACGCTGTCGCAGATGCGCCGTGATTACTTCCGCGACGACCGCTCCATGGCCTGGCTGCTGGTGTCCACCATTCTCGCGCTGCTCGGCGTCACCGCCATCGGCATCGTCGGCCTGGCCAGTTTCTGGGTGCAGCAGCGCACGCGGCAGATCGGCGTGCGGCGGGCGCTGGGCGCACGGCGCGTGGACATCCTGCGCTACTTCCAGACCGAGAACTTCCTGCTGGCGACGGTCGGCATCGCGCTGGGCTGCGCCGCCGCCATCGGCATCAACGTCTGGCTGATGGCGCACTACGCGGTGCCGCGCCTGCCGATCGTGTACCTGCCGATTGGTGCGGTGGCGCTGTGGCTGCTGGGCCAGCTCGCCGTGCTGGGCCCCGCGTTGCGCGCGGCGCGCGTGCCGCCGACCACGGCGATGCGGGCGGCGTGATTTCAATGTCACTGGAGAAACCATCGTGATGCATAGCCTGCCACCCACCGAAACCGTGCAAATGAGCAGTGAACGCGATTCCATCCGCAGTGGATCGCAGCAGGTGCTGCTGGTCGCGGGTAGCGATGCGCCCTGTGCACGGCATGCACAGGTAGCCTGCGTGGGCGTGCTGATCGAACATCTGCATCTCGGTGTCGCCACGCCACTGCGCGTGGGTGATCGCATCGTGTCGCTCAACGGCTTGCCGGTGCGGACACCGGATGCTTTCACCAGGCAATTGCGCGTGCTGGCGCGCAGCGGGAAGGTCCGCCTCGGCGTGTTGCGCGAGGGCCGTCGCATGGATTTCACCCAGGCGCAGATCGCACCGTTCATCGACCTGATCGTGCGACAGCCGGTGCCGCCCGAACCGCCATTGCCGCCGGCACCACCGCCACCGCCATTGCCGCCGCTGCTGCCGCCACCACCGTTGCCACCGCTGAACGGCGGCACGCAGTGAACGCCGATTACCTGCGCGTGTTGGTCTTGCGGAGCCCAATCACGTGTTTGTCATGCTGAGCCGGCAGGCGAAGCATCTCGGCGTGGACGACTGCGTGATGTCGGCATGGACGCGGGCGCACGACCACGCGCCGAGATCCTCCGCTGCGCTCAGGATGACAAGGGCGCTCGGGATGACAAGGGGGTGTTTGTCGCGTGCCGTGGCCGGGGTGGCAAGCAGGTCCGTGGCATGGGTCGAGCATCCCCGGAGTCTGGCAACAAAGGAAGAGAGGTAAGCCATGAAGCGCTATGACCTGCAACTGGCGCTGCGCGGGCTGCTGCGCCATCGCGCGCAGACGCTGCTGATCATCGTGACGATGGCCATCGGCATCGCGTCCTGCATGACCGCCTACACGATCCTCAACGCACTGACGGCCGATCCGATCGCGCACGGCAGCCGGTATTTGTATCTGGTGTCGATGGATTCGCAGCCGCTGCCCAAGCCGGGTGATCACGACGCACCGCCGTCGATGCCCACCCTGCTCAAGCTGCGCGATGCGCAGGCGCTGGTCGATGCGCGCAAGGCGGTGCGGCAGGCGTATCTGGCAACGGCATTCATCACCGCCTCATCGAACCATGGCAAAGAGCAGATTGGTGGCCAGTTCGCCTGGATGACCTCGTCGCAGGCGCTGGCATTGTTCGGTATCCCGCTGCGCTACGGTCGCGTCTGGAGTCATGCCGAAGCCGTCGCGCGCATGCCGCTGGTGGTGATCGACGAACATCTGAGTCGCAAGCTCTTCGGTGTGGCCGATGGCGTGGGGCACAGCCTGCGTATCCAGGGCCACCTGTTCCGGGTGGTTGGCATCACCGCCGACTGGATCGTGCGGAGACAGTTTTTTGACCTCGAAGAGTTGAATCTCCGGGGCAAGCTGACGATCGGCATGCTGCTGCCGCTGCAATCGGCGATGGCAGCCGGCATCGGCCCGTTTGCTCCCGGGCCTTGCGACAACAGCAGCCAAGAGGCGCCGGTTTACGGTCCACCCGCCGCCGACTGCCGCTGGCTGGAAACCTGGGTGCAGTTGGATACGCCACAGCAGGTGCAGTCGTATCGCCGCTATCTGCTCGATTACGCCACGGCGCAGCACGCGGCGGGCCGCTTCCCGCGCGCACCCGAGGTGGCCTTGCACGGCATGGACGATTGGGTGGCGCAGAACAATGGCGTGCCCAGCAGCGTGCATATCAACCTGTGGCTGTCGCTGGCGTTTCTGGTCTTGTGCATGGTCAACGTGATGGGCCTGCTGCTGGCGCGGTTTCTGCGCGGCAGCTACGAGGTGGCGGTGCGGCGCACCTTGGGCGCTACGCGCGCCAGCGTGTTCACGCAGCACCTGATCGAGGCGGGCGGCGTCAGCCTGCTGGGCGGTGCACTGGCGGTGCCGCTGACCCTGTTCGGCCTGTGGCTGGTGCGCCAGCAGAAGCTCGGCTATAGCAGCGCGGCGCATCTGAACCTGTCCATGTTCATCACCTTGTTCGTGCTGGCGGTGGGCGTGGGCCTGATCGTGGGTGTGCTGCCCGCTTGGCGCGCGAGCATGCTGTCGCCCGCACTGCAAATCAAGACCAACTGAGGGGCGCAGCCATGCAACCCATGCTGAGGACTTTCCGTCGCCATCGCCTGATGCCGGCACTGGTGGTCATGCAGATCGCGCTGGCCACGGCCATCCTGTGCAATACGCTGGCGCTGCTGCAGCAGCGCCTGGCGCCGCTGCTCATGCCCGATGGCGTGGCGGCCAGGCAACTCATCCTGGTCAGTCAAATCGCCAGCCAGGCAGCGCCATGGACCGGTGCGCAGGTGCGCGCGGGCGAGGATGCGCTGCGTGCCATCCCCGGTATCGTCGCGGTCACCTCGGGCGTGAACCTGCCCATGCTGACGTCGGTCAGGATTACCGGGAACGTGTCGAACGCCAGCGGCAAACGCACGGTCAATTCGGCGGCCATGATCGGAGACGACCTGGTGCCGACCCTGGGTGCGCACATCGTGGCCGGGCGCGATTTTCGCGCGAGCGAGCTGGTGCACGCCGCGGCGCAGAACGCGATGGGAATGCAGTCCAGCGCGCCGGTGATACTCACGCGCAGCCTCGCGCGGCATCTGTTTCCGCACCAGAACCCGCTGGGGCAATCGGTGCGGATCGGCCAGAACCATCCATACGATCATGTCGTCGTCGGCGTGCTGAACCATCTCGTGCGCAGCGACATTTCCGCCAAGACCCAGGCCGATGCCGGCAATGTGATGTTGCTGCCGGCGCGCGTTTCCGGCATGCCCTTCATTCAGTATGCGGTGCGTAGCAGGATAGGCGCGCAAGCCAGTGTGCTCAAGGCGATCCCGGCAGTGATCGATCGTGCATTTCCTGCGGACATGCGCATGAGTGGGCTCAAGCCCAAGGTGCAGACCTTCGAGCATGCGCGCGATGCGGTGTTCAACAGCCGCCGCGCGGCAGCATGGCTGCTGTCCAGTGTCACCCTCGTGGTGCTCATCGTCACCCTCATCGGCATCATGGGCCTGACCGGCTTCTGGGTGCAGCAGCGCACGCGGCAGATCGGCGTGCGGCGGGCGCTGGGCGCACGGCGCGTGGACATCCTGCGCTACTTCCAGACCGAGAACTTCCTGCTGGCGACGGCCGGCATCGCACTGGGCTGCGCGGCGGCGATCGGCATCAACGTGTGGCTGATGGCGCACTACGCGGTGCCGCGGCTGCCGATCGTGTACCTGCCGATTGGTGCCGTGGCGCTGTGGCTGCTGGGCCAGCTCGCCGTGCTGGGCCCCGCGCTGCGCGCGGCGCGCGTGCCGCCGACCACGGCGATGCGCGCGGCGTGAGGCATGCATGGACGTCGCGCACATCCGACTATCGAGATCCATTGCCGTGCTTGCTGTCATCCCCGCGCAGGCGGGGATCCAGTAGGCAACCTGTCCGGAAGGATTTCTGGATCCCCGCCTGCGCGGGGATGACGAAGCCATAAAACACCTCACTGCAAGGGAGCACGCCATGCTGAGTTATGCCTTCACACTGGCCTTGCGCGGGTTTCGCCGCAACAGGGTGCTGACCGCGCTGATGGTGCTGGCGGTGGCGCTGGGCATCGGCGTGGCGATGAGCATGTTCACGGTGTTGCACAATCTGGCCGGCAATCCGCTGCCGCAGCGCGGCGATGAGGTGTTTCATCCGCAGGTCGATCCGCGCCCGGCCGACTTGCCGGGCGCGCGCCGCGCGCCGCCCGACAACCTTACCTACATCGACGCGCTGAACCTGTATCACCTCGATCAGGCCAGGCAGCGCGCGCTGATGAGCGCGAACTGGCTGCCGCTGCGCAGCACGGTGGCGGGCAGCCCGCTGCGCATGGAAACCACGCGCGCGACCACGCGCGGGTTCTTTCCGATGTTCGACGTGCCGTTTCAGTACGGCGCGCCATGGAGCGAGCAGGACGACACGCGCCGCGCGCAGGTGGTGGTGATCTCGCAAATGCTCAACGACACCTTGTTTGGCGGCGCCGACAGCGTGGGGCGCGAGCTGATCATCGCCACCAAGTTGTTTCGCATCGTCGGCGTGATCAAGCCATGGAATCCGCAGCCGCATTTCTGGGATCTGGACGATGGCGCCTATGGTGCCGCCGCGCAGATCTACCTGCCGTTTTTCACCTGGCTGCATCTACCAGCGGATTTCGGTTGGGGTCCGATGGATTGCTGGGGTGACAACCCCGGCGCCGGCACGCACAACCCCAAGGCGGCGCAGTGCACCTGGGCGCAGTACTGGGTGCAATTGAATACGCCGGTGCAGGTGCGCACCTACCGCGATTTGCTGCTGCGCTACAGCCAGCAGCAACATGCGCTGGGGCGGTTCCAGCGCGCGCCCAATGTGCGCCTGGACGATGTCATGCAATGGCTGAACTACAAGCACGTGGTGCCGGTGATCGTGCGCATGCAGACCTGGATCGCCTTCGGCGTGTTCGTCATCTGCCTGCTCAACGCGGTGGGCCTGCTGCTGGCCAAGTTCCTGCGCCGCGGCGGCGAGATCGGCGTGCGCCGCGCGCTGGGCGCGCGCAAGCGCGATGTGTTCGCGCAGTGCGTGATCGAGTCGGCGCTGATCGGCCTGCTCGGCGGTGTCGTTGGCCTGCCGCTGGTGTGGCTGGGTTTGTGGCTGATCCGCCAGCAGCCGGTGAGTTACGCGGCCACGGTGCAGATCAGTCCGCTGCTGTTGTTGTACGCGCTGCTGCTGGCCGCCGTGGCGACCCTGCTGGCCGGCATCTGGCCGGCGTGGCGCGCCGCGCGCATCGCCCCCGCCCTGGTGGTGAAATCGCTATGAACCCGTTCGCATCGTTGCGCCCGATTTTTTCCGCCCTGCGCCGGCACAAGGCCGCGGTCACGCTGCTGGTGCTGGAGATCGCCCTGACCATGGCGGTGCTGGGCAATCTGCTGTTCATCGTGCATGGGAGCGCGGTACTCCAACGTGAGTCAACCGGAGTGCCGGCAAACGATGTGGCGGTGATTCAGAGCATGGTTATCGGCGACGCCAAGCACGCGAATACCGTGAAGAACAATCTTGCGGTGCTGCGAACGGTGCCAGGTGTGCTCGCATCAAGCTTTGGGGCGACGCCGATGCTGGGCGCCAGATGGAATCCGATCTACAGCAATGCGAGCCGCACCCGAATGGTCGCCCACGCCTTCGTTTTCAGTGGCGCGCAAGACTATTCGCAGACGCTGAGTGTGCATTTGCTTGCCGGGCACTTGCCAGCTGCCGGCGAGATTCCGGATGCCACAACCGCCACGCCCAACACCTTGGTGCCGGCACTGATCACGCAGCAACTCGCGCACCGGTTGTTCCCGGATCGAAACGCCTTGGGCAGCGTGCTGTATGACGGCAATCACAGCATGCGCATCGTTGGCATCGTGGGCACGTTGCGCGGCGCGATTACGGGTCGCAGCAGCGACAATGATTCAATCCTCATCGAACAGCGCTATGACGTGATCGAAGGGGGCCTCTATCTGATTCGCAGTCGATCCGGGCAGATGGCACACGTGCTGCCGCTGGCGATGAAGGCGATGCAGAAAGCCAATCCTGGGAATGTCGTTGGTCAGACGAGTTCGTTGCAGGCGTTCATCACCCACGCATTCGCCGGTTCACGCGCCATCAACCGCATCCTCATGGCGATCACCGCGATCCTGCTGATTGTCACGGCGCTGGGCGTCAGTGGTCTGGCCAGTTTCTGGGTACAGCAGCGCACACGCCACATCGGCACGCGGCGCGCGTTGGGCGCCACGCGCGGCGCGATCCTGCGCCATTTCCAGGCCGAGAACCTGATCATCGTCAGCATGGGCGTGGCGCTGGGCGCGGCACTCACCATCGGCCTCAACGTGCTGCTGATGCAGCACTTCGCGCAGCCGCGTCTGCCGCTGCAGTACGTGGCATTCGGCGCGCTGGCCATGTGGCTACTGGGCCAGCTCGCCGTGCTGGGCCCCGCGCTGCGCGCGGCGCGCGTGCCGCCGACCACGGCGATGCGGGCGGCGTGAGGCATGCATGGACGTCGCGCACATCCGACTATCGAGATCCATTGCCGTGCTTGCCGTCATCCCCGCGCAGAGCCTGCCCCCAGCGAAGGCGGGGGCGGGGTCCAGTCCGCCTGCATTCTGCTCATGCCTCCGCCCTGTCGTCGTCCCCGCGCAAGCGGGGATCCAGTGACTTCAACAAGCAATGGCGGGAATGACGAGCTGGTGATATGGATTCCCACGCTCGTCATCCCCGGGCTTGACCACGCACTTTCGACTTCTTTTTGCTTCCTTTCTCGCGCTTCCCGACTTCCACTTCCATGACCCATGCCCGCCCACTGAAGGGAGCACGCCATGCACGTTCAATCCCTCGCTGCACGAATCGCCTTGATCGGTCTGCTGACGCTGGGTCTGAGCGCCTGCGGTGGTGACGCCCGTATCAATCTGGATGGGCAAACCATCCATGTGCACGCCGACCGCGTTTCGATTCGCGACCGCGGCGGTGACATGGCCGAGATCGAGGCCAATGGCGCGTTGCGCATCGCCGGCGAATCGGTAGCGCTGACGTCCGCGCAGCGCATGCTGACCACGCGCTATTTCACGCAGGCGCAGGTGATCGTGTTCGATGGCAAGCAGACCGGATGGGCCGGCGCGCACATGGCCGGTAGCGTCGTCGGCTCGCTGTTCTCTGCGCTGTTCCACGACGATTCACGCATCATCAACGACACCGCGCACGCGCAGGCGGCGCGGCTCGATGGGCAGGTGGATCGCCTGTGCGGCGCGATCGGCGCGATCCGCGCCACGCAGGATCAGCTCGTGGCGCGGCTGCCCGCGTTCGCGCCGTATGCGGCCATCGACCCGCGCTCGGTCAAGAGTTGCTTTGTCAATGCGCATGCCAGCAACAGTTGATCCGTGCGGTGCATGCTTCAACGCCGAGTCCCTGCGCGAGTGCGCACCCTCACCCGGCGCTGCGCGCCACCCTCTCCCGGGGAGGAGAGGGATAAAACAACGACCACCCGGCGCGCGGCCATGCGGCACGCGGTCGGCGCGGAACTACACTGACCGTGCGGCGTGCCTGGGAGCCGACGCGCGACCACTCCACGCACACGGGGAACAGCGATGCGCAGCCTGCTGGTGATCGACGACAACCCGAGCGTGATCGAGGCGCTGACCACGCTGTTCGCCCTGCACGACCTGCGCGTGCTGGGCGCGACCCACCCGCCGCAGGGGCTGGAAATCCTGCGTGCGCAGCGTATCGATCTGGTGATCGCCGACATGAACTTTTCCGCCGATACCACCGCCGGTGACGAGGGCGAGGCGCTGTTTCATGCGCTGCGCGCGCAGCAGCCCGATCTGCCGGTGATCCTGCTCACCGGCTGGACGCATCTGGATGCCGCGGTGCGCCTGGTGAAAGCCGGCGCCGCCGATTACCTGTCCAAGCCCTGGGACGACGCGCGCCTGCTGGCCACGGTGGAGAATCTGCTGGAGCTGGCCGAGGCCAACCACGCGCTGGCCGAGCGTCGCGTCGCGCGCGGTGCGCGTCGCGCGCGATTGCAAGCGGAATGCGATCTGGCCGGGCTGGTGTTCGCCTCCGAATCGATGCTGCAACTGCTGGAGATGGCCTGTCAGGTCGCGCGCGCGCCGGTGCCGGTGTTGATCACCGGCCCCAATGGCGCCGGCAAGGAGCGCATCGCCGCGATCGTGCACGCCAACTCGGCGGTGCGCGGCGGGCCGTTCGTGGCGGTGAACTGCGGCGCGCTGCCGGAAAACCTGCTGGAAGCCGAGCTGTTCGGCGCCGAAGCCGGCGCCTACACCGGCGCCACGCGCGCACGCGAAGGTCGCTTCGAGCAGGCCGACGGCGGCACGCTGTTTCTCGACGAGATCGGCAACCTGCCGCTGGCGGGGCAGGCCAAGCTGCTGCGCGTGCTGGAGAGCGGCCAGTTCGAGCGCCTGGGCTCGGGCAAGACGCGCAGCGCGCGCGTGCGCATCCTCAGCGCGACCAATGGCGACCTCAAGGCGATGATCCGCGAGGGCCGCTTCCGCGAGGATTTGTACTACCGCCTCAACGTGATCGAGCTGGCGCTGCCACCGCTGGCGGCGCGGCGCGAGGACATCCTGCCGCTGGCCGAGCATTTCCTCGCCGGCGCCTGCACGCTGGACGACGACGCGCGCGAGGCGCTGCTGGCCCACGCCTGGCCGGGCAATGTGCGCGAGCTGCGCAACACGCTGGAGCGCGCGCGCCTGCTGTGCCGCGAGGGCGTGGTGCGCTTGGCGGATCTGGGCCTGCCGCAGGCGGTGAGTGCGGCGCCGCGCGATCTGGACGAACCCGGCCGCGAGGCCATCGAGGCCGCGCTGCGCGCCTGCGGCGGCGTGGTCAGCCGCGCCGCGCAGCGTCTGGGTCTGTCGCGCCAGGCCTTGTATCGGCGCATGCAGCGTTACGGTCTGGCACAGGACTGACGGTGCGCGTGTTCTCCACCACCGGCCGGTTGGCGCTGCTGCTGTGGCTGGCGGCGCTGGCCGGCGCCGCGCTGGCACTGCTGCTGGCGCGCTGGATGCTGCCCGCGGCCGCGCTGTGGCTGGCCTGGCTGGCGCTGGCATTGCCCGCGCTGTGGCTGGCCTATGTGGTGGTGCAGCCGCTGCGGCGCCTGCTGCGCGCGCTGGAGAGCAGCGTGGCCAGTTATCGCGACGGCGATTTCAGCTTCGGTATCGCGGCGCGGCGCAAGGACGAGCTGGGCGCGCTGATCGACACCCACAACGCGCTCGGCGCCGCGCTGCGCGAGCAGCGGCAGAACCTGGCGCAGCGCGAGCTGCTGCTGGACACGGTCGTGCAGCATTCGCCGGTGGCCTTGCTGCTGGTCGATCCGGGCGGGCGCGTGACCCTGGCCAATCTGTCCGCGCGGCAGTTGCTGGGTGAAGGACGCAGCCTGATCGGGCTGGATTTCGAGCGCCTCGCGGCGAGCCTGCCGCACGCCCTGCGGCGCGCGCTGGAGCTGGGCGAGGACAGTCTGTTCTCGCTGGAAATGGAGGGTATGGAGGAGAGTTTTCATCTCTCGCAGCGCGGCTTTCGCCTGCACGGTCGCCCGCACCGGCTGTACCTGCTGCGGCGCATGACACGCGAGCTGGCGCGCGCCGAGGTGGCGGTGTGGAAGAAGGTGATCCGCGTGATCAGCCACGAGTTGAATAACTCGCTGGCGCCGATCACCTCGCTGGCGCATTCCGGCGCCGAGCTGGCGCGGCGTGGCGAGGCGCAGCGCCTGCCGGACGTGTTCGCGCGCATCGGCGAGCGCGCGCGCCATCTGCACGGTTTCATCGCCGACTACGCGCAGATCGCCAAGCTGCCCGCGCCGCGCCCCGAGCCGGTGCAGTGGCCGGCATTCGTGGCGGCGCTGGCCGCGCACGCCCGCTTCCGCGTGCCGTACCCGGTGCCCGAGGCGCTGGCCAGTTTCGATGCCGCGCAGATGGAGCAGGTGCTGCTGAACCTGATCAAGAACGCGCACGAAGCCGGCGGCCCGGCCGAGGCGGTGGAGCTGGAGGTGCAGCGCAGCGGCGCGCACTGGCGCATCGAGGTGCGCGACCGCGGCCCCGGCATGAGCGATGCGGTGCTGGCGCAGGCGCTGCTGCCGTTCTATTCGACCAAGCGCAGCGGCAGCGGGCTGGGCCTGGCACTGGCGCGCGAGATCGTCGAGGCACACGGCGGTCGCGTCGCGCTGATCAATCGCGAGGGCGGCGGCTTGTGCGTGCGCGTGCTGCTGCCGGCCACGATGCGCGGCGACGCGTGACCGCGTGCCGCGCGCGCGGGTAAAGTCGCGGCCATGCCCCAAGCCGACTTTTATCTGATCGACAAACCGCGCTTCCGCGAGCAGCCGCTGCTGCTGGTGTGCGAGCTGGCGCGGCGCGCTTATGACAAGCGCCAGCCCACGCTGATCCTGGCGCGCGACTTCAGCCAGGCTGAGGCGCTGGACGAGTTGCTGTGGAGCTTCGACGAGGACGCCTTCATCCCGCACCAGATCGCCGGCGACTACGACGACGCCGACACCGCGGTGCTGATCGCGCCGCCCGGCCTCGACACGCCCGATCGCGCGCTGATCATCAACCTGCGCGACGAGCCCTGCGCGCGCGCGTGCCAGCGGCTGCTCGAGGTGGTACCCGCCGACGCCGACGCGCGCAGCGGTTCGCGCGAGCGCTGGCGCGCCTACCAGCAGCGCGGCTACACGCTGGCCAAGCACGACATGTAGCACGCGGCGCCCTTGTCCGCGCCGCGCCTTGCCCCAATCATGCGGTATCCCTTCCGGAGCTCGTCATGACCGCCACCGCCACCGCCCATGCCCTCGATGTCACCCAGGCCAACTTCGATAGCGAGGTGATGCAGGCCTCGATGCAACAGCCCGTGCTGATCGATTTCTGGGCCGGCTGGTGCGCGCCCTGCAAACAACTCAAGCCGATCCTGGAAAAACTGGCGAGTGAATACAACGGCGCGTTCCGCCTGGCCCGGATCGACAGCGATCAGGAAATGGCGCTGGCGGGCATGTTCGGCATCCGCTCGCTGCCGACCGTGGTGCTGATCAAGGATGGCCAGCCGGTGGACGGTTTCATGGGCGCCCAGCCCGAGAGCGGTGTGCGCAAGTTTCTCGACGACCACGGCATCAAGCCGGCGCTCGGCGCGCCGGCCGAGGCCGAAGCGGCCCCCGCGCAACCGCTGGAATCACCTGGGGCCGCGCTGGCGCGGTTGCAGGCCGCGGTCGCCGCGCAGCCGGACAAGGATGAACTCCGGCTGGATCTGGCCGTGGCGCAGATGCGCGCCGGCCAAGCTGAAGCCGCCGCCGCCACGCTCGACAGCCTGCCCGCCAACCTCGCCAGCGATGCGCGCGCGCGGCGCCTGCGCGGCGAGCTGGATTTCGCCCAGGCGCTGGCCAGCGCGCCCGCGCTGGATGAACTGGAGCGCCGCATCGCCGCCGATCCCAAGGATTACGCCGCGCGCGACCTGCGCGCCGTGCGCCGCCTGCTGGGCGGGGCCGAAGCTGCCGCGCTGGAAGACTGGCTAGCGCTGCTGGCCGAGGCGCGCGGCTGGAACGAAGGCCAGGCCAAGCAGCGCCTGGTCGCCGCGTTCACGCTGAGCGACGATGCCGAGCTGGTGGCGCAGGCACGGCGGCGCATGAGCAGCCTGCTGTTCTGATGGCCGCGACCACAGTGACGGGAGCACCCTGATGTGGGAACGGCGCAGCGACGCCCTGGCTCCACGCCGCGTGTTTTTGCGCCGCGTCGGGCGCAATCTGCTGGCCGCGCTGGTGGTGGTCGCGGTATCGCTGGGCATCGGCATGCTCGGCTACCACCACTACGCGCGGCTGGGCTGGGCCGATGCCTACGTCAACGCCGCCATGATCCTGTCGGGCATGGGCCCGCTGGCCACGCCCGTGACGCTGGGCGCCAAGCTTTTTGCCGGCACCTACGCGCTGTATTGCGGCCTGCTGGTGGTGTTCCTCGCCGGTGTGCTGCTGGCGCCCTTCGCGCACCGGCTGTTGCACCGCTTTCATCTGGATCGCGAGGCTGGCAAGCGCGCGCCGTAGCGTGCGGGCAATACCCGACAGCGGTGCTTGATCGGTGCCTTCGACAAGATCGGATTCTTTGAGCGGCCGGGTCGTTTGGGCGCATCGTCCCTTGGTTCGTGATCGCCACGACAGTCTTGCCTTGCGTCATTCCCGCGCCGGGTCTTGTGTTCTCGTCATCCCCGCGCAGGAACGTCATCCCCGAATGCTTGTGTCGGGGACGGGAATCGCTTCTCAACAGCGAAGCTGGTCATCCAGTGACTTCGCCGCATGGTTTCACGTCCTGGATGACCCGCTCCGCGCTTGTACAGCGATTCCCGTCCGCGCGGGAATGACGGAAAAGGAGGTGCAGGCTCGACGCGGGTTCGCAGACGGCAGGCCCAGTGCCGACACGTACCGGTTCACGGATCGCGCACGGTTTTCCGTCCACGGTGTCGATGTCACCTGCGGCACAATTGCCGGCACCGTGCTGGCGCCAGGCCACGGTTTCCCGAAGCGTGCGATGAATGGAGACAGCCCATGCGCAAGTGCGCGGCCAGCAGCCAGCAGGGTTGGCGCAACCTCGCGGTTCTGTGCGCGCTGCTGCTGGCGCCGCTGACGCACGCTGCCGCCGCGCTCAGCAGCAATCCGCGCGCGCCGATTCCCTTCGTTGCCAGCGTGCCGGCACGGCCGTGGCGCGTGCGCCTGTTGTGGGCATTCGATGCCATGGATGCCGCCAGCGGCGGCCGCGCGCGCGGCTGGAAGGCGCCGGCGCTGATCGACCTGCGCCTGACCAAGCACGGCAAGCTGCAGGATGGCATGGATAGCTACTGGCATGTCGATCTGATCCGCATCCTCGGCAGCAATCCCTCGCGTGATGCCGGCGACGTGCAAACCCTGGACAACCTGGCCGCGCGCCATGCATGGCGCCTGTACCGCGCGTTCTGGCAAGTGGGCGACGTGCGCGAGCATTGGTCACTGCGGCTGGGCTGGCAGGGTTACGACGAACTGTTCGGCCTGGTGCCGGACGGCGGCGACCTGCTGAATTCATCTTTCGGACAAATGCCCACGAGTTCGCAGGCGGGCACGCCGATCTGGCCGCAGACCGCGCCCGGCATCAGCGCGCGCTGGCACCCGCATGCGTTCTACGTGATGGTCGGGCTGTGGAGCGGCGTGCCGCGCGACCCGGGCATCCCGCAGGGCTGGAATCTGCCGCGCCGCGGCGACGGCAGCCTGCAGGCCTTGGAACTGGGCTTCGATCGACACGGTCGCTACAAGCTGGCGTTGGGTGCATGGGCGCTGCATCGCGTCGGCGCGGCGCGGCAGGCGCACCGCGGCGTGTATGCGCTGGCGGATATCGCCCTGCTCGGCGCCGGTCGCACGCGGCGCCTGGGTGGCTTCGTGCAATGGGGCCAGACCCAGCCCTACCAGAGTGCGGTCGGCCGTTATCTCGGCGCCGGCCTGCGCCTGAGCACGCGCCGTCACGGACGCGTGAGCGTGGGCGTGGCGCGCGCCCTGCTCAGTTCGGCGTTTCGCCTGCGCCACCCCGGTGACGCGCGCGCCGAAACCGCTTACGAGCTGACCTGGCGCAAGCGCATCGACGCGCACCTCACCCTGCAACCGGATGTGCAATACATCCTGCATCCGGCGCTGGCGCCGCAGGCCACGCACGCACTGGAGATCGGCTTGCGCGTGAACGGCGGGTTCTGATCGCATGCGTGGCGGCAGCCGCTGCACCACGTCGAGCGGGGCGTGGGAACCCGGCCACGCCGCCGCGCTTGCCGCTATGCTCGCGGCTTTTACGCGGAAGCCCTTGATGAAGCGCCTGCGCGCCTTGCTGCCCCTGCTGCTGCTGATCGCGACCGGCGCCGTGCTGTTTTTCTCGGGCGCGCTGCGCCATCTCGATCCGCGCCACCTCGCCGCCGAGCACGCGCACCTGCACCATCTGGCGGCGGCATCACCGTGGCTGGCGCGCATGAGCTATCTCGGCATCATGGTGTTGGCGGTGGCCAGCGGCGTGCCCGGGCTGGTGCTGATCGCCATCGCCGGCGGGCTGATTTTCGGCATGGTCGAGGCGACCGTGCTGTCCACGCTGGGCCTGGTGCTGGGCTCGCTGTTGCTGTTTCTGGCTGCGCGCTACGCACTGGGCGCGGGCGAGCGGCCGGCGCCGCGGCTGGCCGAGAAAATCCGCGCGGGATTTCTGCACCATCCCGCCAGTTACACGCTGTTCCTGCGGCTGGTGCCGGTGTTTCCGTTCGGCGGCGTGACCCTGGGCCTGGCCTGGCTGCGCTGCCCGCTGTGGCTGTTCATGGCCGCCACGGCCGCCGGCGGTCTGGTGATGGAAGCCTTCGAGAGCGCGGTCGGCGCAGGCCTGAGCGAGGCCATCGCGCGCGGCGAACCGATCGGCATGCACATGATGCTGGAACCGCACATATTGCTGCCGCTGTGCGCGCTGGCGATCCTGGCCCTGGTGCCGGTCCTGCTGAGCCGGCGCGGCAAGCGCTGAAGGTCTTCAGCCGCGCCACAACAGCGCATCCAGATCGCCGCCGTCGATGAAATATTCGCGCGCCACGCGACCCTTGCGCACCGGCACGCCCTCTGCGGCCAGGCGCCGCATCTGTTCGCGCGCCAGCGCCGTGCCGGGTGGCGCGGCGAGGCGGCCATCGCTGTGCAGCACACGATGCCAAGGCAGGGCGGGCGTGGCGCCCTCGCGCAACACGCGTCCCGCCAGGCGCGCGCGCCCGCGCAGGCCGGCACGCGCCGCGATCGCGCCGTAACTGCTGACACGCCCGGCCGGCACGGCGCGGATCGCGGCGCGGATGGCCGTGCGTGCGGCCAGCGATCCGGATTCAGCGCTCATGCCAATCAAGCTACCATGCCGTCATCATCCGAACGGAAGATCGGCCATGCTGAACTTCGAGACCGTCCGCTCGCACATCGGCGGCCACTACACGCTGCGCACCAATGATCCGTACCTGATCAGTTTCGACCTGGACCTGCGCCGCGCGCGTCATCAAGGCGTCTACCTGGTCGAGCTGGAGGGCGAGAACGGGCGCAAGTACCTGCGCGTCTCCACCCCGGTCGGCCCGGTGGTGGGCATGGATGCCGAGCGCTGCCTGCGTTTCAACTGGGAGCAGCGCGCCGGATTTCTGGCGATCAGCGATCTGGAAGGCTCGCCCTACCTGCACCTGTGCGAAAACCGTCCGTATGACATTCTCTCGCTGCCCGAACTCGAACGCCTGATCCGCGAGTTGGGCGTGCTCGGCGACCAGCTCGAACAGGCGCTGAGCGTGGAAGGCGACGCCTACTGAGCGGGGTAGTGCGCGTTTGGCGGGTGGCCGCATGCTGCCGGTTGCCGGGCGTGCGCAGGTTTTCTCTGAGGCGTTGGCGTCGTGGTTCGCGCTGGCGGATGCGCCCCGGGACCGCGGCCAGGTCCGTGCGGTCATGGCCGCTTGCTACACTCGCCCGCATGCGTGCCATCGCTCCCCCGCAATGCTGAGTGAACTGGGACTGGTCCTGCTGCTGGCGCTGGCCAACGGCTTTTTCGCGTTGTCGGAAATGGCCATCGTCACCGCGCGCCGTTCGCGTCTGAAGCAGATGGCGCGCAACAGCCGGCGCGCGGCGCTGGCGCTGCGCCTGGCCGAGGCGCCGGAGCGCTTTTTGTCCACCGTGCAGGTGGGCATCACCCTGATCGCGATCCTCACCGGCGTGGTCACCGGCGCCAACATCGGCGAGCGTCTGGCGTTGTGGCTGCAGGGGCTGGGCTGGGTTGTGTTGCTGCCGTACGCGCGCCCGCTGGGTTATGCGCTGGGCATCGCGCTGATTACCTATCTCAACATCGTCATCGGCGAGCTGGTGCCCAAGCGCCTGGCGCTGGTGGCGCCGGAGAAACTGGCCATGATCGTGGGTGCGCCGATGCTGGCGCTGGCGCGTCTGGCCGCGCCGTTCGTGCTGGTGTTGAACGCCTCCAGCAACGGCCTGCTGCGCCTGTTGCGCATGGGCCGCGACAACGCGCCCGAGCGCATCACCGAAGAGGAAATCCGCCTGCTGGTGGCGGAAAGCGCCGAGCAAGGCGTGCTCGACGAGGACGAGCGCGCCATGGTCAGCCGCGTGCTGCGCCTGGGCGATCGCACCGTGGGCAGCGTGATGACGCCGCGGCCGCGCATCGCCTGGCTGGATGCCGCGGCGACGCTGGACGAAAACCTCGCCGTGCTGCGCGAGACGCCGTACTCGCGGTATCCCGTTTATCGCGGCAGCGAAAGCGACATCCTCGGCGTGCTGGAGGTGAAAAGGCTGCTCGAGCCGTTGACCCGCGGCGACATGCGCCTGGACCTGTTCCGCACCCTGGCCAAGCCGCTGTACGTGCCGGGCAGCGCGCGCGCGCTGGATCTGCTCGAGGAGTTCCGCGACGCCGAGACGCAGCTGGCGCTGGTGGTGGACGAATACGGCGACATCGAAGGCCTGGTGACCTTTCACAACCTGCTCGAAGCCGTGGTCGGGCGCCCCGCGCCGGTCGTCGATGCCGGCGCCGCCGATGCACCGATCGTGCGCCGCGCCGACGGCAGTTACCTGGTCGATGGCGCGCTATCGATCGAGGATCTGCGCGAGCTGCTGGGCAACGTGCAGTTGCCCGAGGAACCGGATCTGGATTACCACACCGTGGCGGGTTTGCTGATGGCGCGTGCCGGGCGCATCCCCAGCGTCGGTGAGATCATCGAGTGGCAGGGTGTGCGCTTCGAGATCCTCGATCTGGATGGCACGCGCATCGATCGCGTGCTGCTCAGCCTGGGCACGCCGGGACGGCCCGCATGAGCCGCGCGCATGCACCGCGCACCAGCGCGGTGCTGCAAGCCGCGCTGGACGCGCAGCCGGGCGAGCAGATCCGCCTCGGCGATCTGGTTGAGCCGCTGCACGAACGCGCATTCGGATTTCTGCTGCTGGTGCTGGCATTGCCCAACTTCGTGCCGGTGCCGATCGGCATTGGCGCGCCGATGGGCGTGCTGACCGCGCTGGTCGGCCTGCAGATGCTGCTCGGACTATCGCGTCCGTGGCTGCCGCGCAGGGTGGCCGATTACCGCTTCGCGCGCAGCAGCGCGGGCAAGGTGCTCGGCTTCAGCAAGCCGTTGCTGACGCGCCTGGAAAAGCTCGCGAGCCCGCGCCTGGAAATCCTCACCCATCGCCGCGCGGGCTTGTTCAGCGGGTTGCTGCTGGTGGTCGTCGGCGTGTTGCTGGCGTTGCCGATCCCGTTCACCAACTGGCCGATCGGCGTGCTGTTGCTGCTGTATGGCATCGCACTGATGGAGCGCGACGGTGCGCTGTTGCTGGCCGCCTGGCTGCTGTCACTGCTCGGCATCGGCGTGTTCGCCAGCGCCAGCGGCGCGCTCGTGCACTACCTGCGCATGATGTTTTTTTGAGCGCTGTGGCGTGGCCTGTGGCGCTCAACGGAACAACTGCAGCAGCGCCCAGGCCATGCCCAGGGTGAGATAACCCAGCAGCAACCAGAAGCTGTGATCCAGATACGGCTCGCCGGACTCGTGCGAATACGGACTGCAGCGGTCGGCGAACCATTCCGGTGCAATCAGCATGGCCGCGCCGGCCACCGGCATCAGCACGACCAGGCCAGCGCCGCGCGCCACGCGCAGGATGCCGATGCCGTGCACCAGCCACAGGCCCGGAAACCAGCTGCGCAGGTGCAGCAGCATCCACAGCCAGAACAACAGCGCGGCGAGGCCGAGGATGCGGTGTGCCATGCGTGCCTCACTCGCCCTGTGCGCTGCGTGGCTGCGCCAGTTGCGCCATGCGCTCGGCATCGGCCAGCACGCCATGCAGGATGCGCAGCTCGCGCAGGCTGGGTTGCGCGCGCAGGAATAATCGGCGCAGGCGCCGTTCGACCGTATGCGGCGCGCGGCCCTTGTGGAAGTCGATCGCATCGAGCGTCCGCCACAGGTGTGCGAAAAACGTCTCGACTTCGTGCAGCCCGGCCGGTGGCTCGGGCGCCGCATCCGTCGCCACCGCGTCCGGCGCGGCAGCCAGCGCGCACAGGCGCAGCTCGTAAGCCATCAATTGCACCGCTTGCGCCAGATTCAGCGAGCTGAAGTCGTCCACGCTGGGGATGCGCACCATGGCGTGGCAGCGCGCCAGTTCGTCGTTCTCCAGACCGGTGCGCTCGTTGCCGAACAGCAGCGCCACGCGCCCGCCGGCGGCAGCGTGGGCGAAGGCGCGCGTGGCGCCGGCGCGCGGGTCGAGCTCGTCCAGGCTCACCCCACGGCGGCGCGCGCTCAGGCCCAGCGCCAGCGTGCAGCCGGCCAGCGCGGCGTCCAGCGTGGCATGCACCGGCGCGGCATCGAGTAGCGCATCGGCGCCCGCGGCCAGCGCGCTCGCCTCGGCATCGGGAAAGCGCCGCGGCGCCACCAGCAGCAGGCGCGACAGGCCCATGGTGCGCAGCGCGCGCGCCGCCGCGCCGATGTTTCCGGGATGCTGCGGGCGCACCAGCACGCAGTCGATGCGCGCCATGGCCGCGTTCATGCGGCCGCCCGAGCGCCAGCGCAATACGGCGACCGGCGCGGCAACTGGCATAATGCGTGCGCCACGCTTGGCGTGGCCCCGTTCTTTTTCCACTGCGATCCGATCATGCCCAGACCCGCCATCACGATTGCGGTGCGCGCCGCGCGCGCCGCCGGCAACGTCATCCTGCGCTACCAGAACCGCGTCGAGGGCCTGGCCATCGTCGAGAAGCAGCGCATGGATTTCGCCAGCGAAGTCGATCGCCTCGCCGAGGCCGAAATCATACGCGAGATCCGCCGCGCCTATCCCGATCACGGCATCCTCGCCGAGGAATCCGGCGAGGTCGCCAAGGGCCGCCAGACCTGGGTGATCGATCCTCTGGACGGCACGCACAATTATCTGCGCGGCATTCCGCATTGCTGCGTGTCGATCGCCATGCTCGAGCGCGGCGAACCGGTGATCGGGGTGATCTTCGATCCCATGCGCAACGACCTGTTCATCGCCGGCAAGGGCGATGGCGCGTTCGTCAACGATCGCCGCATCCGCGTCGGCAAGCGCGAAGGCCTGCCCGGCGCGATGCTGGCCACGGGGTTCCCATGGCGCCAGCGCGCGCACCTCGATGTGCAGTTGCAGATGCTGCGCGCCATGCTCACCGAGGCCGAGGATTTGCGCCGCAGCGGCTCGGCCGCGCTGGACCTGGCCTACGTCGCCTGCGGGCGTTTTGACGGCTATTTCGAGATCGGGCTGAAGCCCTGGGACCTGGCCGCTGGCTGCCTTCTGGTGCACGAAGCCGGTGGCCGCTACAGCGATTTCGCCGGGCGCGAGGGCCTGCCCGCCAGCGGCAACGTGGTCGCCGGCAATCTGGCGCTGAGCAAGGCGCTGGTCGACACCATCAAGCCGCTGGCGCCACCGGCGCTGCTGCAGGCCTAGCGACGCCGGCGCGCGCCACGGCCTGTGGTGTGCGCCGCAGGGCAGTCAGTAGCCGTGCAGCGCGTCGGGGTCGACCTTGCCGCGGAACACCACGTACTGGTACACGTTGTAAGCGATCATCACCGGGATCAGCATGCCGATGCCGATGAGCATGAACACCAGCGTGCTGCTGTCCGAGGCGGCCTGATCGATGGTCACGTAACCGGGCACGATGTACGGGAACCACGTCGCCGCCAGCCCGGCGAACGAAAACACGAAGATCAGCGTGGTCCACACGAACGGCGCCACCTCGAACTGGCGCCTGAGCGCGCGCAGCAGCATGCCGAAACTCGCCAGCGCCAGCAGCGGCAGCGGCGCGAAGAAATACAGCCCCGGCGTGCTGAACCAGCGCGCGGCGATCGCCGGAAACTGCAGCGGCGTCCATACCGTGACCACCGCGCCGACCGCCAGCATCAGCCCCGCCAGCAGTTGCCCGCGCCGGTAGCAGCCGCGCTGGATGTCGTCCTGGGTCTTGATGATCAGATACGCCGAGCCGAGCATGCTGTAGCCGGCCACCACGCCCAGCACCACGATGATGCTGAATGGCGACAGCCAGTCCCAGATGCTGCCGGCGAACAGGTCGTTGGCGACCCTGATGCCGTTGAGCAAGCCACCCAGCGCGAAGCCCTGCGCGACCGCGGCGAGCAGGCTGCCGGCGCCGAACATCGCGCCCCAGAACGCCTTGCGCCGCGACAGCGCATGAAACTCGAACGACACCCCGCGCAGCATGAAGCCCAGCAGCATCAGGATCACCGGGATGTACAAACCGTGCAGGATCAGCCCATAGGCCAGCGGAAACGCGCCGAACAGCGTGCCGCCGATCACCACCAGCCAGGTCTCGTTGGCATCCCAGATGCTGCCGAGGCTGGCCATCATCACCGCGCGCCGGCGCTCATCGACGAACAGCGACAGCACGCCCACGCCCAGATCAAAGCCATCGAGCACCACGTAAAACACCAGGAACAGGCCGATGATCAGAAACCAGATGCTGGCCAGGACATGGTGCAGATACTGTGGATCGGTGAAGTCCATGATCAGTGGCCTCCCTGCGTGATCGCCGGTTTGGCCGGTGCCGGTGCCGCGCGTTCGTGCCGCGTGGCAATCGCCGGCGGTATTTCGAAGCCCGGACCCCGGCGCAGCACGCGCGCCATGAACTTGAGCGCCGCGAAGCCGATCACCCCGTAGAACAGCATGAACAGCAGCAGCGACCACAGCACCACGTCCGCCGGCAGCTTGCTGGCACCGGCGCTGGTTTTCATCATGCCGTACACGATCCATGGCTGGCGCCCGACCTCGCGCGTCATCCAACCGGCCTCCAGCGCCGCATAGATCGCCGGGATGCCCAGCATCCAGCCGCGCAGCAGCCACTTGTTTTCGCCGATGCGCGCGGGACTCATGCGCTTGCGTTGGCGCCACAGCAGCCACACCGTCCACAGCGCCAGCAGCGCCACGAATACGCCCGCCGCCACCATCACGCGGAAGGCGTAGAACGGAATCCACACCGGTGGCTGGTCGTCCGGTTTGAAATGGGTGAGGCCGACCACCTTGCCGGTCATGGTTTTGGTGACGATCATGCTCAGGCCATCGGGGATGGTCAGCGCCCAGTCGTTTTTCTGCCGTGCCTGATCGGGCCACGCCAGCAGTGCCCACGGCGCGCCGACGCCGGGTTGGTTGGTGTGCCAATGCGCCTCGATCGCGGCCAGCTTGGCCGGCTGCGTTCTGGCCAGCAAGGCGCCGGCCGAGTCACCGATGAAGATCTGCAACGGCGCCACCAGCACCAGCGCGAGCACCGCCCACTTGAACGCCGGCTGGAAAAACCCGGCGTTGCGGCGCTGGTGCAGGTAATACGCGCTGACCCCGGCCATCACCACCAGGCTCAGCTCGATGCAGGCCACGAACATGTGGCCGAAGCCGTACGGCAGGTCCGGATTGAACACCGCGTGCAGCCAGTTGGTGATCACGAACTTGCCGTCGACCAGTTTGACCCCGGCCGGCGTCTGCATCCACGAATTGGCGACCATGATCCAGAACGCCGACAGCGAACTGCCGAAGGCCACCATGGCGGTGGCGAACAGGTGCATCTTCGGCCCCACGCGTTCCCAGCCAAACAGCATCACGCCCAAGAAACCGGCCTCCAGCATGAACGCCATGGCGGTTTCAAAGCCGAGGATGTTGCCCATGAAATCGCCGGATGCCGTCGAGAATGGCGCCCAGTTGGTGCCGAACGCGAACTCCATCGGCACGCCGCTGATCACGCCCACGCCGAAGTTGATCAGGAACAATTGGGTCCAGAACTTCACCTGGTGGTAGTAGAACGGCTGGCGCGTTTTCACCCACGCCGCCTCCAGGCCGAACAGCACCAGCGCCAGGCCGATGGTCAGCGGCGGCCACAGGATGTGGAACATGGCGTTGAAGCCGAACTGGATGCGCGACAGAAATTCGGGGTTTTCCAGCCAGCCCATGACGGATCTCCTGCAAGTGCCAAGGCAATGTCGAACCGCGGCGCGCGTGAGCACCGGGTGTCGTGGACCCTGTCGATGGAAGCCGCGCATTCCGGCACCGGGGTCGGTGCGGAACACCATGGGGGCGGTGCTTCGCGCGGCTGCGGCAAAGCCCGATCAGGACGGCGCTTGCGTGCGCCGCACCATCACAGCGCGGCGAAGTCTGCTCTGATCCAGATCAAAAGTCAGTTGAATCGGATGTGGCGCGTGGCCGCATGTCATGCGCGGGTCAGTTGCCCGGTTGCGTGGCCCGGCGCCGGCCGGAATCATCAGCGCCAGGGGTCAAGGCACCCGTGCGATGCGCCTGTTGCCGGGGTGGCCGCGCTTTGCCTGCCGCCTCCGCAGCCGGACGAACACGGCCATCCGACCCGGTCGTGCCACGCGGCTAAACTGCGCGCATGGACGAGCGCGTGCTGCTGGCAACCCTGGGTGATGGCGCCACGCATTCCGGCGCGGCGCTGGCGCAGCGCATGGGTGTCAGCCGCGCCGCGGTTTGGAAGCAGATCGAAGCCCTGCGCGGGGCCGGCCTGCCCATCGCGGCGCAAGCGGGTCGCGGTTACCGGCTGCAATGTCCGCTGCAATTGCTCAGTGTGGAAGCGCTGCGTGAGGCGCTGCCGCGCGGCGCGGGCGCGGCGTGGCCGTGCATCGAGGTGCACTGGCAACTCGATTCGACCTCCAGTGAGCTGCAGCGGCGCGCGTCCACGTTGCCTTCCGGCAGTGCGGTGTTCGCCGAGCGCCAGACTGCCGGGCGCGGTCGGCGCGGACGCAGCTGGCTGGCGCCGCCGGCGCTGGGGTTGACGTTTTCGCTGCTATGGCGCTTCGAGCACGGCTTCGCCGCGCTGGCGGGGTTGTCGCTGGCGGTGGGCGTGGCGGTGGCCGAAACGCTGCGTGCACAGGGCGCGCAGGGCATCGCGCTGAAGTGGCCCAACGACGTGCAACAGGATGGCCGCAAGCTGGCCGGCATTCTGGTGGAACTGGGCGGCGAGTTTCTGGGGCCGTGCCACGCGATCATCGGCATCGGCCTCAACGTGTGCATGCCGGCGTCCGTGCGCGCCGGGGCCGGACAGCCGGTGGCCGATCTGGCGGATGCCTGCGCTGGCGTGGTGCCGGCGCGCAACGCGCTGGCTGCGGCGCTGCTGGCGGCGCTGGCCGAGGCGCTGGCGCTATTCGCGCGCGCGGGCTTCGCCGCGTTCGCCGCGCGCTACGTGGCGCTGGATGCACTGGCCGGGCGCGAATTGAGCGTGCAGGCCGGCGGCGAGACGTTCCGCGCGCGCGCGCAAGGCGTCGATGCGCGCGGTGCGCTGCGCGTGCTGCGCGGTGCGCAAACCCTGCTGCTGGACAGCGCCGACGTATCGGTGCGCGCGTGAATCTGCTGCTGGACCTTGGCAACACGCGCCTGAAATGGACGCTGGCCGAAGGTGCGCGGGTGCGAGGCGCGGTCGGCGCGCTGGCCTGGGACACGCCGGATTTCGAGTCGCGCCTGGATGCGGCGCTGGCCGCGTTGCCGCCGCCACGCGCCGTGCACATGGCGGTGGTGGCCGCCGCCGCGCGCGAGGCACAAGTGCTCGCCTGCGTGCGGCGTGTGCTGCGCATCGAGCCACGCGCGCAGCACAGCGTGGCGACGCTGTGTGGCGTGCACAGCGCGTATCGGGAGCCGGCGCGGCTGGGCATCGATCGCCTGCTGGGCATGGTCGCGGCGCGCGGCGCCGGCCATGCGCCCTGCGTGCTGGCCAGCCTGGGCACGGCGCTGACGCTGGACGCGCTGGATGCCGCGGGGCGGCATCGCGGCGGCTTGATCGTCGCGTCGCCCGCGCTGATGCAGCAGGCCTTGCTGGGCGCGGCCGCGCGCGTGTCCGTGCAAAGCGTGGGTCGCGTGGTGTGGATGGCCGACACGACCGAGGACGCGCTGAGCTCGGGCGCGTGGCTGGCGGCGGCGGCACTGGTCGAGCGTTTCAGCGAAGAGTCCGCGCAGGCGCTGGATGCGCAGCCGCGGCTGCTGCTGGCCGGTGGCGACGCACCGCGTTTGCAGGCGCTGGTGCGCGGCGCATCGCAATTGTTCCCCGATGCGGTGCTGCGTGGTCTGGCGATCGCCGCGGATGCGCAGCGCGATGCGGACTGAGCGGCTGAAAAAATCGCCCACCTGCTGCGATCGCCGGCAGACGCCCGTGCCGGCGGCGCGCCATGGGCAAATCCGGGTCATTTGGCTCACCCAACTCCCCGAATGTGCCCACAACGCACCTGGTCACGCACGCCTGGCGACGCCCTCACTACGGCGGTCGAAGTTTTCCCCAGCCGCTGTGCGCGGCGCGTCGGGAATCCGCCCCCGGTCACCGTTCTTGCCCGGCGCTGTGTCTAAAATCGCCGCATGATCCTGCGCCGCATCGTGCTGCTGCTGCTGCTGCTCAACCTCGCCGCGGCGGCATGGTGGCTGTGGCCATGGCATGCGCCGACGCCGATCGCGGTCACGCAGGCGGGCGTGCCCACGCTGCACTTGCTGCACGAAGCGCTGCCGCGTGCCGCCACGCAGGTGCCGGCAGCCGCGCCGGGTGCGCTCGCGCAATGTCTCAGCGTGGGCCCATTCACCACGCAGGCCGAGATGCAGCAGGCCTTCGCCGCGCTGGTCGCGCACGTGCCGCGCATCCAGTACCGCGTGGCCGAGTCCGCGGTGTCGCGCGGCTGGTGGGTGTATCTGACGGCGCCGGGACGCGAGCAGGCGCTGACCATGGCACGCGCACTGGCCGCGCACGGCGTGCGCGATTACTACGTGATCACCGCCGGCGAGCAGCAGAACAGCATCTCGCTGGGCTTGTTCCAGGACCCGGGCAACGCGCAGCGGCGCGAAGCGCAATTGCGCACGCTGGGTTTTCCCGCACAGTTGCGCCAGCGCGTCGAGCAGGTGCCGCAGTACTACATCGAGTTTCAGTTGCCGGCCGCGGCGGGCTTTGTCTGGCAAGCCCACGTCGCGCACGCCGACATCCTGCACGCGCAGGCACGCCCTTGCGATTGAAACGCGCGCCGTCCAGTTCGCTGCAGCCGAGCGGACGTATTGCCCGCGGCAGTTACAATGCGCCCACGCCGCTTTAGCTCAGTTGGTAGAGCAACTGATTTGTAATCAGTAGGTCGTCCGTTCGAGTCGGACAAGCGGCACCATCGCATGCGTCGGCGTCCGCGTGGCGGTGTCACGGCCCGACCGCCTGCGCGGCCATCCTGCTCCGGTCCGATGCCGGTTACGCGGATGCGCGCTTCAATGCCGCGGATCGCACACGCATGCGCGCGACCCTGCTGGCCATCGCCGAGGTCATCCTGGCGGTCGATGCGGACGCCGAATTGCAGGCCGTGTGGCGGCGGCACCGCGCGCCATCGACTGGCGCGGCGGATGCAGGCATGGATGACTTGTTCGGCTTCGATCCGGCGCCGCCGATCCGGGATGCCGCGGCCGGGTGCGAGGCGCGCGCCGCGGAGCGGTTCCGGCAGGCGCCGACTCCGCGCAGCAGTTGCGCCGCATCTACCGCCAGTTGGCCAGCGCCCTGCATCCCGACCGCGAATCCGATCCCGAGTTGCGCACGCGCAATACCGATTTGCTCAAGCGCGCCAATGCCGCCTATGCACAGCATGATTTGTACGCCCTGCTGTCCCTGCAGTTGGAGGCGCGATTGCTGGATTCACCCGGCCTGGCAGGCATCGTGGATGCCGAATACAAGGCATTGACGGCGACGCTGAGGCGGCAATTGCGCGATACCGAAGCGCAGGTGGCCAGCATCGAATTCGAATTGGGCCAACTGCTGTCGCGGCCAGCGGCCAGGCGCATCTCGCCGCAGCATGTGCGCCAGGATCTGCAGGAGCTGGCGCAAGCTCTGGCCGGCGCGTGCGGCGAAATCGAGGATCTGCTGGCCCGGGGCAGCGCGGTCAAGTCGCTGAAAGCCTGGCTGCGCGAGCAGGACCGCGCGCGCCAATCGTTCGAGTTCGAGATGGATGACGCGTTCGCCGAACTGCTCGCGGCGATGGTCCAGGCGGCGCCGGCCAAGCCGCCACGGCGGCGGCGCTGAGAGGCTGTGAATTTTTCAGCCCCTCAGCCCGGCCATGGATGGCCGGACGCGAAGCGGTCACGCCAGTGGCTGCTTCGCGCAGGCGCGTACGGACCTGTGCCGGATGCGCCGATGAAAAATTCCGCACGACGCGGAATTTTTCACAGGCTCTGAGCTCGCGCGGCGTGGCGCGGCGTGGCGCGCCGTCGCCGCGGACGTACAATTCGCGGGTGACCGCCGCCGTTCCGGCGCAGCTTGCAGGAAATCGCGTGGACCCTTACTCCGAAATCGACTACGACGCGCGCCTGGCGGCGCTGGCGGCCGCGTTCGCGCAGGGTCTGGCGGACAAGCACGCCGCGATCGCACGCTGCTGGCGCGCCTGGCAGGCCGGTGACGCCAGCGCACGCGATGAGCTGCGCACGCTGGCGCACCGCCTCGGCGGCGCGGCGGACAACTATGGCTATATCGCGCTGGGCGAGGCCGCGCGCGCGCTGGATGTGCTGCTGATCCCGCGTCTGGCGACGCCCGCCGTCGGCGCCGCCGCGGCCGTCGCCGCACTGCTCGACGCGTTCGGATTGCCGCCCGAGGCGATCTGATTTCCGCGCGGCGCCCACAGGCATCGCGCGCCCGACCGGAGGGAACGACATGAGCCCTGGCATCGCTGAAACCCCGACCGCGCGCGCGCAGCCGCGCATCAGCCTGATCGGCGCGCCCACCGACATCGGCGCAGGGCATCGCGGCGCGGCCATGGGCCCCGAGGCGCTGCGCGTCGCTGGCCTGGCCGAAGCGCTGCGCGCGCGCGGCCTCGAAGTGCTTGATCGCGGCAATCTGACCGGGCCGCTGAATCCGTGGCAGCCGCCGCGCGATGGCTATCGTCATCTGCCCGAGGTGCAGGCGTGGGCGCGCACCGTGGCCGATGCCGTCGCTGCGGAGCTGACGCAGGCGCGGCTGCCAATCCTGCTCGGCGGCGATCATTGTCTGGCGATCGGCTCGATCGGCGCGGTCGCGCGCCATTGCCGCACGCAGGGACGCAACTTGCGCGTGCTGTGGCTGGACGCCCATGCCGATTTCAATACCCATGCCATCACCCCGTCGGGCAACATCCACGGCATGCCGGTGGCGTGCCTGTGCGGTCAGGGTCCGGTCGAGCTGACCACGTTGACCGGCCCGGCGCCGGCGCTGCGCGCGGACGAGATCCGCCAGATCGGCATCCGCTCGGTCGATCCCGGCGAGCGCCGCCTGGTGCACGACGCCGGCCTCGTCATTTTCGACATGCGCTATGTCGATGAGATGGGCATGAAACGCGCGATGAGCGAGGCGCTCGCCGGACTCGACGCCGACACGCATCTGCACGTGAGCTTTGACGTGGATTTTCTCGATCCGGGCATCGCCCCCGGGGTTGGCACCACGGTACCGGGCGGGCCGAACTATCGCGAGGCGCAGCTGGTGATGGAGATGATCGCCGACAGCGGCCGTCTGGCCTCGCTGGACATCATGGAGTTGAACCCGGCTTTCGACGATCACAACCGCACCGCGCTGCTGGCCGTGGATCTGGTCGAGAGCCTGTTCGGCAAATCCACGCTGATGCGCGGTTGAGATTGGCCGGGCAAGCACGCCGGTGCAATGTGTGATGCAATTCACACAGTGGCTTCCGTCACCTTCCGACACACCAGTGAACAATTGTCGCGGCGCGTGGCGAATGCGCGCGCCGTGCATGGTTCGTGCATCAAGGACGGGCAACAACGGTCACCTGTCGTGGCCGATCGAGGAAGGGCGGGACGGCCCATGCTCAAACATTCCGCTCAAGACATCGCCGTGCCGGGCAGCGCGCTGGATGGCGCCGTGCCCGGCTCGGCGCGGGCACGGCGCCGACGCGCGCTGATGGCGCTGGTGCCGCTGCTGGCCGTGCTGGGCGCGTTGCTGGCCGGCGCGGCCGGGCTGCTGGCCATGTGGCTGCCGATCGCGGCGCTGGCCTGCGCGGCGGCCGCGCTGCTGCTGCTGGGGCTGCTGGTCTACGGCCACCTGCTGCGCCGGCGCGCGCTGCGCCGCGCCGAGGCGCTGCTGCAGGCTTTCGCCGGCGAGTTGCGTGAACCGGTCAGCCTGCGTGACGCGCAGGGTCGCTTTCTGTTCGCCACGCGTCCGGCCGCGGCCATGTTGGGCGCCGAGCCGGCCGACGTGCTGGGCTATACGGAAGGCGATTTCCTCGATCCCGAGGCCGCCGCCGGGCGTGCCGCCGAAACCGCCGCGCTGCTCACCGAGCCGGGACGACTCACCCTGCGCCGGCGCGGGCCCGATCCGGACGGGCGCATGTGCGAATACCTGGTCAGCAAGCAGGCGCTGGCGCTGCCGCGGCGCCGTGCGTTCGGTTTGCTGGAGATCGGCCGCGAAGTGGGCGGCGAGCGCGCCTGGCGCCAGTTCCAGGAACAGCGCGACAGCGAATGGCGCGCGCTGTTCGAGGATCATCCGCTGCCGGCGTTGATCATGGCGCAGGACGGCGCGCTGCTGGCGGTGAACGCCGCCGCCGAGCGCTTTTACGCTTACGCCGCCGAGGATCTGCAGGCGCTGGGTGCCAATGCCATCGCCGTGGAGCCGGGCAATGATCCCGCGCTGAGCCTGCTGCGCGGCCCCACGCACCGGCGCCGCGACGGGCGCCAGATGCCGGTGCAGGTCACGTCCAGTCCCATGCTGTATGCGCGCCGCGACGCGCGCCTGCTGCTGATCCGCCCGCGCGAGGGCGCGGCCAGTGAAGGCGAGCTGTACGAGCGGCGCTACCGCGATCTGATCGACTCCGGCATCTGGCTGGTGTGGAGCCATGATCGCGATGGTCGCGTCGTGCAGGCCAACGGTGCGGTCGCCGCGGCGCTCGGGGTCGATGCCGGGGAATTGATCGGGCACCTGCTGACCGATTTCATGGAGCCCGAGGATCACGACGCGGCGCTGGCCATGCTCGAGCGCAGCGCCAGCCGGCGCCGCGATACTGGCGTGATCAGCGTGCGTGGGCGCGGCGGCGAGCGTCGCACCTGGCAGTATCACAGCCTGGCGTATCCCGAGGACACACCGCCGCAGGTGCTGCTGGTGGCGCAGGACATCACCCTGCGCCAGAACTACGACCGCCAGTTGCGCGAGCGCACCATGAGCGATCCATTGACCGGCGTGTACAACCGCCGTTATCTGGACGAGTTCGCCGTGCGCAGCGGCGAGCAGCGCTTCGGCTGCATCGTGGTCGATGTGGTCAGCTTCAAGCACTACAACGACGTGCATGGCCACGCGCAGGGTGACGCCATGCTGCGCAAGCTGGCGCAGTTCCTGCGCGCCGCTTGCCGCAGCCAGGACACCGTGGTGCGTCTGGGCGGCGACGAGTTCGCGCTGGTCCTGCCGGATACCAGCGAGGGCGCGTTGCGCGAGATCGCGCACCGGCTGGAGGCGCGTTCCGAAGCGGAACTTGGTTTCGCGGTGTCGGCCGGCTGGGCGATCCGTCAGGGCGATGAAAGTTTCGACGCGACCATGAAACGCGCCGACCTCGATCTGCTGGCTCGCCGCGCGGCTGAACGCAGCGGGCAGGGCGGACTCGAGCGCTGAGAGACTGCGGCGCAGGATTCGCGACCGGGCGTTGCGCGCAGTTGCATGGATCGCGTCATGCGCGGGCACACGCAGCGCGAACCGATCGTTCTGGCTCGTCATCCCCGCGCAGAGCCTGCCCCCACGAAGGCGGGGGGGATGCAATGACTTCAGGAAGCGATGGATGACCAGCTTCGCTCTCAATAAGCGCTTCTCGCCGTCGCCTGCGTGGGGCACGCTCTGCGCTGACATGGGGCTCGCGGCTCCAAGTATCTAAACCCTCCGCCCCGCCAGCGCATCCAACACGGCATGATGGACGGAACCCTGCCCGGCCTGCGCCCTGCCATGTCGCTGCCTTCGTCTGATGATGCCGATGCGGCGCTGGTCGCGGCGGCGACGCGTGGCTCGGTAGCGGCATTCGAGACCTTGTATCGCCGCCATGCGCCGCGCGTGTTCGGTGTGCTGCTGCGTCTGGCCGGCTACGACCGCGCGCGCGCCGAGGATCTGACCCAGGATGCGTTTCTGCAGGCGTGGCGCGCCTTGTCCGGGTTTCGCGGTGGCAGCGCCTTCGGCACCTGGCTGTATCGCATCGCGGTGAATGGTGCGTTGGCCAGCGTGCGCGCCACGGGCCATCGCATCACCACGAGCAGCGCGGATGACGGGGTCGATGACGCCGCGGCGGACGCCGGGTTCTGTCCCGTCGAACGCAGCGAACTGCAGCGCGCGGTGGCGAACCTGCCGCCGCGCGCACGCAGCGTGCTGGTGCTGCACGACATCGAGGGCTGGACGCACGCCGAGATCGCGCGCGCGCTGGATCTGGCGCCGGGCTCGTGCAAGGCGCACCTGCACCGCGCCCGCGCGCTGCTGCGCGCGCAACTGCATCTGGAGGATCGCGCATGAATCACCTTGACCCGTCGAACGTGCTGGGCCTGCGCCGCGATTTGCGCGCGCTGGCGCTGGACGAGGCGCCGCCCGCCTCGTTGTGGCCGCGCATTGCCGCGCGCCTGGCGCCCGCAGCGGATGCTGCGCCGGCGCGCCTGGCATGGCGCATGCCGTGGCCGGCGCTGGCCGCCGCGCTGCTGCTTGGCGCCGGACTGGTGCTGCTGCTGCCGCAGGCGCTGCAATCGCGCGCGCTGGCGCAGCACGATGGCGCCGGGCTGCGCACGCTGCAAATCGCGCTGCTGCAGCTCGATCAGGCGCAGGCCAGCCTCGGCGCCGCACAGCGCGCGCAGCCGCAGGCCGCTTTCATCAACGCGCTGCGCGTGCAGACCGGTCTGCAACGCGCCGCCATCGAGCGCCGCCTGCGCGGCGGTTAATGTCCACCTGCACGGAGAATCCACCATGTACCGCATCGTGATGCTGTTCTGTCTCGGCCTGTGCGCCGCCACCACGGCGCTGGCGGCCCCCGCGCCTGCTCCCGCCAGTACCGCGCCCATGCCACTGAGCATTACCCGCGCCATCAGCGCCGATGGCGTGGTCAGCATCGACAACGGGGCCGGCAGCATCCAGGTATTGGCCTGGGACCAGCCCGAGGTGCAGGTGACAGGCACGCAGCCGGCCGCGGCCAAGCCACCGGTGATCGAGAGCAGCGCGGGGCGCTTCGCGCTGCGCATCCGCGCCAAGCAGGAGCGCTGCTGGCTGGTGGTGTCGTGCTCGACCACGCTGCTGCCGGTGAATCTGGTGGTGCGCGTGCCGCGCGGCGTGCAGCTTGATCTGCACTCGGTCAGCGCCGATGCGCGCGTGCAGGGTTTGCGTGGCGGCAAGCTCGATTTCGACAGCGTCAGCGGCGGCATCACGCTCGGCGACGCCACGCTCGGCGCGGCCAGGCTGCACACGGTCAGCGGCTCGCTGCAGGTGGATGCCGGTGTGGCCAGGCTTGAGGCCAACAGCGTTTCCGGCACGCTGCGCGGCAACACCGGTTGCGCGCAGGCGCAGGCCACCACGGTTTCTGGCGATATCGATTTGCGTTGCGCCCGCGTTACCCAGGCACGGTTGAAAAGCATCTCCGGCACGTTGCGGTTGACGCTGTCCGCACTGGCGCCGGGCGGCAGTCTGAGCTTGAACTCGGTCAGCGGCGATGCGTGGCTGACGCTGCCGAAGCAGCTTTCGGCGCGGCTGGACGCCGGCAGCCTCAGCGGCAGCATCGGCGGCGCGCTGCCGGCGGGCGTGACCGTGCGCGAACACAGCGTGCGCGGCAGCTATGGCACCGGCGCTGGCGACATTCACGTGGAAACCCTGTCGGGCGATATCCGCCTGCAGCAAGGCGGTTAAGCGATCGGCGTGGGCCGCGCATGCGGCGCGGCCCACGCCGGACCCATCACAGGCTCAGCTTGAAGCCGGCGTACCAGGTGCGGCCCAGGGCCGGCTCGATGCCGTAGGTCCACACGCGCGAGTAGTACACGCGGTTGAACACATTGGAGACACCGCCCAGCAGCTCGACGCGCGGCGTGAGGTTCCAATTGGCGGCCAGATCCCAGACCGAGTACGCCGGAATGCGCGCGGGCAGCAGCGTGCTGCCGCCGGTGCCGGGTTGATCCTGATCGCTGTCCTGCCAGTATTGCGAGCCCGAGGACACGCCGGTGAAGGCGATCTTGTAGTGGCCGTCGCGGCGCCAGGTGATGCCGGCCTTGGCCAGATAGCGCGGCGCGTAGGCGGGCGCCTTGCCGATCTGGTTGGGGATGGCGCTGGCGACGAAGCGCGCGTGCAGCAATTGCAGATTGGTGAACAGCTCGAGGTGCTCGCGGTCGCTGTTGCCGTGCAGGAAATCGTAGGCCAGCTCGCCCTCGAAGCCTTCGTTGTGCGTGTCGCCCGAGTTCTGCTCGATCGAGACGATGGGGCTCAGGTTGATGGTTTCGATGCGGTTGTGGAAATTCATCCAGAACACGCTGACGTCGTAGAACAGGCCGTCGGCGGGGGTGCCATGCACACCCAGTTCGTAGGACAGCACCTTCTGCACCGCGGGTGCCGTGCCCGGAATGATGTTGGCGTGCGGTGAGCCGATGTCGAAGAAGCGCACCGGGCGCCAGCCGGTGGAGACGTTGAAGTAGGTCTCGTTGAGGTGTCCGTTGTCGAAGAAGTCGTTGCCGATGCCGAGGCCGAACAGTGGCACGTTGCGCGACACGGTGGTATTGAGCAGCGGGCGCGACAGGTTGGGTGGGCGCACCGTCTCGAACACGCTGACCTTCTCGTGATCGAAGCGCAGCGAAGGCACGATGTGCCAGTGATGTCCGGGGCCGAAGCGGAACAGACTGCTGGCGAACACCGAGGCGTAGTCGGAATGGCGTCCCTGCACCAGCGTGGGCACGCCGCCGGTGGCATCGCGCGGGGCCAGCAGATCGGTGTAGTTGGCACCGCGCAGCGGCGCATCGGAGTGATACAGCGTGGTGCCGAAGGTCAGCGTGTCGCCGGGGCCGAAGTCGTGGCGCAGGCGCAGGTCGGTGCCGACATAGCGAAAACGCGCGTCCTGGATGTTGGTGACGCTTGGCTGCGGCTGTGGTGGCACCGCCGGGTTGGCCACGCGCTGGGTCAGCTCCGAGGTGCCCACCCAGGCCTTGCCGTAGAAACGCCAGTGGTCGCCGAAGTGCTGTTCATGGGTCAGCGACACGACGTTGCGATTGGCCCACTCGCGGTTGGCCGGTGTGGTGGTGAGATCGGGATTGGCGGCCCACTGCGGGTAGGTCAGACGCCCGGCGTCATTGGAGGCGGCGTCATACAGATGCAGGTTGAGGCCCCACTGCGAATCCGTGCTGGGCGTCCACAGCAGGTTGGCATCGACGCCCTTGACGTTGTAACCACTGTTGGCGCGCGGACCGTCGCTGCGGTTGATCCAGCCAGCCACGCGGTAGGCGAAGTCGCCGTCGCTGCCCTTGACCACGTTGTAGGTCTGCCAGCCGCCGTCGCTGCCAATCATCTGCTCGGTGCTGGCGCCGAACGGCGCGCCGGCCACCGCGCCCTTGGACACGAAATTGATCACCGGCGCCGGCTCCGGCCCGTACAGCAGGCTGTTGCCGCCGCGGATCACCTGGACTTCGCGGATGCCCTGCAGCGGCGGCTGGTAATACAGGGTCGGGAAGCCGATCCAGTCCAGCTCGGTGGGAATGCCGTCCTGCAGCACCAGCACGTATTCGGATTCCTGCGGATTACCGAGGCCGCGGTAGGTCAGATTCACGCGCAGCGGATCCTGCTCCTGCGAGACGATGATGCCGGGCGTGCGCACGAACAACTGCGTGAGGTTGTCCTGCGCCACCGTGGGGATCTGCTCCATGTGCGTGACCGTGGCCTTGGTGGTCACCGTGATCAGCGCGCCGTCGACCTCGGGCATCAGGTACTGCAGTTTGGGTTTCCAGAAGGGTTCGGCGTTATGCCTGACCTCGATCTTGGGCAGGGTCAGCGGCGGCTGATCGTTGGCGGGCAAGGGTGTTTGGCTGCTGGCCAGCAGCAGGGGCAGGGCGGCAAGGATGGGCATGAAGCGCTCGCAGAGGATGGATCGGACGGGGGTGGATCAGGACGGGTTGGCGAAAGCTCAAAGTCTAGATGCACCACAGGATTTTTATCGTGGAATTAACATTGTCGGGATTTGGAGTCGAAGCAGTCAGGCAAGTTCCTTGTGCCGGCTATTTGCTGGCAGCACCCCGGCTCAGAGCCTCCGCGAATCAGCCAATTGCGTGGCTGCTTCGCGTCCGGCCATCCATGGCCGGGCTGAGAGGCTGAAAAATTCACAGCCTCTCAGCCCCGCGTTGCAGCCGCGGCGCGGTGGCGTTGCCAGAGCAGCAGCGGCAACCCGGCCAGCAGCAGCGCGGCGCCCCACAGCAGTGTCTCGGCGCCGGTGCCGATCAGCGCCCACAGGCTGTAGACCAGCGCGCCCGCGGCGACCAGCTTGCGGCCCCGGCGCGCCGACGCATCGATGCGCCACCAGGCCAGCACGGTGACGGCATAGGGCAACAAATTGGCCGCGGTCGACAACAGGATAGTGAAGGTGAACAGCGCGACCAGCGACTGGCTGTAGTGGGTGCTGATCAAGGCGCTGGTCAGCACGCTGCTGAGCAACAACCCTTGCCAGGGCGTGCCGCGCCGGTCGCGCCGCGCGAAGAACCCCGGAAACAATCCGTCCTGCGCCGCGGCCAGCGGGGTCTGCGCCTGCAGCAGCACCCAGCCGTTGAGCGCGCCGAAGCAGGAGATCGTCGCCACCACGCCGATGCCGATGCCGGCCGCCGGGCCCCACAGATGGCTGGCCGCGGCCGCCACCGGCGCCGCCGAGTCGCGCAGCACGTCGGCGGGCAGCAGGCCGATCACCACGGTGCAGGCCAGCATGGTGGCGACGCCTGCGATCAGCATGCCGATCACGGTGGCGCGCGGTACCGTGCGCTCGGGGTCGCGCACCACGCCGGTGGGCACGGTGGCGGACTCCAGCCCCAGCATCGACCACAGGGTCAGCGCGGCCACGGCGGTCACCACCGGGATCAACGGCTGACCGCTGGGGTTGAATGGCTGGTAGGCGCCGGCGTGAATCCAGCCGAGGCCGATCACGCCGAACAGCAGCAGCGGTACCAGTTTGAGCAAGGTCAGCAGCACTTGCAGATGGCCGGCCTCGCGCACGCTGGTCAGATTCACCGCGGTGAGCAGCCACAGCGCGCCCTGTGCCGCGATGGCGCCATGCAGCGGCGTGGCGGTGGCGGCCGGCCAGACCGCGCCGAGGCTGCCGGCAAAGGCCACCGCCAGCGCGGCGTTGCCGACCCAGGTACTGATCCAGTAACTCCACGCCACCACGAAACCGGTGCTGTCGCCGAAGGCGCGGCGCGCATACGCATAGGCGCCGCCGTGGTTGCGGATGGTTTGTGCCAGCCAGGCGTAGACCAGCGCCAGCATCAGCGCGCCACCCAGGGTCAGCGCCCAGCCGAGCAGGCTGGCCGCGCCGTAGGGGGCCAGCGTCGCCGGCAGCAGGAACACGCCGGAGCCGATCATGTTGCCGACCACCAGCGCGATCAGCGTCCACAGGCCCAGCGTGCGCGCGGGTGCGTTCATGCGTCGCCGGCGGATGCGTGACGGTAGGCCTGGCGCAGCAGTTCGTGGAAGTGATGCACGGCGTTCTCGCGCAGCGGATTCAGGCGCCCGGCGCAGTACGAGCCCGAGGCCAGCCCGCGCTGCACCTGCTCGCACATGTCCACGTCCTCCTGCTGCACCTCGTCGCTGAAGGCCAGATCGCGCGCGCGCCGTGCCTGCGCCTCGGCGCCGGCATCGGGTGCGTAGTAGAAATCGAACTCCACGCGGCAGCGGTCCACGCCCAGCGGCAGCACGCGATTGGTCTGCAGGCGCCCGGGCAGGATGTTGAGCATGGTGTTCGGATACAGGAAGTAGTACAGCGCCTCGCCATTGCCGTAGAGCTCGGGTGCGCTTTCCAGCGGGCTGTACTGCAGCGAATGCCAAGCCGCGGTCTCGGTGACGTAGCTGCGGTAATCGAGCAGGCTGTTCAAGCCGGGATGGATCTGCGGGACGTGGTAGCCCTCCAGGTAATTGTCCACGTACACCTTCCAGTTGCACGCCACGTCGTAACCGACACGATGATGGAACTCATGGCCGGCCAGCGTGCGTCGCGGCCCGAGGCGTGCATCGATGCCGGCGACGCATGCGGCGAACGCTGGCGCCGCGCCGGTGGCCGCGAACACCAGCCCCTGCCAGACCTGCACGCTGACCTCGGGCAGGCGGATGTCCGCCGGGTTGAAATCGGGCGTGCGACCCATTTCCGGCGCGCCGCGCAGCACGCCGTCCAGTCCGTAGGTCCAGCCGTGGTAATGGCAGCGCAGCGCGCTGGCGCCGCGTCCAGCGCAGGTGGCCAGCGGTCCGGCGCGGTGCCGGCAGACGTTGTGAAACGCGCGGATCGTGGTCGCGTCGCTGCGCACGACCAGCAGCGGCAGGCCGGCGACCTCGGCCACCAGATGGTCGCCGACGCCGCTCAGTTGCGCGGCGTGGCCCACCAGTTGCCAGCTGCGCGTGAACACCGCGGCGGCATCCAGTGCCGGCATACGCGGATCGGTGTAGTACGGCGCCGGCAGCGCCAGCGCGTGATCGAGCGGCTGCGGTGCGAGGTCGGCGGGCGAGAGCAAGGCGGTCATGCGCGGCAACCGGTCGGGACGGGCGCCGCAGTATCGCGCGCGTTCGCACGGCCGCACCATCCTGCCGGCGGTCGCCGGCGCGCGCGTCCGCCACCATGCAGCAACCGCGCGTGCCGGGCCGTTACACTGTGGCGCTGTCGCATCGCAGAGCTGTCCATGAGCGCACGCACCCGCGTCCTGACCGGCATCACCACCACCGGCACGCCACACCTCGGCAATTACGTCGGCGCGATCCGCCCGGCTTTGCGCATGGCGCAGGCTGTCGATGTCGATGCCTTCTTTTTTCTGGCCGACTACCACGCGCTGATCAAGTGCGACGATCCCGAGCGCATCGCGCGCTCGCGCCTGGAGATCGCCGCCACCTGGCTGGCCTGCGGGCTCGATTGGCAGCGCGTGACCTTCTATCGCCAGTCCGACATCCCCGAGATTCCCGAGCTGACCTGGTTGCTGACCTGCGTCACCGCCAAGGGCCTGATGAATCGCGCGCACGCCTACAAGGCCGCAGTCGATGCCAACGCCGCGCAGGGCGAGGACGCCGACGCTGGCGTCACCCTGGGCCTGTACAGCTACCCGGTGCTGATGGCCGCCGACATCCTGATGTTTGGCGCGCAGCGCGTGCCGGTGGGCCGCGATCAGGTGCAGCACATCGAGATGGCGCGCGACATCGCGCAGCGCTTCAACCACCTCTACGGCGCCGGCAAGGATTTGCTGACGCTGCCCGCGGCGGTGGTCGATGAAGACGTGGCCACGCTGCCCGGGCTCGATGGCCGCAAGATGTCGAAGAGCTACGACAACACGATCCCGTTGTTCGCCGGCGGCCCGCGCGCGCTCGAGGACGCCATCGCGCGCATCGTCACCGACTCGCGCAGGCCCGGCGAGCCCAAAGACCCGGACAGCAACGCACTGTGCGCGATCTACCGTGCCTTCGCCACGCGCGCGCAGGGCGATGCCTACGCCGCCGACCTGCGCGCGGGACTGGCCTGGGGCGAGGCCAAGCAGCGCCTGGCCACGCAGATCGAAGACGAAATCGGACCAATGCGTGCGCGCTATGACAGGCTGACCGTCGAGTCGAATCAGATCGAAGAAATCTTGCAGGAGGGCGCCGCCAAGGCACGCACGTTGGCCGCGCCGCTGCTGGCGCGGCTGCGCCAAGCCATCGGTCTGCGTGCACCACAGGCGGGATCGGCGCAGGTGATGCGCCGCAACGATTCAGCTCGCGTCGGCCGTTTCGTGACCTTCCGCGGCAAGGACGGGCATTTCCACTTTCGCTTTCTCGGCGCCGATGGCGCCGACTTGCTGCTGTCGGTGCCGTTCGACACGCCCAAGGCCGCCGCCGATTGGATACAGGTGCTAGACAAGGCCGGCGGCGCGGCCAGCTTCGTCTGGGGGCCGGACAACCTGCACCTGCGCGCGGCCGAGCACGTGGGCGGCCACGCCTTCGAATTGTGGTTCGCACATGAACGTCTGGCCGAGGCCGGGCCTTACGCGGAAGCCGCGGCACGCGATGTCGCCATGCTGCATCTGGTCGATGCGCTGGAAGCGCGCTGGCACGCGCTGCTTGCCGCGCAATCCTGAGCGCGTGCGGCTTGCACGGGATGCGTGCGATCGCGGTGTCCGCCAGCGCATGACGATTGCCGCACCGGCGTCCAGCATCGGCGCACGTGCATGTGTGGGGCGCTCAATCTGCCCGCGCCGCCAGTGCACGCAACCCATGCGCGTTGGCAGCGCATTACGATGCGGTGCTCTCCGCCTGCATGCAGATCGTCGCGATGAATCCATTTCGAGATTCCATGAATGAAATCCTCAGCCGCATGCGGATGCGGTTTTCTGTCCGTGCGGCGCCGGCCACCGAGTTCAACGCGCAACTGGATTTTCTGGTTTCTCCGGTGCGCGAGACACGCCACGACGCCGGCGATGATCTGCTGACCGCGGGTCTGGGTCGCGCCGGCTTGCGCGGCGCGCCGGTGGCGTTCATCCATCCCGCGCAGCCGACGCCCGGCGAAGTGCGCCGGCGTGCGATCCAGATGAGCTGGAAGGGCATCGCCTGGCTGCAGGCGCACGCCGCGGCCGACACCTATGGCACGCTGGCGCCGGTGCCGGGGCGCGAGTACGGCGCCTTCGCGCGCGCGCCCGGCGTGCATGACACGCATCGCGTGCTGGCGCAGATTCCGGACCATTTCGATCACCGCGCGCGTTGCCTGCTGGTGGCTCCGGCGTCGGGTTCGCGTGGCGTGTACGGCGCCATCGCAGTGGCCGGTGCGTGGGGCCTGCCACGTGGTTGCGCGGTGGTCTATACCGACAAGGCCGGCGGCAGCGGATACTTCGATAGCGCCAGCAATACCGGCGTGGCACTGGATGGCACGCGCGCCCAAGCCGGCAGCACGCCACTGGAGTTCGAACCCGGTTCGCCGCTGGCCGGTCGCGATGCGGTCGGCGTGAAGCAGGCGCACAGCGCCGACAACACCGAGGCGGATTGGGGCCGGCACACCCTGCAGGCGGCACGCTTCGGGCTGGCCATGCTGGAGCGCGCGTTTCCGGCCGAGGCGCCGTTCACGCCGCACAACACCCGCATCATCGCGGTAGGCATCTCCAACGGCGGCGGCGCGGTGCTGCAGGCTGCGGCCAGCGACGACCTGCGCCTGCTGTCCGGCGTGGTCGCCGGCGAGCCCAACATCCACGTCGAAGGCGGGCGTCCGCTATACGACTACGCCACCGAGGCTGCGCTATGGCTGCCCTGCGCGCTGCTCGATCCGCATTTCGACAGCGCCCCCGGCGCGCGCGGCAATGCGCTGCTGACGGCATCCGGCGCCGCGCGCTGCGCCACGCTGAAGGCGCAAGGCCGGCTCGCCGGCAGCAGCTTGCCCGAGCAGGCGCGCAATGCCTGGGAATACCTGCGCGCGCAGGGCTGGAGCGAGGGTGCGCTGCGCAGTGCCGCGATCTGTACCGCGTTCGACCTCTGGCGCAGCGTCGCGGTGCTGTATGCCGCGGCCTATGCACGCGGCGGCAGTGCGCCGATGCCCTGCGGTTACCACTACGCCGCGCTCGATGGCCATGGCCAGCCGACGCCCGCGACCGCCAGCGTGCGCGCGCAATGGTGGCCCGATGCAGCCGGGGTGCCCCCGGGCAATGGCGTGGGCATCATCGACACGCGGCAGTCGCCGCCGGACTTGCATGCGCCCGGTCTGGTCTGCCTGCGCGCGCTGTGGACGGGCGCGGACGCACTTGCACAGCGTCTGCGTGCGGGAGTCGCCGCCACGCGCGGCGGCATGCCGCGCGCCGGACTGCCGGTGCTGCTGGTGCACGGCGCCGAGGATGGACTGATTCCCGCCGCTTTCAGCAGCGCGCCGTACATGGCTGCCGCGCGCGCGGCGGGTTTGCCGGTGCGCGAGTGGCGGGTGAGCCCGGCGCAACACTTCGATGCTTTCCTCGCGTTGCCGGGCTTCGCGCAGCAGTACGTGCCGCTGGTGCCCTATGTGCACGCCGCGCTGGATGCGCTGTGGGCGCACCTCGCGCAGGGCAAGGCGCTGCCCGACGATGCCGAGATCAGGGCCGTGCCCGGCCTGCCGCCGACGCCGGCGAATCTGCGCCTGCCGCAGTAGCGCCTGGATGCAGGGCCTCGCGAACAGCTTGACGGCCCGATCATGCCCAGAGGCCCGGGCGCTTCCACCGCGTGCTGCGTCCTACCCTGCTGCGCGCCGGCCGAGTTTGAACAGCCACGCGTACATGGCGACCATCACCAGCACGAAGCTGGCACCGCCGATCCACACCGCGGCGTGCGCGAAACCGGGGCCGACCAGTGCCAGCGGTGCGTCCTTGCCCGAGAACACCACCAGCGCGGCCAGTGCCACGCCGATCAGGCTTTCGCCGACGATCATGCCCGAGGCCAGCAGCACGCCGAGCTGCTTGGTGGCCTCGGGTTTGGTGGTGCGCGCGGCGCGGCGATCGAACATCGAACCGGCGATGGCGCCGATCACCACCATCAGCGTGGTCGAGGTAGGCAGGTAGATGCCCAGGCCCACCGCCAGCGGTGGCAGGCGCGCGGTCTTGCCGCGCCGTGCCAGCAGTTCGTCGAGGACCACGATGACCACACCGATGGCGGCACCCAGACCGATCATGCTCCAGTCCAGCTTGTGCTCGATCACGCCTTGCGCCAGTGCCGAGATCAGCGCCGCCTGCGGCGCCGCCAGCGCCAGCGCCGGGTTGGTGCCGGGCATGCCGGCAAAACCGTAGGCCTTGAGCAGCAGGTCGAGCACCGGTGGAATCACCGCCGCGCCGGCGATCACGCCGATCACCAGCGCCACCTGCTGTTTCCACGGCGTGGCGTCCACCAGTTGCCCGGTCTTGAGATCCTGCAGATTGTTGTTGGCGATGGTCGCCACTGCGAACACCACCGAGGTGACGAACAGCGCGAACGCCACCAGCGCCGGCTGCGCGCCGACCGGCAGGCTGGGCGCCACGCCCAGCACCAGCAACAGCGCGGCGGCGATGATCACCAGGATGCCCACGCCCGACAGCGGGCTATTGGACGAGCCGATCAATCCGGCCATGTAGCCGCATACCGCCGAGACGAAAAAGCTCATCAGCACCACGAACACCAGCGCGCCGATCACCAGCAGCGCGATCTGCGCGCGCAGGCCCGCGATCAGACCGAAATGCAGCAGCATCCAGCCGATCGGTAGCAGCGACACCAGCGTGATCAGGCCGACCAGGCCGATCGGCAGGTCGCGCTCGGTGCGTGGCAGCGAACTGGCCTGGCCCGCCTTGCGCACGCGCGCCGCCGCCATCGCCCCGCGCAGACCGCTGACCACCGGCCGCACCAGCTTGACCAGCGTCCAGATCGCCGCCACGCCGATGGTGCCCGCGCCGACAAAGCGCACGCGCGCCGCCCACGCCGCCTGCGCCACGTCCACCACCGAACCCGCCGCGGGGTGCAGCGCGGTGAACACCGGCACCAGCCCCAGCCAGCCGATCAGCAAACCCAGCAGCATCGACAGCCCCACCCACAGGCCCACCAGATGCCCCACCGCGAACAGCGCGAACGACAGGCTGAAGTCGAATCCGGTCAGCGCGCCCTTGTCACCGATGCGGAAATACGTGGCCACGTTGCCGGCGAAGATGCGCGTCGCCACCACCACCGCGAATCCCGCCGACACCAATGCGCTCAGCGTCACCGCCAGCAGCCCGGCCTTGTTCTCCTTGTCGGCCACGCTGCCGCTGGCCGCGGCGCTGCCCACTTTCAGCACCTCGGCGCAGGCCACGCCTTCCGGATAGGGCAGGTCCGAGCCGGTGACCAGCGCGCGGCGCAGCGGGATCGTGTACATCACGCCGAGGATGCCGCCCAGCGCGCACACGCCGAAACTCATCCAGAACGGAAACCCGCTCCACCAGCCCACCATCACCAGCCCCGGCAGCACGAAGATGATGGCCGACAGCGTGCCCGCCGCCGAGGCCAGCGTCTGCACGATGTTGTTCTCCTGCATGTTGCTGCCGCCCAGACCCTTGAGCAGCGCCATCGAGATCACCGCCGCCGGGATCGAGGTGGCGAAGGTCAGCCCCGCCTTGAGTCCGAAATACACATTGGCGGCGGTGAACACCAGGGTGATCACGATGCCGAGGAGGATCCCGCGGACGGTCAACTCGCGCGTCGACGGCGCACTGGTGGCGGCAGGAGTGCTGCGAGTCATGCGCGTGTCCCCTCTCCAGCATTCAGGCTGGCTGCGGCGCTGCGCGCCGGATCGCGCGCAGCGTACCTGTTGATCCGGGCGGCGAAATGGTGCCCCTGTTTCTGTCGCTATCGCGCCCAGGCGCCGCCGATCAGGGCGTCTTGTGCTCGTGCAGGCGCTGCACAATCGCCAGAGAACGCGTCACGTGCTGGATCGGCGAGATGCCGTCCTTTTCGCTGGACATCGACGCCACGACCTTGCCGTCGGGTGCGATCACGAAGGTCGTGCGCGCGAAAAAGCCGTGCGTGATGGTTTGGCCGTGGATGGTCTTGGCCCCTTTCTGCGGCGGATACAGCTTGACCCCGTACAGGGCGCCGATGCTGCCGCTGGGGTCGGAGGCGATCGGGAACTTGCCGGCGCAGAAATTCGGATCGATTTCGAACTTGTTGAGCATCGCGATCGAATTTTCCGATACACCGAGGATGCTCGCCCCGGCTTTGGCGAACTGGGCAGCGTGCGTCGAGAAGGTGTGCGCTTCCAGGTCGCAGCCGCTGGTATAGGCAGCCGGGAAGAAGTAAAGCACGACTGGACCCTTGGCGAGCGCCTGCTTCAGCGCGAAGGTGTAATCGTGTCCCGCAAGCGTGGCAGGCAGCGTGAAATCAGGAGCCGTGACGCCTGGTTCCAGCATCGTCTTGGGCATTGGGGCCGCCAGTGCCGGAAACGCAACCCATGCGACCATCGCGGCAGCCATCAAAGTTCCGATCCAGCGTTTGTTCATGGCGATATGCTCCGGGTGAGTGAGGCCTTGAGTTTTTGCATCATAGCTTCGGATCCGTGCACGGAGCGTCGAGTGTCGGCCCGTGCGACCGCACCCGCACCCGCGCCGGCCCGGTTTGATGGCTGCATGTGGGCAACCACCCAATCGTAGATCGCACGGTAGTAGAGCTCGCGGTGCACGGGATCCTGCGGCATGTGATGTGCGCCGGGAATGCCGATGAAGCGCACCGGGACGCGCCGACTGGCGAGCGCGTGGTAAAGCGCGAATGATTCGGTGATCGGCACGGTGATGTCGGCGGTGCCGGAGATGATCAATGTCGGCGTGGTGATCTGCCCGGCATAAGTGATCGGCGAGCCGCTGCGATACAGCGCCGCGCTGCGCGGATCCCACGGGCTGCCGCCCAGCGAGTCCCGGGTCCAGGCCAGGTTGCCGTCACCCGCGAGTTCGTACTCCTGCGTCCAGTCGACGACGCCGTCGGCGACCACCGCGCAGCGCCAGAAGTGCTGGTGCGCGATCAGCCACGCCGTCATGTAGCCGCCGTAGGAATGCCCGACCGCGGCGATGCGCGCGCGATCGACGATGCCCTGTTTCTCCAGCATGGTGATGCCCGAGATAATGTCGCTGTCGGGGCCGACGCCAGGGTCGCGATAAATCGCATGCTCATGCGCGTTGCCGAGGTTGTCGCTGCCGCGATAGTTGGGCTCGAAGACCAGATAACCGCGTGCCGCGAACAGATCGCGCAAGGGGCCGATTTCGCCGCCATCGAAATGCTCGGTCGAAGCCGCCTCGGGGCCGCCGTGGCTGTACACCACGAGCGGGTAATGCTGTCCGGGCTGGTAGTCGTCCGGGTAAGTCAGGATGCCGTCATCGGCCTGGCCATCGGGAGCGCGCCACGAGACCTCGACGCTGCGCGGATAGGCATAGTCCGAGAATGCGTGATTGAATGATGTCAGGGCGACGGGCCGGCTGGCCAGGGTGCGCAGCAGATAGAGTTCGGGCGCGCGCGTGGCGCTGTCGGCGACGAATGCCAGCGCGCCCTGCGCCGAAACCGCGACGAGCGAGGGATTGAGGCTGCCGAGCGCCAGCGCGTGCGCAGCACCGTGCAAGGGCTGCACGAAGATCTTCGTCCCCACGTGGTCGTCGACGACGGCGACCACGCCACGCGCAGCCGGGAGCCACGCATACGCGGAGTAAACGTCGCGGTCCATGTCCGCGCTGATATCACGCGCGCCGCCACCGGCCACTGAGGTGACGAGAACATCCATGTCGCTCACCGGGCCGGGGCCGTGCGGGTACAGAAAAGCCACCGCGTCGCCCTGCGGCGCGAATTCCGGCGTGTACTCGTAGGAACCGTGGGATGTGAGCGCATGCACCGCGCCCGTGGCCACGTTCACCGCGGCGATGGTGGTCTGGTCAGTGTCGCTGTCGTCGGCATCGATCTGTCGGGTGAAGACCAGCCATTTCCCATCCGCCGACCACGCGGGCGCGCTGATCGATCCGGCGAATGGCGGCGGATTCTCGAGCACGCTCGTGGGGCCGTGGGTGAGCTGTCGCGCGTCGCCATCTTTCAAGGACAGCAGCCAGATATGCGAAGGCGCGGGTGCGCGCGTGATCTGGTAATCATCGTCATGGATGTCGAAGAGATCATGATGCGCGCGTCTGGCTTTCGCGCCCACGCGTGGATTGTCGGGGGTGACGAAGGCGATCGTGTTGCCATCGGGGCTCCAGGCGAACTGCTCGACGCCATTGCGCGCGTCACTGACGCAGCGCGGCGTTCCGCCGTTCGCCGGAACCGTATAGATCTCGGATTTCCGCTTGCCGACTTTGGCGATGAAGGCGAGCGTGCGGCCATCGGGGGACCAGCGCGGCATCTGCAGGTCGCGCATGCCGCGCACCAAGGCTTGCGGTGCGCCGCCGCGGGTGTCCACCACGCGCAGCGTCGCAGCGTAACGGTCGTGCACGAAATCGGGCTTGAGCGTGAGGAAGGCGATGCGCGAGCCGTCGGGCGAAAATTGCGGCGCGGAATATTTGGTCAGTGATCGATATGCCTGCCAGTTGATCGGTGCCACGGTTGCCGCCTGCGCGCATGGCAGGGAAAACGCAAGCAAGACCAGCGTCAGGCAAGCAAGGTATCGCTTCATCGGAGAGTGTCCCGTTTCGATGGGGTGGCAGGGCATGGACATCATGTGTCGCGCGACGAGGAAACAAAGCGGCTGCGAATCCTGATTGATTCCGTGGCGGTGATTCGGTGGCGGCACGCTGCGCAGGCATCGCGGCACGCCGGTCGGACTCGCGTCGACGCGGGGAACATCGCGCGGCATGCGACTGGCGTCAAGCGGCAGTGCCGCGGCGCACGCGGCTCGCGGCGCAGCGTGCCGCATGCGTGCTGGTCAAGGTGGGCGAATGGTGGCATTCGCAAACCGGATCGTCGGGCATCGCGCGTCGGATCGATGCGCAGGCGCTGGCCGGTTCGGGATCGTGTCCGGCTTCACCTGCTTGGCGAGTTGTCCCAACGCGGCTGCCGCTGTCCGGGGGGCCGTCTGCTCTTGTGAAATCGGCACCTGATCAAGGACGGCAGGCGCGGCTCAGAGAATGTTGATATCCGTGGCGGTGCAGGCGTCATCCAGCAGCAGGCGCGCGACGCATGCGGGTTCGATGCGTGCCAGGCATTGCGGGGCATCTGCGTGCCGGCAGGTTTTGGCGTAGCAATTGAGGCAGCCATCGCGCGCCTGCAGGGCGCGTACCTGCGGGCCCAGCGGCTTCACCCGGCGCGCGTCGGTTGGTCCGCAGAGAACGACCAGCGGGCGTCCGCACACGGCGGCGACATGGGCGATGCCGGTGTCATTGGCGATGATCCAGCGTGCCCGCGCGCAGACGCTGACGATCTGCAGCAGATGCAGATCATCCAGGTGCACGACGCGTCCGGGATGGCTGCGCGTGATGGCCGCGCGGATACGCGCGCATTCCTCGGCCTCATCACGCGCGCCGATCAGGACGATGCGTTCCAAGCCGCGCTCCAGGAGCAAGCAACCCAATTGCGCGTAGCGGTCTGCGCCCCAACGTTTCAGCCAGCCAGCCGCCTGCGAACCGGGCATGAAAACGGCGAAACCCCGCGCCGTCAGGCCATGCCGTTGCAGCAAGTCCAGTGCCGCGTCGGCCAGCGTGGGTGGTACCCGCAACAGTGGACGCGTCGTGCGCGCTTCGATCCCCGCGTGTGCCAGCATCGCGCGCATCGCCGCGATCGGGTGCAACCCGCGCGTGCGGACTGCGTTGTGCAGGGTGTAGGGAAATCCACCGCGCCAACCCAGGCGTTGCCGGATGCGGCATCCAAGCATCGGCAGCAAACCGATCAGCAGGCGCGTGTGGTCGCTGGCTTGCAGGTCAACCAGCAGGTCGTAGTTCCCCGCGCGCACGGCGCGCAGCCAGTGCCAGGCTTGCAGCAGGCGCTGGCCCGGCGCGCGCACGTCGATGGCCAACACGCGCTCGAAACGCGGGTCGGCGGCGAATAGTGCCTGCGCCGCGGGTAGTGTGTTCAGGTGCATGGTGGCATCGGGAAACGCCAGCCGCAGGTCTTCCATGATGGCGGTGGCCAAGGCCACATCACCCAGGGCGCTCCACTTGATTACCAGGATGCGTCGCACGCCGCGATGCCACGCGGGGCGCGTGGCATCGCGCCGGCCAGCGCCCGAGTGCAGCCGCGCAGGCGCCAGCGGGGCGTTCATCGCGCGGGGACACCGGTATCCTGCACGGCCGTGCCGGCCAGCGCCGCGCGCGCGCGCAGCTGCAGCGCGCGCCAGTGCGCGGGGCAGGCATCAGCGCGCGGCGTACTGGCCGCGATCAGGCGCAGCACAAGCGCGTAACGCTCCGCCAGCGCGCGCGCGGCGTCGAGCTCGGCGGACAGCGCGCGAAAATCATCCAGGTCGACCAGCGGTCGCTTGACGGTTCGGCACACGCCGATACAAGTCTGCGGCACCTCCTCGATGCGACCGCAGCCGATGCATTGCCAGATGTCGAGGATCTCGGGCATGACGCGCTCCAGCGGAACCAGCGCAGAGTGTGGCGCGCTCCCCGGCGGTGCGGGATGACTTGGATCAAGACGGGGGCCAGGGGTTTGGACTGCGGGCGATCTTCGCGCGTTGCAAAATGCCCGGAATTCCTGCGCCAAACCAGGTGTCTGGCCCAAGCGGCTGCCGCGCCGGTTTGGCCTGTCGCGATCGGGCAGGGCGCCCCTGTCAGTCGATGGCCGCTGGGCTGGATCGCGACCCCTGCGTCACCGACCGGGCTTGGCCTCGCAGCGCGCGTGGCGTAACGTGCGATCGGGTGCAGCATCCATCCATGCTTCCTGCGGGGTGTCCATGAAACGTCTGGCGTTTGTCGTTGTTTTGCTGCTGTCCGCGCTGCCGGTGTCCGCTGTGGCGGCGCCACCGGCGCAGGGCTGGGCGTTTCCCGTCATCCAGGGCTACGGTGGCATCCACGTCTGGAAACAGGCGATCGATCGCCCGGATCCGGCCGCGACCTACAAGACCCTGTTCGTCATCCATCAAGGCGACCCGAAGTCCAGCCAGGCCAACTTCGGCCTGCAGCAAGTCGCGCGTGCGCTCAACGAATTCGGTGCTGCCGGCGTCCCGTCCGACCACCTGAAGCTCGAGGTCGTCATCACCGGGCCGGCGACACCGCTGGTACTGGACGGGCCGGCGTTCATGGCCAGGTACCATCACGCCAATCCCGATCTGGACCTGATCGCCAGGCTGCAGCAGGCCGGCGTGCACCTCATGGTGTGCGGCAATGCCCTGTACGGCTTCGGGTTCACACCCGGCGATCTGAACCCGGACATCCAGATCGCGCTCTCCGCGTTGACCACCACGATCATCGCGCAGAGCCAGGGCTATGCCATCGTCCAGATGTGATGCGCGGATGGGGTCCGCGGGAATCTGGAGTTGGCGGCGCGAGCCGCGGGCGTGTCGTGGCCGGTTCGGGCGCGCCAGGATCCGGTTCCATCCGATCATGCCGGCGGGCACGGCGTGGCCCGGACGGGGCGCAAGCGCCTGCCGCTCCAGTCCGGCGGCGCGAGGCTGCGTGACGTGGCGCCGGTTGAATGACCTGTGCGCGGGCAGCGCCCGCGCATGAGGCCTCAATCGATCCCCAGCTTCTTGAGCTTGTAGCGCAGCGCGCGGAAGGTGATGCCCAGTTCGCGCGCGGCGGCGGTCTTGTTGTAACGGGTTTTCTGCAGGGTCTGCATGATCTTTTCGCGCTCGAGGCCGGTGATCATGTCGTCCAGCGATTGCGGGCCGGCGTCGGCGGCCGCGGTAGCGGGGTCGATCGCTGCGCTGCCGGCATTGCCATTGGCGGGTGTGCCGGCGGCGGGCATCAGCATCAGGTCGCTGCGTTCGATGCTGCCGTTGTCGCACAGGGCCACGGCGCGCTCGAGGATGTTTTCCAGCTCGCGCACGTTGCCGGGGAAGGCGTAATCCAGCAGCGCCCTCAGCGCCTCGGGCTGCAGCCGCGGCGGCGCGTCCATGCCGTTGTCGGCGGCGAGGCGTTCGAGAATGCGCGCGGTCAGGCGCGGCACGTCCTCGCGGCGCTCGCGCAGCGGCGGCACGCGCAGCTCGATCACGTTGATGCGATAAAACAGGTCCTGGCGGAACAGGCCGCGCTCGACCAGCCGCGCCAGATCCTTGTGCGTGGCCGAGAGGATGCGCACGTCGACCGGAATCTCGGCGTGCGCGCCGATCGGACGCACGGCTTTCTCCTGGATCACGCGCAGCAGCTTGACCTGCATGTGCATGGGCAGGTCGGCCACCTCGTCGAGGAACAGAGTGCCGCCGTGCGCGGCCTGGAACAGCCCTTCCTTGTCCACGTTGGCGCCGGTGAAGCTGCCTTTCTTGTGGCCGAAGAATTCGCTTTCCATCAGCTCGCCGGGGATCGCGCCGCAGTTGACCGGCACGAACGCGCCGCCGCCGCGCGGGCCCTGCTCGTGGATCAGACGCGCGACCAGTTCCTTGCCCACGCCGGATTCACCCGAGATGTAGACCGGCGCCTGGTTGCGCGCGAGCTTGGCGATGGTGGCGCGTACCTGCTCGATCGCGGGCGAGGCGCCGACCAGGCGGCTGGCTGAGCTGGTTTCGCTGCCGGCGGCATCGTTGTCGGGCGCGATGTTCTCGCCCTGTTCGCGGCGCTGCTGGCCGAGGCGCAGCGCGGTTTGCACCAGGCGCCGCAGCATGTTGATGTCGACCGGCTTGGAGACGAAATCGAAGGCGCCGGCCTTGAGCGCATTGACCGCGGCATCGACGTTGCCATAGGCGGTGATCATCGCCACCGGCATCTCGGCGTACTCGGCGGCGATCAGTTCCAGCAGTTCCTGCCCGGAGCCATCGGGCAGGCGCATGTCGGTGAAGCACAGGTCATAGCGGCGCTCGGCCAGCAGGCGTTTGGCGTCGCCGACGCTGCCGGCGGAATCGACCAGCAGGTTCATGCGCCCGAGGGTGATGGTCAGCAGTTCGCGGATGTCGCGCTCGTCGTCCACCACCAGTACGGTCTGTTTGCTCATGTTCCTATCCCTGCCTGCGACGGTTGCTGCGCCTGAGAGTAACGCCGCAGCGCTGTTCGGCAAAGGCTCATGCCGGCGTGGCCATGCGCACCGAGGCGCCGAGGCTGATGCGGAAGCAACTGCCGCCGCCGGGCACCGGCACGTATTCGAGCGTGGCCTGGTTGGCGTCGCACATCTGCCGCGCCAGATACAGGCCCAGCCCGGTGCCCATTTCGTGCGTGGTGAAGAATGGCTCGAAGATCTGTGCGGCCACCTTGGGCGGAATGCCGGGGCCGCGATCGACGATCTCGAGCAGCGGCGGCCCTTGTTCGGTGGCATTGCGTGCGATCACCATCACCCGCGCCGGTTCGCCGGGCATGCGTCCGTAGCGCAGCGCGTTTTGCACCAGGTTCCATACCACCTGCTGCAGGTGCTGCTGATCGACCAGTGCCTCGACCGTGCGCGCCTGGGTGATGGCGCGCAGGCTGTCATCGCCGAGGTCGTTGGACTCGGAGTATTCCTCGACGAAGCGCAGCACCCAGTCGTTGAGGTCCAGCACCTCGGGGCGCGAGCGGTCGCGACGCGAGAGTTGCAGGATGTTCTCGACGATGTCGTTCAGGCGCACGCAGTGGTTGTTGATGATCTCGACCATGCGCGCATCCTCGGCGTTGAGTTCAGGCGATTCGGCCAGCAGTTGTGCCGAATAGCGGATCGCCGCGAGGGGATTGCGGATCTCGTGCGCGATCGAGGCCGACAGCCGCCCCAGCGAGCTCAGGGTCATTTCCTCGGCGCGCCGCGATACCAGGGACGTGTCATCAAGAAAGATCAGCGCGTGCGAGTCGTCGTTGGCGGCCAGACGCGTGAAGCGCGGCACCACCTCGGGCACGCCCTCGGCCAGCGCCACGGCGGTTTCGTCCACGCGCGCCAGATTGCGCCAGTGGTACAGGCGCCGCGACAGCTCCGGGGCCAGGCTACCGAGATCGCGCTGCTCGCTGCCGGGGCTGCCCAGCAGCAGCCACGCCGATTCGTTCATCTGGTGGATATGGTTGCCGGCATCCACCAGCAGCACGCCGGTTTTCATGCGCTTGATGATCAGCTCGTTGACCTGCGCCAGGTTGGCCAGGTCCAGGCCACGGCGTTCGGCCAGCGCCTCGCTGGCGCGCATCTGCCGACCCAGCGTGTGGTTGAGCCAGGCCGCGGCGATGTAGGTGAAGGCGAACAGCAGCGCCTCCAGCAACAGGCGCACCGGACTGTTCTGCGCGAATACGTCGAACACGCCGAGCAGCATCAGCGCAGCGCTGGCCGCACCCGACAGCATGAACGCGGCGCGCAGCGAGAGCAGCGCCGCCGCCGCGCTGAGATTGACGATCAGCAACCCGGCGATGCCGGTATGCGCATCGGGGATGGCGGTGATCATCAGCATCGCCGCGATCACATCGATGCCGACCATCAGCGGCAATTGCGCGCGCAGGTGCGGCAGTGCGCGCCGCGTATTCAGCAGCATGACCACGGCGAGGACCACGTAGACCACCGAAACCCAGCGCGCCAGCGAGGGCAGTTGTGGTTGCACCAGATCGCCCAGCCACGGGCTGAACGCAAGCCCGATGTAGGTGCTGGCCTGCAGCACGCGGTACAGATTGGTGAAGTACAACTCGCGGCGCACGATCTCGCCGGCCGACAGGTGCGGGTTGGTGTCGTGTGCAGCCGCCACGCGCGAATCCTCGTGCAGGTCGATGGGTCGGGCCGACGTCCGCCAAGTGGTGCGCGGATTGCGCATTGCGCTCACGGACGCAAGGCGACCGAGGTTGCGCTTGGTGTTCCGCCCCGATTGACGCGGCCGCAGTATAGGCGAAGCGCCGCGCGCCGCGCGCTGGCGAGGTGGCGCGGCGGGTCCGGGGTCCGCATTCACGCCGCTGCGCGGATGCATGTGCGATGCACAACTTTGCCTCGGACGCAGATAAGGCCGAAAATAGACGGCTCGCCGCGGTCCGGTGCCCTGCGCCGATGCTACGCCGCCGCGTTCCCTTCCCCCGCAATCCCCGAGGTCGTGCATGAATTTCCACGAATACCAGGCCAAAGAATTGTTCGCCGAGTACGGCATCGCCGTGCCCGCGGGCAAGGTCGCCAATAGTCCCGATCTGGCGGTCGATGCCGCCAGGGCGCTGGGCGCCGGTCCCTGGATGGTCAAGGCGCAGATCCACGCTGGCGGCCGCGGCAAGTCCGGTGGTGTCAAGTTCTGCAAGACGCATGCGGAGGTGAAAACCGCCGCCGCCGGCATGCTCGGCACGCGCATGAGCACCTACCAGTCGGCCGGGCGCGCGCTGCCGGTGAACGAAGTGCTGGTGACCGACGCCGGCGACATCGCCAAGGAGCTGTATCTGTCGATCCTGGTCGATCGCGGCAGCAAGGCGGTGACCTTCGTCGCCTCCAGCCGCGGCGGCGTCGACATCGAGCAGGTCGCGCGCGAAAACCCCGAGGACATCCACGCCATCACGGTTGATTTCATCCAGGGCCTGCAGCCTTACCAGTGCCGCAAGCTGGGTTTTGCCATGGGTCTCAACAGCAAGCAGGTGGGCCAGCTCACCAAGATCATGCTGGGCCTGTACAAGCTGTTCAACGAGCAGGACCTGGCGCTGATCGAGCTCAATCCGCTGGCCATCCTCGCCAATGGCGACCTGATGGCGCTGGACGGCAAGGTCAACTCCGACGACAACGCCGAGTTTCGTCACCCGCGCCTGGCCGCGATGCGCGACAAGACCCAGGAAGACCCGGCCGAGGCCGAGGCCGCCGAGAACAACCTCAACTACGTGACCATGGACGGCAACATCGGCTGCATGGTCAACGGCGCGGGTCTGGCCATGGCCACCATGGACGTGATCAAGCTGGCCGGAGCCGAGCCGGCCAACTTCCTCGACGTCGGCGGCGGCGCCACCAAGGAGCGCGTGACCGAAGCGTTCAAGCTGATCCTGTCCTCGGACAAGGTCAAGGCGATCCTGGTCAACATTTTCGGCGGCATCGTGCGTTGCGACCTGATCGCCGAGGGCATCATCGCCGCGGTGAAGGAGGTCGGCCTGAATATCCCCGTGGTCGTGCGCCTGCAGGGCACCAACGTCGAGAAGGGCCGCGAGCTGCTGGCCCATTCCGGGTTGAAGATCACCTCCGCCGACGACCTCAACGACGCCGCGCGCAAAGCCGTGGCCGCCATCGCCTGAAGGAATCCATCATGTCCGTACTCGTACACAAGAACACCCGGGTGATCTGCCAGGGCTTCACCGGCCAGCAGGGCACCTTCCATTCGCAGCAGGCGCTGGACTACGGCACCAAGCTGGTCGGCGGCATCACCCCCGGCAAGGGCGGCAGCGAGCACCTCGGCCTGCCCGTGTTCAACACCGTGCAGGATGCGGTGGATGCCACGCATGCCGACGCCAGCATGATTTTCGTGCCGCCGCCGTTCGCCGCCGACGCCATTCTCGAAGCCGCCGACGCCGGCATCAAGGTGATCGTGACCATCACCGAGGGCATTCCGGTGCTGGACATGCTGCGCGTGAAGAATGCACTCACCCACAGCTATCCCGGCACCGTGCTGATTGGCCCCAACTGCCCCGGCATCATCACCCCCGGTGAGTGCAAGATCGGCATCATGCCCGGCCACATCCACCAGCCCGGCAAGGTGGGCATCGTGTCGCGTTCCGGCACGCTCACCTACGAAGCCGTGTTCCAGACCACCCAGGTCGGCCTCGGTCAGAGCACCTGCATCGGCATCGGCGGTGATCCGATCAACGGCCTCAACTTCATCGACTGCCTCAGGCTGTTCCAGGACGACGCGCAGACCCAGGGCATCATCATGGTCGGCGAGATCGGCGGCAGCGCCGAAGAAGAAGCCGCCGAGTTCATCAGCGACTACGTGCGCAAGCCGGTGGTGGCGTTCATCGCCGGCGCTTCGGCCCCGGCCGGCAAGCGCATGGGCCATGCCGGCGCCATCATCAGCGGCGGCAAGGGCACCGCCGCCGCCAAGTTCGCCGCACTGGAAAAGGCCGGCGTGACCACGGTGAAATCGCCGGCCGATCTGGGCGTGACGCTGGCCGGACTGATGCGGTAGCCGGCCGTCGCCGGCAGCCCGTGCAACGCAGTAGCGGCGTTGCACGGGCAAACGCAATCCGGCCATGCGCCGGACTGCGCGCGGCAGGTGTCCACACGCTCCGGGCCGGGCGCCGCAAACCATTGCGTTGTAATGCCTGCGTTACAGCCACGTAGACGCGATGCAGCGGCCCGGCGCTCCGATTCGACCATCATTGCCGCCGTGCCGCAGCGCGTGGAGGCGGCGCAAAGTCAATCGCGGCAACGTATCCGTCGCTTGCATTGCCATCACGTGTCGCGCCAAGCGTGGCTGGCCGCGTGCCAGCCTGCGCCAGGCTGGGCATGCACGATGCTTGTTTCGCGAGTAATGTAACGATCATCACGTTTTCATGTCCGTGATTCTCGCAAGGGGGTCGGTCATGGATCATGGTTCACCGGTGCCGGCCCGCCGGCACGATATGTGGAGATGGCCTGGCGAGGACATGCCCGAACGCCTGCTTGGGTGTGGTGAGCCATGACCGCGGACCCCGTCACTGCCGCGCTCCGTTACCGCGCCTTCATCAGCTACAGCCATCGGGACAAGTCCTGGGCGGACTGGCTGCACCGCGCACTGGAAGCCTACGTGGTGCCGCGGCGCCTGGTCGGCCAGAGCACGGCAGCCGGGGTGATCCCGCGGCGCCTCGCACCGATCTTCCGCGATCGCGATGAGCTGGCCAGCGCAACCGATCTCGATCGCAAGGTCAACGAGGCGCTGGCGCAATCGGCTAATCTGATCGTGATCTGCTCACCGCACGCAGCGGCTTCGCGCTGGGTCGATGAAGAGGTGCTTGCCTTCAAACGCCTCGGTCGCGGCGAGCGCATCTTCTGCCTGATCGTCGATGGCGAACCCAATGCGAGTGCGATGCCAGGTCGCGCAGCGGAGGAGTGCTTCGTGCATGCGCTGCGCCATCGACTCGGCGCTGATGGTGCGCTGGGCGAAGAGCGCATCGAGCCGATCGCGGCCGACGCGCGCGCCGGCAAGGACGGCAAGACCAACGCCAAACTCAAGCTGATCGCCGGCATGCTCGACGTCGGCTTCGATGTGTTGAAGCAGCGCGAACTGCAGCGCCGCATGCGGCGCATGACCGCGCTGGCCGCGCTGGCGCTCGTAGTGATGGCGGTGACTACGATCCTCGCGATCACCGCCGTGATCGCGCGCAACGCCGCCGATGTCGCGCGGCAGGCAGCCGAGCGCCGCCAGAAACAAGCCGATGGACTGGTCAATTTCATGCTCGGTGACCTCAACGACAAGCTGGCGCAGGTAGGGCGTCTGGACATCATGCAGGCGGTCGATGACCGCGCCATGAGCTACTTTCAGTCGTTGCCAATCACCGATGTCACCGATGTGGCGCTGGAGCAACGCGCCCGCGCGCTGGAGAAGATCGGCAGCGTACGCATGGACCAGGGCCATCTGCCGCAGGCGATGGCGTCGTATCGGGCGGCTCTGAAGATCGCGGCGAAACTGGCCGACCGCGCGCCCACCGACGTGCCGCGGCAACTGGCCCATGCCCGAATCTGGGCGTTCATCGGCATGACCCACTGGCAACAGGGCAGGCTGGGCGCGGCACAGCAGGATTTTGACTCCGCGCACGCCATCCTGAGGCGCGCGCAGACGCACGCTCCGGATGATCTCAAACTGCTTTTCAATCTGGCGATCATCGGCAACGATCTTGCTCATGTGCTGGAGGCGCGTGGCCAGTTCGACGCCGCCACTGCCCAATATCGCAAGATGCTTGCGCTGTGCGAACGTCTGGTCGCGACCCAGCCCGACAACGCCGAGTGGCTGGAGTATCTGGGTATCGCGCACAACAATCTCGGCAAGCTGGCGCTGCAGCGCGGCGACCTGGCCACCGCTGTCGCGCAGTACGCCGCCGACGACGCAATCGAGACCAGGCTGGCGGCCCGCGATCCCAGGGACAACAACCGACGTCAAAACATGCTGGTTTCACGCGCGATTCTTGGGCGCACACTGGCTTTGACCGGCGCGCTTGATGTGGGCCGGAACGATCTGCAACAGGCGCTCGCGATCGCCGGCCAATTGGTCGAGGTGGATCCACGCAACAGCAGTTTCCAGGACAATGTTGCGCTGTACGGCATGCAGCTGAGTCGTCTGCAGCGCATGGGCGGTGACCTGTCCGCCGCGCATGCACTGATCGAACGGTCATTGCGGATTTTTCATGATCTGACCCGTCAGGATCCGTCCAACAGCGGTTGGCAACGCGCATTCGCCGAGACGCAGGTGGAACAGGCCGAGCAATCGCGCGCTGCAGGCCAGCTCGATGCCGCGCGCGCCCAGGTGCAAGCCGCGTTGCGCATACTCGATCCACTGTTCGTACGGCACCCCGACGACCACGCCACCTTGCTGGCGACCATGGGTGCCCGGCTGTTGCTGGCGGCGGTGACTAGTGATGCGCCTGCTGCGCGGCACCTGCGCGAGGATGCACTGAAGACGCTGCAAGTACAGAAAAATGGCCGCGCCGATCCGCGTCTGCTGGCTTTGCAAGTCGAAGCGCTGCTGGCATTGCAGCGGCAGGCCGAAGCGCAGCCGATCATCCGGCAACTATGGCAGGGCGGTTATCGCGATGCGGCCCTGGTCGACCGGCTGCAGCGTCAACGCATTGCCTATCCAGTCAATGTGGCCTTCCAGCAGAAGCTGCTGGCGGCCGACGGCACCATGCACCTTCGGTAAGGGTCATGCCATGGAACGGGCAAGGTCATGACCGCATCGGCAAGCGCGGCAGCGGATCAATCCTCTCATCCACGGGAGTCCATCATGTCGAACAATCTCCATGTCAACCTCGACCAGAACACCACGCCCTGGTGCGTTGATATCGATCAGAGCGGCAACGCGAACCACGTCAGCCGAAGCCCCGACGCACAGACCATCACCTGGCAGCTGACCGGCAACGCGGCATCGGGATCCTTTGTGGCGCTCACTGATCCCAATCCGGGTTTCGCCTGGGTCGGCGCGGCGCCGCCCTCCGGGATTTTTGGCAGCCCCACGCTGAGCGCGAACGGCAATCAACTGACGCTCGGCGACCTCAACAACAGTGTCGGCACGACGGGAACCTGGACCTACATCCTGCGCATCAACGTCGACGGGGTGGTGTATCAGTCGAAGACGACATCACTGACGGCGACGACCACGAATCCGACGATCAAGAACCAATAAGCGGCCCCCGCAAGCCCATCAACCGGTGTGTCGGGGGAGGTGTGCGATGCAGAGATATGCAAGTGCATTGCGCCGTGGGCAGCAGACCCGACGCAGCAAGTTCGCGAGCAGCAAGCAGCACTGCAGGGATGCCGTCCCTTGGGGACTTCCGTTGGCCGGCATGGCCAATGGCCATTTGTTTCAATCAATCGAGGAGAACGTCATGTCCAGTATCGGCAACGAACGTATAAGCACCACGAGCCCGACCCCGACCCCGCCGCCGCCGGTCGATGCGGAGCAAGGCGGGGACACCAGCGGAGCCCAACCGGAGTCAGATCGGGTTGTCACTCCCGCCACTACCACCAATCCGACGATCAAGAACCAGGTGCGCTGACGCCCATATCGACCCTGCCATCCCCCGGGGCGCATGCATTTCCGTGAGGAGGCGGCCGGCAGCGGCCTCCTCCGGGCCATGCGGTGCGTGGTCATGCCGCACTTATGATGCAACCCTCATCGCCTGGAAACCACCATGATCCCCCTGGTTGTCGGTGTCACCAGTCATCGCAACATCCCCGCTGGCGAGATCGAGTCGATCCGCCGGCGCGTGCGGGAATTCCTTGCGCAGCTCCAGCACGATTTCCCGGCACTGCCACTGGTCGTGCTGTCGGCCCTGGCCGAGGGCGGCGATCAGTTGGTGGCCCAGGAAGCGCTGGCGCTGGGCGCGCGCCTGATCGCGCCATTGCCCCTGCCGCGCGATCTGTATCTCGAGGATTTTGCCGACCCGACCACGCGTGCACGCTTCGAGGCATTGTGTGCGCATGCCGAGGTGTTGCAGTTGCCGCTGCGCGCGGGGCAGACGCGGCACGCGGTGGGACCGCCGGGCACGGCGCGCGACCGCCAGTATGCGCAAGCCGGGGTTTATATCGTCAATCACTGCCATATCCTGCTGGCGATCTGGGATGGCAAGGAATCCACCCGACTCGGCGGCACCGCGCAGGTCGTGCGCTATCACCTCGGTGGCTCGATGCCGGGACTGATCGACCGGCGCCACGATGCGCGCCATGTGCTCGGTGGCGGCGACGAACGTCTGCTATTTCACATCGTGTGTTCGCGCAATGAAGCCGATGGCGCGGTGGCCGTGGGCCTGCAACCGCTGCAGGCGCTGTGGCGCACGGCCGAGACGGCGCAGGCGGCGGAACTTGGCATGCCGCCGGAATTCCGCCAGATGTTCACGCACATGGCCGAGTTCAACGACGAGTGCGACAAGTACGCGGCTGCGATCAGGCTTGCCGTGCAAAGCCATCGTGACGCCAACGCCACGCTGCCGATGGATGATGTTTTTTATGCGGCCGATTGGCTGGCGATCCATTTCCAGAGACGCGTGTTGCTGGCCATGCGCACGACCTACACTCTGGCCGCGCTGATGGGCATCGCTTTCGCGTTGTATGCGCATCTGGCGGAACACAACTATCTGATCTACCTGTTCCTGCTGCTGTTCGCCAGCGGAGCGCTGGTGGTCGGACTGGCGCGTCATCGCGACTGGCACCGCAAGTACCTCGACTACCGCGCGCTGGCGGAATTCCTGCGCGTGCAATCGTACTGGCGGCACGCGGGCATCCCGGCGACCGGAGGACATGAATTCGCGCACGACAACTTCCTGCAGCGGCAGAACACCGAACTTGGCTGGATTCGCAATGTCATGCGTGCCGTTGGCCTGGATGCGCGCGTGGACCCGGCCACGCATGGGCCGGAGGCTTTGACGCGCGTGATCGCGGAATGGGTCGGTGTATCCGGAAAATCGGGGCAGTTGCATTACTACGAACGCAAGACGGTCGAACGTTCGGGGCTGCACCACATCACCGAAATGGTCGGCTCGATCAGTTTGTGGGGCGGTGTCGCGATCAGCATCGTGCTCGTGGTGTTTGCGCACATCTTTGCGCAGGACACCAAGAACACGCTGGTGATGTTCATGGCGACACTGTCGATCATCGCCGCGGTGCGCGAGGCTTACGCTTACCGCAAGGCCGACAAGGAGCTGATCCGGCAGTACCGATTCATGCAGCGGATTTTCACCAGCGCACGCACGGCGCTGGACCGCGCGACCGAGGCCATCGAGCAACGCCAGATCCTGATTTCACTCGGCGAGGCGGCACTGACCGAGCACGCGGAATGGACGCTGATGCAGCGCGAGCGCGAAGTGGAGCAGAGCAAGCTCTGATGGAGTGCCGCGATGCATGATCGGGCAGTGCTCCAACAAGAACCATCCTTGGGCCACGTTCGCGGCCCATCGCATTTCAGCAAGACGCGACGTCAGCCTTCGTCGGCAAAGCGATAGCCGACGCCGATCTCGGTCAGCAGCCAGCGTGGTCGCGCCGGGTCGTCCTCGATCTTGGCGCGCAGCGCGCGCATGTAGATGCGCAGATAGTGCGGCGACTCGACATGCGTCGGTCCCCATACTTCGCGCAGCAATTGGCGGTGCGTCAGCACCTTGCCACGCTGGCTGGCCAGCGCCAGCAACAACTGATATTCGCGTGGGGTCAGGTGGACATCGCTGCCGTTCTTGAACACACGCCGCGCGCCGGCATCGATCAATAGGCCGCCGGCCTCGATGCGCCCGCTGGCATCGCCCGCGTGTTGCCCGGCGAGGTGGCGCAGGGCCACGCGCAGGCGCGCCAGCAGTTCCTCGATGCCAAATGGCTTGCTCAGGTAATCGTCGGCACCGCGATCCAGCGCCGCCACCTTGTCGTGCTCCTGCGTGCGCGCCGACAGCACCAGGATCGGGCGCTGGTACCACTCGCGCAGCCGTTTGATCAGGTCCAGCCCGGACGCGTCGGGCAGGCCGAGATCCAGAATGACCAGATCGGGCTGGCGCATGGTGACCTGACGCAGACCCTCGGCGGCAGTCGCGGCCTCGTGCGGCGCGTAGCCGTGGATTTCCAGCGCCGCCACCAGGAAACGCCGGATCTGCGGGTCGTCCTCGATCAACACGATGCTGGCAAGCGGCTCAGTCATCGCCGGGTTGCTCCGCACGGTGCAATGGCAGGGTGAACGTGAATTCGGCGCCGCCGCCTGCGCGCGGCTGCGCGCTGATCTGGCCGCCATGCGCGAGGACGATGGCGCGGGCGATGCTGAGGCCCAGGCCGAAGCCGGCCTGCGCATCCTCGGCGCGCCCGCGCTGGAATTTCTCGAACAGGCGTTGCGCATCGCCTGCGGGCAGGCCCGGGCCACGGTCGCGCACCGCGACATGCAGCCAATCAGCGTCCGCCTGCGCGGCGATTTCGATGGCGCTGTCAGCGGGCGTGTGCTTGATCGCGTTTTCGATCAGGTTGATCAGCAGTTGCCCGATCAGCGTCTCGTCGCCAGGGAACAGTGGCAGATCCGGCGCCAGATCGACGCGCAGCGGACGCTGGCCGAGCGCGCCGTGCAACTGCGCCAGGGCCGCGCCGATCAGTTCGTCGATGGCCAGCCATTCGCGCTTGAGCCGTGGCCCGCCCGCGTCGAAGCGGCTCAGGTCGAGCAGGTTGCCGCTCAGCCGGTGCAGGCGCTCGGCTTCGGCCAAAAGGCTTTGCAGCAGCGTGCGCCGGTGCGCCTCGTCGATGCCTGCGGGCGTATCCGACAGCAGCGTGGTGGCGGCACCGATGATGGTCGCCAGCGGCGTGCGGAAATCATGCGAGATCGAACTCAGCATGGCATTGCGCAGGCGTTCGGATTCGATCTCGATGCCGGCAGTGCGTGTGGCCACGGCCAGTTCCACGCGCTCGATGGCGATGGCCGCCAGATTGACCATCGCATCCAGCGCGCGCATCTGTTCCGGCACCTGCAATTGGCGCGGTTCGCGCGGGCGCAGGCCGAGCACGCCGATGCAGCGTTGCATCGCTTTCAGTGGCAGGTACAGCGCGTCAGCATTGGCTAGCGTGTCCGTACCGACGCCAGCGCTGCGCTGGTGGTCGTAGGCCCATTGCGCGATGCCCAGATCATTGCCCGGGACCGGAAACCAGGTCTGTCCCGCTGGCGGCGCGTGCCCGCGCGTACAGAAAAAATCCGGGTCCAGAAGGTGACCCTCGCCATCCGCGAACAACACCGCGGTCTGCCCGTTTACCGCGCGGCTGATGTGACGACGCAGCACCTCGACCAGGCGTTCGCGCGAGCGTTCGCGCACCAACTCGCTGCTCAGCGCAAGTAGCGAGCGCATGCGCCGCTCGCGATGCCGCGCCACCGCGGCGCGGCGCCGGCCCAGCGCGGTCAGGTTGCTGATCGTCAGGCCCACCGTGAGCATCACCGCGAAAGTCAGCAGGTACTGCGTATCCGAAACGGCGAACGAGAAATACGGCTGCACGAACAGGAAATCGAACAGCGCGACGCTGGCCACGACGGCCAGTACCGAAGGCCCGCGCCCATAGTGTGTCGCCACCCAGACCACGGCGAGCAGATAGATCATCACCAGATTGGTTGGGCCCAGCACGTCAAACAGCGCCGCGCACAGCGCCGTCGCCAGCGCCACGGCCGCCAGTCCCTTGAGGTAGGCCGGGCGGCGGCTGCGATGTCGCGGCAGGCGTGGCATGGTTGCGATCACGGCGCCCGGTTCGCTGGTCACCACCAGTACGTCGATGTCGCCGCTGCCGCGGATCAGCGCATCGACCAGACTGGAACGCAGACGGTCGCGCCAGCGCGTACGCAGCGGTTTGCCGACGATGATCTTGCTGACATTGCGTTGGCGCGCGAAATCCAGCAGTTCCTCCGCCACGTGCTCGCCGCTGAGGTTGTCGGTCTGCGCGCCCAGGCTCTCGGCCAGCTTGAGCGTGCGCAGCACGCGATCGCGCGCGGACTGCGGCAGGTGCTGCAGTCGTGGCGTTTCGACATAGACCGCCAGCCATTCGACATGCAAGGCATTGGCCAGCCGGCGGGCGCGGCGCACGAGACGTTCCGAGAGCGCATCGGGGCCGATGCACACCAGCACGCGCTCGCCGGCAGCCCAGGTATCGGCGATGGCATGGCGTTCGCGATATTCGCGCATGGCCGCATCGACGCGATCGGCGGTGGCGCGCAGCGCGAGCTGGCGCAGCGCGATCAGGTTGCCTTTGCGGAAGAACGCAGCGGTCGCGTGCCTGGCTTTCTCGGGCAGGTACACCTTGCCTTCGCGCAGGCGCTCGATCAGGTCATCCGGCGGCAGATCGATCAGCTCGACTTCGTCGGCGCTCTCGAACACGCTGTCGGGCACGGTTTCGCGCACGCGCACGCCGGTGATCTGCGCGACCACGTCGTTGAGGCTTTCCACGTGCTGGACGTTGACCGTGGTGTAGACATCGATGCCTGCGTCGAGCAGTTCCACCACGTCCTGCCAGCGCTTGGCATGGCGCGCGCCGGCGTGATTGCTGTGGGCCAGCTCATCGACCAGCAGCAGCGCGGGATGCCGCGCCAGGGCGGCGTCGAGATCGAATTCGCTCAGCGTGATGCCGCGATGCTGCAGCCGTTGTGGTGCCAGGATCTGCAGTCCATCGAGCAGCGCTTCGGTTTCCGCGCGACCGTGCAACTCGACATAGCCGACGACCACATCGATGCTGGCGGCGGCCTGCTTGCGCGCGGCCTCGAGCATGGCGTAGGACTTGCCCACACCCGCCGCGGCGCCAAGAAATATCTTCAGGCGACCGCGCGCGGCGGTTCTGGCTTCGCGTTGCACGCGTTGCAGGAGTGCATCGGGATCGGGGCGCGCGTCGGCGTGCTCGGCGGCCATGAATCAGCTTGTGCAGTTGCGATGGCGCCCATGGTGGACGCGTGCGCGTCGCGGCGCCAGCCAGGCATCACTCAGAGCCTGTGAAAAATTCCGCGTCGTGCGGAATTTTTCATCGGCGCGTCCGGCACAGGTCCGTACGCGCCTGCGCGAATCAGCCACTGGCGTGACCGCTTCGCGTCCGGCCATCCATGGCCGGGCTGAGAGGCTGAAAAATTCACAGCCTCTCAGTGCCGCGACCACAAGCCATCCAGGCGCAGATTCAGTTCCAGCACGTTGACGCGCGGCTCGCCCAGCACACCCCACTGCCGCGCACGCGTGGAGGCCCGGATCATGGCTTGCACGGCCGCCGGCGGAAGATGCCGCGCCTGCGCCACGCGCGCGAGCTGGTACTGCGCCGCTGCCGGGGTGATGTCCGGGTCGAGCCCGCTGGCCGAGGACGTGACTAGATCCACCGGGATCGAGCCGTGCTGGGCCGGATCGGCGGCTTGCAGCGCGGCAATGCGTCGCTCGATCGCGTTGCGCAGGGCCGGATTGGTCGGCCCGAGATTGGAACCCGAGGACGCATCGGCAGCGTACGCATAGGGCGTGGTGGCCGAGGGCCGGCTCCAGAAATAAGCCGGTCCGCTGAAACTCTGGCCGATCAGGCGCGAGCCCAGGACCTGCCCGTCGCGCACGATCAGGCTGCCGTCGGCCTGGCGCGGGAAAATCAGTTGCGCCAGCCCGGTACAGGCCAGTGGATACAGCACGCCGGTGAGCAGGGTCAGCAGCAGCAGCAGGGAAAGCGATTGGCGCAACAGCATACGCATGGGCAACTCCGGTCAGAACGAGCCTTGCAACGTCACGATGCCGCGCGTGCCGCCGACATCAAGCATGTTGCTGGCGTCGAGGTAGCTGGCGGTGGCGCGGTAATAGGCCGCGTTGGTGGCATGGATGAGGCTGGCGCCCAGCGACCAATGGGCATCGAGCTGGCGCAGCACGGTGATGCCGTAATCGCTGTAGCTTGGATTGCGCGCGCCGTCGGACAGGGGCGCGGCCAGCGTGGTGGTGTAGTGCGTGTGGCCGACGTGCAGCGCCAGTGTCCACGCGGGGCCAAGCGCGAAGCGGGCGTCCAGTTGCAGGTAGCTCGTGCCACGGCTGGCGCCCTGGAAGCCGGCGGCGCGGCCGGCACCGAAGTAGTCGGTGAGCGCGCGGTTGTATTGCAGAGTGAACCAGCGCCAGCCCAGCGCGGCGTTGACCTCGGCCGTATCCAGCGATTGCGCAGGCAAGCCGGCATGGTCGAGGTTGGCACCTGGATACAGGTAGCCATACAGGCCGGCACGCCAGTTGAAGCCGTCGCCGAAGTCGCGGCCGTAGCTGGCGTAGAGGTCGAGCTCGTCACCGCCTCCCGGGTAGCTGCGCGCATTGACACTCGAACCCCAGAAACCGGCGTCGAAGCCGTCGGCGTGGATACCGGCGCCACCCTGCAAGGCCGGCTGGCCCCAGGTCTGGGTCAGGCCGCGGAACACGTAGTCGGACACCATCGCGACATTGCCGTTGAGCGCGGCATCAGCGCGGACAGGGTGCGTGGCGAGAAGTCCCACGCAACCGGCCAAGACCAGCAGTAGCGGTCGCAGCGCATGGCGGTGACGGCACGACACGCAGTGCGCTACCGGGAAGTCGGGGCGGGTGAGTGCCATGATTGCTTCCTCAGGCGAAGTGCAGAGCAACCAGCAGCATGTTGATCAGTTTGATGCCGATGAACGGCACCACCAGGCCGCCGAGTCCGTAGATCAGCAGGTTGCGGCGCAGCAGCGCGGCGGCACCCAGCGCGCGCGCGCGCACGCCGCGCAGCGCCAGCGGGATCAACACGATGATGATCAGCGCGTTGAAGATCACCGCGGACAGGATCGCGCTCCGCGGTGTGGCCAGATGCATGATGTTGAGCACGCCCAGCGCAGGGTAGGTCGAGGCGAACGCGGCCGGAATGATGGCGAAGTATTTGGCCACGTCATTGGCGATGGAAAACGTCGTCAAGGCGCCACGCGTGATCAGCATCTGTTTGCCGATCTCGACCACCTCGATCAGTTTGGTCGGGTTGGAATCCAAGTCGACCATGTTGCCGGCTTCCTTGGCCGCCTGGGTGCCGGTGTTCATGGCCACCGCGACGTCGGCTTGCGCCAGCGCGGGGGCGTCGTTGGTGCCGTCGCCGCACATCGCCACCAGACGGCCCTCGGCCTGGATGTCGCGGATCAGCCTGAGCTTGGCCTCGGGCGTGGCTTCGGCGAGGAAATCATCGACCCCGGCCTCGGCGGCGATCGCTGCCGCGGTCAGCGGGTTGTCGCCGGTGATCATGATGGTGCGGATGCCCATGCGGCGAAGTTCGGCGAAGCGCTCGCGGATGCCGCCCTTGACGATGTCCTTGAGCTCGATGATGCCGAGCGCACGTGCGCCATCGGCCACCGCCAGTGGCGTGGCGCCGCGGCGCGCGATGTCCTCGGCCACGCGGCGCACCGCGGCGGGCAGGCTGGCACCGGCTGCGCTCAGGTATTTCTCGATGGCGTCGACCGCGCCCTTGCGGACGCAGCGCGTGCTCGCGTCGACGCCGCTCATGCGCGTTTGCGCGGTGAATGGTACGAAGCGCATGCCGTCGAGTGCGCGCTCACGCAGGCCGTGCGCCTCCTTGGCCAACACCACGATGCTGCGCCCTTCCGGCGTCTCGTCGGCCAGCGAGGCAAGTTGCGCCGCATCCGCCAGTGTCGGCTGATCGACGCCCGGCGCGGCGTGGAAAGCCACGGCCTGGCGGTTGCCCAGGGTGATCGTGCCGGTCTTGTCCAGCAGCAGCACGTCGACATCGCCCGCCGCCTCGACCGCGCGTCCCGAAGTGGCGATCACGTTGGCCTGGATCATGCGGTCCATGCCGGCGATGCCGATCGCGGACAGCAGCCCGCCGATGGTGGTGGGGATCAGGCACACCAGCAGCGCGATCAGCACCGTGAGGGTGATCGGCTCGCCACGCCCGGCCGCGTGCACGCTGTACAGCGAATACGGCAGCAAGGTGGTGCAGGCGAGCAGGAAGATCAGGCTGAACTTGGCCAGCAGGATGGTCAGTGCGATCTCGTTGGGCGTCTTGCGCCGCGAGGCGCCCTCGACCATGGCGATCATGCGGTCCAGAAAACTCTCGCCGGGATTGCTGGCGATGCGCACCACCAGCCAGTCGGACAGCACGCGCGTGCCGCCAGTGACCGAGTTGCGATCGCCGCCGGATTCGCGGATCACCGGTGCGGACTCGCCGGTGATAGCGCTCTCGTCCACGGTCGCTGCGCCCTCGACCACTTCGCCGTCGCCGGGCACCAGATCGCCGGTCTCGACCAGCACCAGATAGCCGGCGCGCAGATCGGCGGCCGGGACGAACTCGACGTTGCCGCGATCGTGCGCGTCGCGCATGCGCTTGGCCAGCACGTCGCGCCGCGCGCTGCGCAGAGCCTGCGCCTGGGCTTTGCCGCGGCCTTCGGCGATGGCCTCGGCGAAATTGGCGAACAACAGCGTGAACCACAACCACGCGGCCACGCCAAAAATGAATCCGGTCGGCGCCTCGCCATGCCCCGCCAGCGCCTGCAGCCACAGTCCCGTGGTCAGAATGCTGCACACGAAGACGACGAACATCACCGGATTGCGAAACTGGGCGCGCGGCGCCAGCTTGCGCAACGAATCCGCCAGCGCGCGTGCGAGGATGGCGCGATCAAAACCGCGCGCGTTGTGGGTAGTGGCGCTCATGTCAGTGTCCCGTAGCCATCAGGGATTCGGCGATCGGGCCCAGGGCCAGCGCCGGCAGAAAGGTCAGCGCGCCGACCACGATCACGGTGACGGCCAGCAGCACCACGAACAGCGGGGTATGCGTGGGCAGCGTGCCGGCCGAGGCCGGCACGTGTTTCTTCGCGGCCAGCGAGCCGGCGATGGCGAGCATGCCGATGGCCAGCGGATAGCGCGCGATGTACATGCAGATGCCGAGCAGGGTGTTGTAGAACGCCGTGTTCGCGGCCAGTCCGGCGAAGGCGCTGCCGTTGTTGTTGGAGGCCGACGACAAGGCGTACAGCACCTCGGTGAAGCCATGCGCGCCGGGGTTGGCCATGCCGGCGAGGCCCGCCGGCGCGAGCACTGCGATCGCGGTGCCGATGGTCACCAGCGCGCACGGGATCAGCACCACCAGGCTGGCCATCTTCATCTCGTAGGCTTCGATCTTCTTGCCGAGATATTCCGGTGTGCGTCCGACCATCAGGCCGGCGATGAACACGGCCACCACGGCGAAGGCGAGCATGCCGTACAGGCCCGAGCCGACGCCGCCGTAAATCACCTCGCCCAGCTGCATCAGCCACAGCGGGATCAGCCCCCCCAGCGGCGTGTAGGAATCGAGCATGGAGTTGACCGATCCGTTCGATGCCGCGGTCGTCGCCGTCGACCAGATCGCCGAGTCGACGATGCCGAAACGCACTTCCTTGCCCTCCATGTTGCCGCCGGCCTGTAGCGCCGATGCGTGCTGATCGACGTGCAATCCATGCAGCGCCGGATTGCCGGCTTGTTCGGCGGCGACGCAGCCGATCATCAACGGCACGAAGATCACCGTCATCACCGCCAACAGCGCCCAGCCCTGGCGGCGATCGCCCACCATTTCGCCGAAGGTGTAGCAGAGCGCGGCGGGAATCAGCAGGATCGCCAGCATCTCCAGAAAGTTGCTCAGCGGCGTCGGGTTCTCGAACGGGTGCGCCGAGTTGACGTTGAAAAATCCGCCGCCGTTGGTGCCCAGTTGCTTGATGGCGATCTGCGAGGCCGCCGGGCCCATCGGCAACAGTTGCGTCGTCACGGGGATCAGCCGGCTGCTGCTGTGGCCATCGGCGCGCTGCGTGGCGACCGTTTGCGTGGTGGCCTGCAGCAGATGCGCGTCGACGTAAGGCCGCAGATTCTGGATCACGCCCTGCGAGCTCAGCGCCAGTGCCAGCAGCAGCGACAGCGGCAGCAGCACGTACAGCGTCGAGCGCGTCAGATCGACCCAGAAATTGCCGACCGTAGCGGCATTGCGCCGGATGAAACCGCGGATCACCGCCAGCAACACCGCGATGCCGGTTGCCGCGGAGAGAAAATTCTGCACCGTCAGGCCGAGCATGTCGGTGAGATAACTCATCGTGGTTTCACCGGCATAACCTTGCCAGTTGGTATTGCTGGCGAAACTGATCGCGGTATTCATGGCCGAGCCTGGCGCCACTGCGCCGAGGTGCTGCGTGTTCAGCGGCAGCCACTGCTGCACGCGCTGCAGCAGATACAGGGCCAGCAAGCCGAGCAGATTGAACAGCAGCATGGCCAGGGCGTAGCGCTTCCAGCTCATTTCCTCGTCGGCACGAATGCCACCGAGGCGGTAGAGCAAGCGTTCGATCGGTGCGCCGAAGCAGGTCACGCGGTTTGGCGTCTCGGCGAACACCAGCGCCATGTAGGCGCCGACGGGCTTGACCAGCGCCAGCAGCACGACCATATACAGCGCCATCTGCAGGTAATCGTTGGTGCTCATTCGAACCACTCCGGTTTCAGCAGCGCCACGATCAGGTACACGGCCAGCGCGATGGCGACCAGCAGCGCGATGCCATAGGTGATGTTCATGGGCGGCGCCCCCGCAGGCGTTCGCACAGAAGCAGAAAACCAAGCGTGGACCCGGCCAGCACCAGCAGCAGGAGGAGGTAGACGATATCCATGGATGAACTCCCGGAGAGACCACCGCACTGTCCCGCGCAGCGCATAAGTACGGGATACAAATCGCCGCCGCTCGCATAAAAAAGCCGTAAGTGCCGGAGGCCGGTGGCGCGGGGCTGCTGCGGTTGCCGGGTGCCGACGCACTACAATGCAGGTCCGGGCGCGCGCCACCACAAGCCGGAGATTGCCGCCGCGGCGCACACCCCCATCACGGATCGGACCTCCATGGCGACATTGCGCTTGGCGCTGGCCCAGCATGATTTTCCCGTCGGCGCCGTCGCGGCCAATGCGGTGCAGGTGCGCGAGCTGATGCGCGAGGCACGCGCAGGTGGCGCCGACCTTCTGGTCTGTCCCGAGCTGACCCTGAGCGGTTATCCACCGGAAGACCTGTTGCTGCGCCCGAGTTTCCTCGCCGCCTGCCAGCAGGAGCTGGACTCCCTGGCGGCCGCGACCGATGGCCTGGCAGTCCTGGTCGGCTTCCCGCACAGCGAGGGCGAGGTGTACAACGCCGCCGCCCTGCTGCGCGAGGGCCATGTCGTGCAGATCGCGCACAAACAGACGCTGCCTAACTACGGTGTGTTCGACGACCGGCGCTATTTCCGTCCGGGCAGTGCCAGCAGCATTGCCGTGATCGGCGGTGTGCGCGTCGCCATGCTGATCTGCGAGGACGTGTGGCAGGCTGAGCCGGCCGCAGCGGCGGCGCGCGCCGGCGCCGAGCTGATCGTGGTGATCAACGCCTCGCCGTGGGACGCGGCCAAGGCGGCCGAGCGCGAGATGATGCTGGTGGCGCGCGCGCGCGAAACCGGTTGCGCCATCGCCTACCTCAACCTGGTCGGCGGGCAGGACGAGGTGGTCTACGACGGCGGTTCGCTGCTGGTGCACGGCGATGGCACGGTGGCTGCGCGTGCGCCGGCCTTCCTCGACGCGTTGCTGTGGGCCGAGTTCGAGTCCGCGACGCGCACCCTGCGGGCACAGGGTTGGCCCGCCGTGGCCGATGTCTCTGCCGAGGCCGTGCTGTATGCAGGTCTGGTGCGTGGCATCCGCGATTACGTGCGCAAGAATGGTTTCTCCGACGTGCTGCTGGGGCTGTCCGGCGGCATCGATTCGGCGCTCACGCTCGTGCTGGCGGTGGACGCGCTGGGCGCCGAGCATGTCCGTGCTTACCGGTTGCCCTCGCGCTTCACCTCCGATCTGTCGGCGCGCGAAGCCGATGCGCAGGCGCGCAAGCTGGGCGTGCGCTGCGCCGAGCTGCCGATCGAGCCCGCCTTCGCGGCGCTGTTGCATACGCTGGCGCCGGAGTTCGCCGGTCGCGCGCCGGATGTGACCGAGGAAAACCTGCAATCGCGCATCCGCGGCGTGCTGCTGATGGCATTGTCCAACAAGTTCGGTGCGCTGCTGCTGTCCACCGGCAACAAGAGCGAGCTGGCGGTGGGTTATGCGACCCTGTATGGCGACATGTGCGGGGCGTACGCGCCGCTCAAGGACGTGTACAAGACCACCGTGTATGCGCTGGCGCGCTGGCGCAACCAGAAGGAACCCGGGACCCGCGACTCGGCAGCGGGCGAAGTGATTCCGCATGCCGTGATCGAGCGCGCGCCATCGGCGGAACTGCGCGCCGGGCAGACCGACCAGGATTTACTGCCGCCGTATGACCTGCTCGATGCGATCCTCGAGCGCTTCGTCGAGGGCGAGCAATCGCAGGCCGAAATCGTCGCCGCCGGTTTCGATGCCGAAACCGTGCGCCGCGTGGCGCGCATGGTGCTGGTCAACGAGTTCAAGCGCCGCCAGGCGGCACCGGGGCCGAAGGTGACCACGCGGGCCTTCGGACGCGAACGGCGCTACCCGATCACTTCTGGCTGGCGGCCGTGACCCCGGAATCAGTCACGCCGAAGCCGCCCTTGAATGGAATCAGCCGCCACAGATCCGAGCTGTAGTGCGGCCAGCTGTTGGGGTGCTTGAAGTACGGGTGATGCGGGTAATTGAGCTTGAGCACGGCCAGCGCCTGATCGGCCAGCTTGGGGTCGTCGAGGTGCTTGTAGCTCTGCACCATCAGCGCCAGCGCATCGCCGGTTTGCGGCGCCTGCTGATAGTGTTCGAGCACGTATTTGGCGCGGTTCAGCGAGGCAATGTAGGCCTGGCGCTCGTAGTAATAGAACGCGATGTTCATCTCGAACTGCGCCAGTCCGTTGCGCAGCCAGATCATGCGCTGACGCGCGTCCTGTGCGTAGGGACTGGTCGGATAGCGTTGCAGCAATTGGCTGAAGTCATCGAACGACTGCACCGCGTAACCCTGATCGCGCTTGCTGCGGTTGACCGGGAAGATGCGCGAAAGCATGCCGCCGGAGCGATTGAAGTTGATCAGTCCGCGCAGGTAATAGGCGTAGGCGATGTCGTTCGCGGCCGGGTAGGTCTTGATGTAACGGTTGGCCGTGGCGTAGGCATCGTCGGGCTGGTCGTTCTTGAATTGCGCGTAGGCGAGGTTGATCTGCGCGCGCTCGGTGTAAGGTCCGTAGGGGAAACGCGCGATCAGCTTGTTGTAAAGCTGCTCGGCACCGCCATAGTTGCTGTTCTTCAGCGCGGTCGTGGCGTGGTCGTACAGCGCCTCGACCGTCATCGTGTCGAGATTGTCGCGCTTGCCGTGAAACAATGAGCACGCCGGCAGAGCCAGCACCAATGCAAGCAGCACAAACAGCCGGATGGAGCGCATGAAGACAATCCGCAAGCGTGGCAAAGCGCCAAGTGTAACGGAAAGCCACCGGGGCCTTGCGTTAAGCGCGCGTGACCCGGGCAACCCGGCAGGTGCGCGCGCATGAGCGCGGTGCTGGTTGCGCACGTGCCCGCGGCGGCGGCGGGGCGGCGCCTCGACCAGACCCTGGCCGAGTTGTTTCCGGATTATTCACGCGCGCGTCTGAGCGGCTGGATACGTACTGGCCGTGTGCGTGTCGATGGCGGCGATTGCAGCCCCAGCCAGCGCTTGCATGGCGGCGAGCGCATCGCGCTCGAACCCGAGCTGGAGCAGGCCGTGCCGGCCGCGCCGGAGGCCATTGCTCTGGAGCTGCTGCATGTCGACGACGATCTGCTGGTGCTGAACAAGCCCGCCGGGCTGGTCGTGCATCCCGGTGCCGGGGTGTCCTCCGGCACGCTGCAGAACGCGCTGCTGCACTTCGACGCCAGCCTCGGCACGTTGCCGCGCGCCGGCATCGTGCACCGGCTGGACAAGGACACCTCGGGGCTGATGCTGGTGGCGCGCTCGCTGCGCGCACACACCGCGCTGACGCAGATGATCGCGGCGCGCGCGGTGCAGCGGCAGTACCTCGCGCTGGTGCGCGGCGAGGTGATCGCCGGCGGCACCGTGGATGCGCCGCTGGGCCGGCATCCGGTGGATCGCCTGCGCCAGGCCGTGCGCGACGATGGACGTCCGGCGCGCACCCATTACCGCGTGCGCGAGCGCCTGCGGGGCCACACCTTGCTGCACTGCACGCTGGAAAGCGGGCGCACCCACCAGATCCGCGTGCATATGGCGCATAGCGGTCATCCGCTGATCGGCGATCCGCTGTACGGCGGCGGCTTGCGCCTGCCACCAGCCGCGACGCCGCAACTCATCGCTGCCCTGCGCGCATTCCAGCGCCAGGCGCTGCATGCCGAGCGGCTGGCGTTCGTGCATCCCTTCAGCGCAGCGGCGCTGGAATTCAGCGCGCCGTTGCCGGCTGATTTCATTGCGCTGCTGGATGTGTTACGTCGCGAATCGGTCATCTCGCGAGTGTGAGCGGCATGACCGATCGACCCGAGGATAGCGAGCATCCGTGCATCGGTGGCAACGTGCGCATACAGGCCATGTGCGCCGACCTGCTCGCCAGCAGCAGCCTGATCCCGGACTGGCCGACGCCGCCCGGCGTGCGTGCGCTGACCACGTTGCGCGGGCCGCTGGGTGGATCGCAGGGCGCCTATGCACGGTTCAACATAGGCACGCGTGCCGGCGACGATCCGGCGATCGTGCATGGCAATCGCTGCGATCTGGCCGCGGGCGCTTGCTTGCGTTCCTGGCCGCATTGGCTGCATCAGGTCCATGGCACGCGCGTATGGCAAGCCGACGCGCTGCTGCCTTGGCCGCAGCGCTGGGACACGCCCCACGCCGAACCCGACGCCGATGCCGCTATCACGCGCACCCCGGGCGTAGTGCTGGCCATCCTCAGTGCCGATTGCCTGCCGGTGCTGATTGCCACGCGTGATGGCAGCGTGGTGGCTGCCGCGCACGCCGGCTGGCGCGGACTCGCCGAAGGCGTTCTCGAGGCCGCGATCGCCGCGCTGCGCGTCGTGCCAGCCGGGTTGCTCGCGTGGATCGGGCCTGGCATCGGCGCTGCGTCCTATGAGGTGGATGCGCGCGTGCGCGCCGCATTCGTCGATGCTGATGCCGACGCCGCACAGGCTTTTCATGCCACGCGCCCGGGCCACTGGCAGTGCGATCTGGCCGCACTGGCGCGACTGCGCCTGCGGCGCTGCGGTGTCGCGGATGTGTACGGCGGCGATTTCGATACGTTCAGCGATGCGCGCTTTTATTCCTACCGCCGCGACGGTGCGGACAGCGGACGCATGGCTACGCTGATCTGGCGCGAAGGGTGAGCCGGCAGCCGGGGGTTTTCTGCGCGGCTCATGGTTTTCATCTGCGTCCCGCTCAGCCCGTCTGCTGCGTGCGTGGACGCTGCAGCAGCGTGGCGTAGCGCCGGCGGATGGCGGCCTCGATGCCGGCGGCATCCAGTCCGGCCTCGGCCAGCAGTTGCTCGCGGCTGGCGTGTTCCTGGAAGTGATCCGGCAGGCCCAGTTGCAGCAGCGGCAGCGTCAGGCCCTGCGTGGCCAGCCATTCACCGACGCCGCTGCCGGCGCCGCCGGCGATCACGTTGTCCTCGATGCTGACGAAACCGGCATGGTCACGTGCCAACTCGGTCAACAGTGCGGTATCCAGCGGTTTGATGAAGCGCATGTTGACCAGGGTCAGGTCCAGCGCTTCGGCCACGCGTGCGGCCGCGGCCAGTGGCGCGCCGAACACCAGCAGTGCCAGCGTGTGGCCATGACGGCGCAGCTCGGCCTTGCCGACTGGTACCGTGGCCAGATCGCTGCCCGCGGCCACGCCCGTGCCGACGCCGCGCGGATAGCGCACCACGGCCGGGCCAGCGTGGTGGAATCCGGTGCTCAGCAGCAGCCGGCATTCGCGCTCGTCGCCGGGCGCCATGATCAGCAGACCCGGCACACAGCGCAGAAAGCTCAAGTCGAGATTGCCGGCGTGCGTGGGCCCATCCGGCCCAACCACGCCGGCGCGGTCCACGGCGAACAGCACCGGCAGCTTTTGCAGCGCCACGTCGTGCACCAGCTGGTCGTAGGCACGCTGCAGAAAGCTGGAATAGATCGCCACCACCGGCTTGGCGCCCGCGCAGGCCATGCCCGCGGCCAGCGTCACCGCGTGCTGCTCGGCGATGCCGACATCGAAGTAACGCTGCGGATAGTCCCTGGAGAAACGCACCAGTCCCGAGCCCTCGCGCATCGCCGGAGTGATGCCGAGCAGGCGCGCATCGGCGGCTGCCATGTCGCACAGCCAGTCGCTGAACACATCGGTGTAGGTGGCCTTGCCCGGCGGCTTGGGCTGCACCCCGCGCGCCGGATCGAACGGGCCGACCGCGTGGTATTCGATCTGCGCGCGTTCCGCAGGGGCGTAGCCCTTGCCTTTGGTGGTGATCACGTGCAGCAGCTGGGGTCCGCGCAGCTCCTTGACCGTGCGCAGCGAGTGCAGCAGTTGCGGCAGGTCGTGGCCGTCGATCGGGCCGGTGTAGTGGAAGCCCAGTTCCTCGAACAGCGTCGAAGGCACGAACATGCCCTTGGCGTGCTCCTCCCAGCGCTTGACGAAGCGCGCCATCAGGCTGCGCCTGGGCATGGCGCGCTTGGCGCGCTCGCGCAGCGCGTTGAGGCGCCGGCTGACCAGCAGCCGCGACAGCATCTTGGTCAGCGCGCCGACGTTCTCGCTGATCGACATGCCGTTGTCATTGAGTACCACCAGCAGGTCGGGCTCGATATCGCCGCCGTGATTGAGCGCCTCGTAGGCCATGCCCGCGGTCAGCGCACCGTCACCGATCACCGCCACCACGCGCCGCGCCTCGCCCTGATGCTGCGCGGCCAACGCCATGCCCAGGGCAGCCGAGATCGAGGTGGACGAGTGGCCCACCCCGAAGGCGTCGTAGGGACTCTCGGCGCGTTTGGGAAACGGCGCCAGTCCATCCTTCTGCTTGATGCTGGTGATGCGTTCGGCGCGGCCGGTGAGGATCTTGTGCGGATAGCCTTGGTGGCCCACGTCCCAGATCAGCCGGTCCTCCGGCGTGGCGTATAGGTAATGCAGCGCCACGGTCAGCTCGACCACGCCGAGGTTGGCGCCGAAATGGCCGCCTGAACTCGCCACCGAGGCGATCAGGAACTGGCGTAGTTCCTCGGCGACGGCTGGCAGTTCGGTTTCGGGGAACTGGCGCAGGTCGGCGGGCGACGCGATGCGCGCCAGACGCGGGTAGGTGGCAGCATCCATAGGGTGGCTATTGTTGTGCCACACGGCGACAGCGGCAAGTGAACGAGCCGGCACTGCATCCGCGGCGGGCTGGCATCTCAGCGCTGCCCGCGTAGATCGATATGGCGTGTCCGCTGCTGCGCGGCGCGAATCTGTCGGGCGTGCGCGGCCAGCACATCGCCGCGCGTGAGCATGCCGAGCACGCGCCGCGGGTCGTCTGCAGCCACCACCACCAGGCGCCCGACATCGGCTACAGCCATGTGGTCGGCGGCCTCGCGCAGGCTGTGATCCTCGCCGACCAGCAGCGGTACGCGGCAGATCAGGGTGTCCAGCGTGGCCCGGTCAGGCACGCGCGCCTCCAGCAGATCGCGGCGCGTGAGCACGCCCAGCAGGCGCGCTTCGGCATCCAGCACGGGATAGCCCTCATGCGCCGCCGCCGCGTCACCCGTTTGCAGCCAGGCACGCACTTCGGCCACGGTCTGCGTGCCGCGCAGGCTGACGACATCGTGGCTGCACACGCTGCCGACGTTGATCTGCTCCAGGACGTCGGCGCGATAGTCGGAAGGCACGCGCAGGCCGCGCCGGGCGAGTTTCTCGGTCATGATCGTGGTGCGCATCAGCAAACCGGAGACCAGGAATGCACTGACGCAGCCGGCCAGCAGCGGCAGCAGCACGTGCGGTTGCTGCGTGGTCTCGAAGGCGAACACCACCGAGGTCAGCAGCGCACGCGAGGAGCCGGCGAACAGTGCGGCCATGCCCACCACCGCGGCCACTCGCGGGTCCAGGTGCAGCCATGGCAACCCGTGCGCGGCGGCCAGCCCGAGCAGCCCGCCCAGCGCGCCGCCGATGGTGAACAGCGGCGCCAGCGTGCCGCCCGAGGTGCCGCTGCCCAGGGCGATCGACCACGAGACGAACTTGAGTACGCACAGGCTCGCCAGGGTGGCCACACCCAGCGAGCCGGCGACGATCGCCGCGATGTTGCCGTAGCCCACGCCCATGGTCAGCGGCGCGTACCAACCAATCACGCCGACAGCGACGCCGCCCAGCGCCGGCCACCACATCCAGTGCAGCGGCAGTTTCTCGAACAGGTCCTCGACCACATACGTGGCGCGGGTCACGCCGATGCTCACCAGCCCCACGATCACGCCCAGCATGGCGCAGGCCGTCAGTGCCGACAGACCCTGCACGGCAATGCCGGGCATGGGAAACATCGCCGCGCTGCCTTCGAGCACGAAGCGCAGGCCGGTGGCGCTGATGCAGGCCAGCACCACCGGGATCAGCGAACGCGCGCGGCGCTCGAACAGCAGCAGCTCGATGGCCATGAACACCGCGGCGAACGGCGCCGCGAACACCGCCGCCATGCCGCCCGCCGCGCCCGCCGCCAGCAGCGTCTTGCGCTCGTCAGCGCTGACGTGCAGCAGTTGTCCGACGAGCGACCCCAGCGCACCGCCGGTGGCGATGATCGGGCCTTCCGCGCCGAACGGTCCGCCGGTGCCGATGGCGATGGCTGAGGACACCGGCTTCAACCAGGTCACCCGTGGCGCGATGCGGCTGTCGTTGATCAGGATCTGCTCCATCGCCTCGGGGATGCCGTGTCCGCGGATCGCGTGCGATCCGTAACGCGCCATCACGCCCACGATCAGCCCGCCGATGACCGGCACGACGATTACCCAAAGCCCGAGGTGATTGCCCGCCGGACTAACGAAACTCGTGTCCACGCGCCCGTAGAAGGCGAGATTGGTGATCAGCCCGATCAGCATGGTCAGCGCGCGTGCGACCACGGCCGCGGCCAGCCCCAGCACGATCGCCAGCGCGCTGATCCACAGCACGCGTGGCGCAAGCGGCGCACTGGGGCGCGGCATTTGCACCGCCAACGAATCGCGTGCGGGCGGGGACGGCGCGGCGCTGGGGTCGCTGCTCATGCGCGCAGGTTCTCGTCAAGAAAGCGCGCGAGGCTACGCGGATGTGGCCCGCGTAGCTGGCTGGAAAATGAACAGGGTTGCGACACTGCACCAGCGTCGCCTCAACGCGGCGGTTCGTGATCGTCGTGATCCTGATGCTCGCGCCAGGCGCGCAGCGCACCGCGCAGGGTCAGTGTCTGTTTCTCGAAGCGCTGGCAGGCGCGGCAGGTAAGGATGTGCACACGCACGGCCAGGCGTTCGCCGAAGGACAGCGAGCGGTCCTCGCGGGCCAGCAGCAAGCCACTGATGTCGCGACAGCTGTTGGGAATTTTCATCGCGGCGGCGCTCCAAACCAGTTGGATTGCAGGCACTCGCGCAGCCGCAGGCGCGCGCGATGCAGCTGGACCCACAGATTGGTCGGTGCGATGCCCAGTTCCTGACAGATCACGCGGCTGTCGATTTCCAGCCACTCGCGCATCAGAAACACGCGGCCTTGCCGGTTGGGCAGGTGCTCCAGGCAAGCCTCGAGCACAGCGAAGAACTGATCGCGCTGCAGCTCGCTGCAGGGATCGGCCCAGTGCTCCGGCATGTCGCGGAAGTGGCCGTCGCTCCGGTACAGCAGCGCGTCCAGATCCTCCTCCTCGCCGGCGTCGTTGGCGCCCGCTGCGACCGGCTCGCGCATGTGCTGGCGCAACTGGTCGAGCACCTTGTGCTTGAGGATGCCGACGATCCAGGTCTTCAGTTGCGAGGCGCCGTTGAAACGCTGCGCGCCCTGCAGCACGGCGAGCACGGTTTCCGACACGGCGTCCTCGGCCCACGCCGGGTTGCGCAACTGCAGTTGCGCCAGACGCAGCAGGGTCGGGCGCAGCGCATCGATGCGGCGCGCCAGTTCCTGCATGTCGATGTGGGTCTGCGGCGCGGTATTCATCATGTGGCTGCGGCGATGGTGCGCGGCGTGTGCATGGGCAGTGTAAGGAATCCAGTGCGTGCAACGACCAAGATCCAGCGATGAACTGTTTTACCACGCGCGCTGCTTGAGCTACTGCCACATGTGAGGATGTTGCATTGCGACGTGCATATGCACGCGCATTGCACTAATAGCGACATGGCTGGGCGGCACCCATGTGCTTGCAAACCTCTCCACAGCGACTGCTTTTGCAATTGGATCGGGTGCCGGGCCAGCAGCGGCCACATGACCGCTTCAACTCATCAGGCTTTCATCATTTTTGATCGAGGGCATTTATCATGAATAAGTATCAGATCCTCAGTGTCGCCGCGGCATCCCTGATCGCCGCAGGCGCCATGGCTGCGGCACCCGCGGCACACGCCGCCAGCATGACTAAGTGTTTCGGTGTCGCCACCGCCGGCCACAACGACTGCGCCGGCATGTCCGGCCTGCATTCCTGCAAGGGTCAGGCCACGGCCTATTACATCCCGGGCGATTTCCGCGTGGTGCCCGCTGGCACCTGCGAAAAAATGGGCGGGATGGACAGGGCGCAGGCCAGGGCGGTCATGACCAACGACTCCAAGGTCATTGCCTTCGAAGCCAATATCCAGGAAAAGGCCAGAGGCTGGCATCGGTCGCTCTTGACAGCGCGCTCCAATCCAGACGTGGCGGCCAGCAAGACCATGGAGTGAGTGAGCAGTGTTGTCACGCTGCGGGGCCGGAGTGTTCCGGCTCCGTGGCCATGCGAGAAAGTCCGCATGCCGAGCGAATCCACATCGGTTGTGCGCGCCGGCATCGGCCTGCGCCAGCCGCATTACGTCGAGTTCCGCGCGCGCCGGCCCGCGTCCGGTTTCGTCGAGGTGCACTCCGAGAACTTCTTCAACCCGCACGATGCCGCGGCGCAGGTGCTGGCCGCGGTACGCGCCGACTATGCCGTGAGTCTGCACGGCGTCTGCCTGGCGCTGGGTTCGGCCTGCGGGCTGGATGACGAGCATCTGCAGCGCCTCGCCGCGCTGGTCGCGCGCATCGAACCGGTGCGCGTGTCCGATCACGCCTGCTTCGCCCGCGCGCCCTGGGCCGGGCGCGGCAGCGTGCACGCCAATGACTTGCTGCCGATCGCCTTCACGCAGGGCGCGCTGACAGTATTCGTCGCCAACGTGCAACGCGTGCAGGAGCGTTTGCGCCGCCCGATCTTGGTGGAAAACCTGAGCACCTATCTGGATTTCGCCGAGCATGACTTCAGCGAGCCGGAATTTTTCGCCGAACTGTCCAGGCGCAGCGGTTGCGGCCTGCTGCTGGACGTCAACAATCTGATGGTCAACGCGCTCAACGCCGGCGTCGATGATGCGCTGGCCGCCGTGTGCGCGTGGCTGGACGAGTTGGCGCGGTGCGCGCCGCCGGATCTGGTCGGCGAGATCCACCTCGCCGGGCACAGCCGCCAGCACGAGCTGATCATCGACGATCACTCCTGCGTGGTCTCGGCACCGGTGTGGCGCGCCTATGTGCATGCGTTGCGCCGCTTCGGTCCGCAGCCTACGTTGATCGAATGGGATACCAGCCTGCCGTCACTCGAAGTGCTGCTCGGCGAGGCCGCAAAAGCGCAGCACCTGCTCGATGTCGAAGCCGGCGCACGACATGCGCGCGGGCGGGTCGCCGTGGAGCATGCGGCATGAACCGCGTGGCTGCCGCCACGGCCCGCGAGGCGACGCGTCAGCAGGCATTGCTGCAAGCGCTGTTCGCCGCGCAGCCGACGCTCGTGCCGGCGCCCGAGCTGGGCGTGTGTCAGCGCGCCCAGCGCTGGGCGGCGGGCATGGCGGCGTATCGCGGCAATGGGCTGGAACACGCCGTCGCCGCGCTGCGCGCGCAGTTCCCCACGCTGCTGGCGATGCTGGGCGAGGCGCCGTTCGCGGTGCTGTGCGCGCGCTACTGGTACGCCTATCCGCCGCGTCAAGGCGATCTGGCGCGCATCGGCGCCGAGCTTGCCGATTGCATCGCCGCGCTGGACGACCTGCGCGCGTGGCCGTGGCTGGCCGACAGCGCGCGGCTGGACTGGGCGCGTTGGGCGGTCGTGTTCGATGCGCCCGCGCAACTGGCAGCGGCGGATTTGCAGCGTCTGGCCGAGTGCGATCCGGCACGTCTGCAATTGCGACTGGCCCCGGGTACGCGCCTGCTGCATACACATTGGCCGGTGTTGGCATTGTGGCGCGCGCACCAGTTGCCGGATATCGATGCCCATGTCTTGCATGCAGCTTTGCAGACGCCCGCCGCGCCGCTATGGGTCTGGCGCGAAGACATGCAGGCGCAGTGCCGCGAACTATCCACCGCAGAAGCGGACTGGCTGCAGGCATTGCGCGCCGGCGGGCGTCTGGATCAGGCGCTGGAGGCCGCCGCCGAAGACTTCGATGTGGGCGCGTGGCTGCAAGCCGCCGTGCAACACGGCTGGATCGATGGCATCGAAATACGAGCCGAGGCCAGCACGTCCGCTTGAGCGGGATGCGCACCCCAAGAGCTGTGCACGATCCTGTGCTTTCCGCCAGTCAGGGTGAACTCCTGCGGCGATGTTCCGGCGTCCGCACCTACGCTCAACTCTTGCGTCGTTTCTTCGGCAGGTGTCCCACCAGAAACTCCATCTGGTCGGCGAGGATGTTGCGGTTGGACAGGATCAGATGCTCGACCCAGCTCGGCCGGTAGGGCACGGCCAGCAGTGGCATCGATGCCTGCTGCGGCGTGCGACTGCCTTTGCGCAGATTGCAGGCCACGCAGGCGGTGACGACGTTTTCCCAGGCGTCGCGCCCGCCGCGCGAGGTGGGGATGACGTGATCGCGGGTCAGTTCACCGCGCTGGCCATGGCTGCCACAGTACAGACAGATGTAGCGGTCGCGCGCGAACAGCGCGGCGTTGGTCAGCGCCGGCGATGGATCGAGCGCGTGGCTGCGGCAGTGGCCGGTGCTGGCGACGATGGGGTGCAGCTCGATGATGCTCTGCCGCCCCGAGACGCGGTTGATGCCGCCATGCACGCTGAGGCAGGGCGTGCCCAGTGTCCACGCCACGGCGTCGCGTACGTACAGGCATACCGCATCCTGCCAGCTGATCCAGTCGAGGATGCGGCCACCTGCATCCAGCGCCAGTACGCGCGTGCTTGCCGACGGGCTGGGAAAACCGCCCGCAACATTCCCCGGAACATCGCCCGGGACATCGGCGCGCAGGTCGATGACCTCGTGCATGCCTTCCTCCGTCGCTTGGACCACAGGGGGCGACGCGCAGGCGCACGTCGCATCTGCGGCAGGATAAGCCAAGCACGTGACAAACGGGTAATGCGTGTACGGGAAGGCTCTGGCCGGCGCGAGGCCGTGCGCCTCAGCGCGAGCCAGCCAGACGGCGCTCGGCACGCGCGGCGATCAGCAGCAGAAACACGATGGCATAGATGCTGGCCGTGCCCAGCACGTCGCCCTTGTTGCCGGTGAAGCCGGCGCCGTAGGGTCCACCCATGCCCTCGGCGGTGCTCCATAGTGCCAGGCTGTACAGCACGCCCAGTGGCATCGCCAGGTCGATCAGCACGCCCGTGATCAATGAGAGTGCCAGGGCGCTTTCGGCCAGCGCCGCGAAGATCGCGAAGCGCTCCACGCCGACCTGCTCGATGATGTGCAACACGAAGCCGATATAGGCCGCGACCCAGTGCGGTTGCCCGGCCATCGAGCCAGCGAGGTAGCTGCCGGCGCCATGCAGGAACGCCGGCTGCCACTTCCAGTACGTGTCGAAGGCCCACAGCAGCCCGAACAGCACACGCGCCACGATGAACTTCCATTCTGCCGGCACGGCCACCGGCCCGTGGCGAAACGCGCTCAGCGGCCGCCAGCCATGACAGAGCAGGATCAGCGCGAAGGCCAGCGCATAGACGATGGCCGTACCCGGATCGGTGGCGCCCGAGGTATAGGGTCCGCCCAGCCCGCCGACCGTGCTCCACAACCACAGGTTGTAGAACACCCCCACCCATGCGAGACGATGCAACTGCCAGCCGCTGAGCAGGGAAAACGCCAGCAGCGCCTCCAACGCCACCATCACGCCGACCACGATGCCGACGCCGAGATTGGTCACCAACGCGGCCATGGCGTGGCCGTACGCCATCAGCCACGCGGGCTGCCCCGGCGCCCAATCGGCCGCGATCATGGCCACGAAGTGCTCGCGATAAGCCGGGTCGAGATGCAGCACGAGATTGACCAGGCACACCGCGCCGAACAGCAGGCGCGCCAGCCCCAGCGCCCATTCGATACGGGTGCGGTTATCCAGCAGATATGGCAGATGGAGGGTGCGCATCAGTGTTCAGACCCGTAAGCGGCGCCAGCGTTCAATTACCGATTGGTAAGAACCGCGTCAGCGTCTCGCGCGCGGTCCAACGCGTGCTGCTCATTGAGCGCAGAATGGGTCACGAGGAGCCGCCCGGACGCCATTGACGCACGCGTTTGCCGACTCCCGGACATGCCACTCGCAAGCTGACGGAGAACCCCGATGCCCAGTCCACTCATGCTTCCCGAGATTTATCTGGTGCTGTTGTTGCTTGCGTTGTTCTTGCTCATGTCGCTGAAAATCGTCTTCGAGTATCAGCGCGCCGTGGTTTTCAGGCTCGGACGATTCCAGAAGGTCAAGGGACCTGGGTTGATCATCGTGGTGCCCATCCTGCAGCAGATGAAGCGCCTGGACTTGCGCACCATCGTGCATGAGGTGACGCCGCAGGACGTGATCTCGCGTGACAACGTCTCGGTCAAGGTCGACGCGGTACTGTACTTCCGCATCGTCGATCCGGAGAAAGCCTTCATCCAGGTCGCGGACTTCTTCGGTGCCACCAGCAAGCTCGCGCAAACCACCCTGCGCGCGGTGCTGGGCAAGCACGACCTCGATGAAATGCTCTCCGAGCGGCCCAAGATCAACGCCGACATCCAGACGATCCTCGATGCACAGACCGAGGTCTGGGGGATCAAGGTCAGCGTCGTCGAGATCCGCAACATCGAACTCACCGATGACATGGTCCAGGCCATCGCCAAGCAGGCTATCGCCGAGCGCGATCGCCGTTCCAAAGTCATCCATGCGGAAGCAGAATTCCAGGCGTCGCAGACCCTGGTCAATGCCGCCACCATCCTCGCCTCCGCGCCCGGCGGCATGCAATTGCGTTACCTGCAGACCCTGTCTGAAATCGCCACGGAAAACAATTCCACGGTGATCTTCCCGATGCCGATCGACCTGATCAAACCGATTCTGCAGATCATGGAGAAGGTGGCGAACAAGGACCAGTAGAACCCGCGGAGGTAGGCGAGCTGCATGCGTGAGACACAACTGCGGCATGCATGCGCCGCGGTGCTTTTTCTTTTCGCCTTGAACGGCATTGCTTCTCGGATGAACTGATGAAGCCTTGGGACGCCGACCATCCGCTGGCGCCAGTGGTGTTCTGCATCGGCGACATGGGTGCGGGCAAGGCGTTCTACATCCGCGCCGACATCTGGTTCGGCGGCACCAACCAGGTGCTCGAACGGGGTCGTGTGCCCTATCAACTGAAGATGCGCTGTCGGGATCTGTTTTTCATCAACCATGGCCGCGTGCCCGATGCCGGCCTGCAGCTGGCGCAGTTTTCCGTCGAGAGTCTGTCCTTCTGAGGTTGGTAAACGGCTGCCGCAAGCGCCGGCGCGCGAACTATCCGAGCACGACGCGGACGTGGTGCGTGCGCGCATCGTCGCGCAACGGAATCCACGCGGCGGCGTCCGCGCTTGCGGCTTGCTCGACACCGTCGAGATCCACACGAACGATGCCGCGCTGTACGCCGGCTGGATTCTCCACGGCGATGTCGTAGCGGGTCAGGATGCCTTGCTTGTCGCGGTGCTGATAGACGATGTCGTAGCGTGGCCAGGCTTTGGGAATGCAGGGGCTGAGTCGCAGATGGCCGCCCTGCCGCTGGAAGCCGAGGATGGCCTCCAGTCCGGCGCGATACAGCCAGCCCGCCGAGCCGGTGTACCAGGTCCAGCCACCACGTCCGATATACGGCGCCAGCGCATAGACGTCGGCGCAGGCCACATAAGGCTCGACCTGGTAGCACGTCATCGCTTCGGCTGTGTTGCTGTGGTTGATGGGATTGAGTATGGAAAACAGCTCGCCGGCACGATCCCCCTGCCCGAGCAGAGCGCAGGCAAAAATCGACCACGTCGCACCATGCGTGTACTGGCCACCGTTTTCACGGATGCCGGGCGGATAGGCCTTGATGTAGCCGGGGTCCATGAGTGTGCAATCGAACGGCGGCGCGAACAGCAGCGCGATCCTGTCAGCGTGGCGAACGAGGTGCTTTTCCACCGCCGCCATGGCCTGCGTGGCATGGCCGGGATCGGCCGCGCCGGAGATCAGGCTCCATGATTGCGCGATGACGTCGATTTTGCATTCCTCGCTCAGATGCGAGCCAAGCGGCGTGCCGTCGTCGTAATAGCCGCGCCGATACCATTCGCCATCCCAGCCCGCCGCGCTTTCGAGGACGCCGCGCAACGCCGCTGCATGCGCGCGCCAGCAGGCGGCGCGCGCCGGTTCGCCGCGCGCATCGGCCCATGGCGCGCAGGCCTTGATCGTGGCCAGCAGCAACCAGGCCAGCCAGACGCTCTCGCCGCGGCCCTGTGCGCCGACGTTGTTCATGCCGTCGTTCCAGTCGCCGGTACCGATCAAGGGCAGCCCGTGCGCACCGCGGGTCAGGCTGCAATCGATCGCGCGCGCAGCGTGCTCGTAGAGACTGCCGTGCTCGCCGGCGATCGTCGGCTGGTAGAAGGCGTCGGCGGCGCCTGCCTTGAGCGCTGCGCCATCGAGAAAGGGCAGGTTCTCGTCCAGCACGGCGGCATCGGCGGTCACGGCGACATAATGGGCAGCAGCATAGGCCAGCCACAGGCGGTCGTCGCTGATGCGCGTGCGCACGCCCTGCCCGGATGGCGGCAGCCACCAGTGCTGCACATCACCCTGGATGAATTGACGCGCCGCTGCCCGCAGCAGGTGTTCGCGCGCGACATCGGGACGCGTGACGCACAGCGCCATCACATCCTGCAATTGATCGCGGAAGCCGTAGGCGCCGCTGGCCTGGTAATACGCCGTGCGCGCCCACAGCCGGCAGCCGAGTGTCTGGTAGGGCAGCCAGTCGTTGAGAAGAATGTCCAGCGCGCGATCCGGCGTGCGCACCTGCACGGTGTCGAGCACCTTGTCCCATTGCGCGCGCACTTCGTGCAGCACGGCGTCGAGATCGGCCGTACGGTACTTCCCGATCAGCGCCTGTGCCTGCCCGCTGGACGCGGCATCGCCGAGCATGAACACGATTTCGATCTGCTCGCCGGGAGCCAGTTCGACGGCAGTTTGCAACGCACCGCATGGGTCAAGGCCGGCGCCAACGCGCCCCGACAACGGGATGTCGCCGGTCAGCGCCGCCGGACGATCGATGGTGCCATGGCGGCCAAGAAACTCCAGCCGATCGCCGCAGCATGTGCGCTGCCGGCCGCCAAGATCGATGAAAGCCACGCGCTCGCCGAATTTGGCGCGCCATGCATTGCGCGCGAACAGCGCGCCGGTCACCACGTCGCACGAAGTGCTCATGAATGGCGCCGGCAGCGTGCCATTCGCACCCAGCGCCCATTCGACATAGCCGGTGATCGACAAGTGCCGCGTGCGCGTGGAACGGTTGCGCAGGCGGAGCCGCGACAGCTTGACCGAATCAGCCAGCGGCACGAACTGCAGCAAGTCCACTTCGATGCCGTGCGCGTCGTGGGCGAAGCGGCTCCAGCCCTTGCCGTGTTCGATGGCGTAAGTTGCCGTCGCCACGCGTATCGGCAGCGCCGTGGCGCTCCACAGTTCGTCGCTGTCCTCGTCGTGCAGATACAGGACTTCATGCGGCGTGTCGCTGACCGGATCATTGGGCCACGGCGTCAGCGGGTTCTGCTGGCTGTTGAGTGACCATGCGTAACCGCCGCCTTCAGCCGAAACCAGGAACCCGAAGTCGGCGTTGGCGATCACGTTGACCCAAGGCATCGGCGTGCAGCGATCGCCGTCGAGGGTGATGGCATAGACGCGACCGCGGTCGACGAAGCCCCCCATGCCGTTGTCGAACTCGCGCAGCGCCTGCGGCCGTGGTGACGCGGACGCTGCCGCCGCGGCCCACGGCGCCGCGGGTGACCGGACGGCGGCCATCGGGACCGAACCGGCGCGATCGTCATCGCGGATTCCGGCGGCGCGATCGGGCAACGCTCGCGCAGCATCCAACACGATGCGCGCGACCGTGAGCAGGCCGGCGCGCAACACATCGGACAGGCTGCTGTCACTGAGTGCGAATGCTGCGGCGGGAGCCGCATCGCGATCACCCTGCAAGCCGTTGTTCTGCGCCTGGACCCGTTGTTCGAGCAGCACCTGCAGTCCGTTGTCGCTGCTGGCGGTATTGAGCAACACGACATCGACCCCCAGCCGTTTGGATTGCCAGTAGCGCTGGGCCAGCAGCAACTCGTGCACACGCGCCAGCCCGGACTCGGCGGCAAGGCGCAGCAGCACGACGGGACGGTCGCCGGAGATGCCGCAGCTCCAGAGCACGGGGGCTCCACCCGAGCCGCGTTCCAGCCATTCGGGTGGTGCCCGCAGGCTCGGGTCGGCATACAGCAGCGCACCGGCCAGCGCGCCGAAACGTTCGGCCTGTGCGCCATCGATGCCCAGACGTGTTTGCTCTGCGCGCGCGTGGGCCACGGACTCCGCCAGCACCTGCGCGCCGGTTGCGTCCGCGCGCATGGGCTGCAGCAGGGCGAGCACGGCGGCACGCGAACCGCCCAGCGCGGTCCAGAACGCCACGCGCACGCTGGCGCCGGGCGCGACCTGCGCCCGGCGGCGCAGACTGAAGACTGGATCAAGCACGCAGCCGCTGCTGTTCGACAGGGTCGCTCCCGGGCGCATCGCCTGCGCACAGCGCAACGTGCGGCCACGGCCGAGAAAGCGCATGCGATCGGTCTCGAATTCGCAGGCGCCAGCATCACCCGTCTTGACCGCCGCCAGATGCGCGGCCCACACCTCGGGTTCGTCGGGTGTGCGCCGTCGCCGTGTCGCCAGCAGGGTCTTGTCCGCTTCCGCCCATTCGGTCTGCACGAACATCTTGGAGAAAGCCGGATGCGCCGCATCGGCCGCGGCGGGGCCGAGCACCAGCTCCGCATACGAAGTCAGCGTGATGTCGCGCGGATATGCGCCGTGGTTGGTCAGCGTGACGCGGCGCAATTCGACATCGCGATCAATCACAAGCGCCACATCGAGCACGGTGGCCAGTGTGCCGTGGCGTCGCGCGATGCTGACGCAACCGTCGGACAAGGTGGCCGTACAGGCGTCCGTTTCGTCGGTGCAGGGTTGCCGTCCGGCCGACCAGACGTCGCCGCTTTCCTCATCGCGCAACAATAGATAACTGCCCCAGCCATCGCCGACGGGATCCTCGCGCCAGCGCGTGACGGCGATGCCGTGCCAGCTGCTGAAGCCGGAACCGGCATCGTCCACCATCACCGCCAGGCGGCCGTTCGACAGCAATTGCACACGCGGCGTGGCGCGGGTGGGCGAAGGTGGGCGAGTCGACATGGGATTGGGGCTTCCTGCGTGCGGTCCGCGCCGGTCATCTGTGCGGTGCCGAGATCTGAGCTTACGACTGCGCCGGCGACTGCGCCGGTGCTAAGTCGCGTTAATCCGAACCCTGTTCAGGGAGACGGAGTAGCATGAATGAGTTGCCGCGCGCCCTGCAGATGTCTCCATGATCTGCATCACGCGTACCTGTTGTGGCATTGACACTCTGGGTTGCAGCTTCAACATGTCCCGCCGCAACTGGACCTCACCGTGCATGATGTCGCGGCGCCAAGCCGTGCAACGTGCATGCGATGACGGATACGCTGTCGATCGGCTGTGCAGCGCTTCAGCGCGCAACGCATCGCGGTCGTCTTGCCTTGCACGAGCGAGGCCCATCGACTCGTCATGCCTACCCGGAACCGATTCAATGACTCAGATACATCCGCTCACGGACGAGGCGCTGCTTGACCAGTTGCAGCGCGCTGCATTCGGTTACTTTCCGCAGACCGTGAATCCGCGCAACGGGCTGGTGGCCGATACCTCGCGCGACAACTCGCCGGTGAGCATCGCGGTGGTCGGCTTCGCGCTGACGTCGTACCCGGTGGCGGTGGAGCGCGGCTGGATGGAGCGTGCCGATGCAGTCCAACGCACGCTCGCGGCACTGCGTTTCTTTCGTGACAGTGATCAGAGCGGCCGCCCCGGAGCAACCGGCTACAAGGGCTTCTACTATCATTTTCTCGACATCCATACCGGCGCGCGCGTCTGGCAATCGGAGCTGTCGATGATCGATACCGCCCTGCTGATCGCCGGAGCGTTGACCGCATCGATGCATTTCACCGGGGATAGTGCCGACGAGATCGAACTGCGCGAGCTGGTCGATTTCCTGTATCGGCGCATCGACTGGCGCTGGGCACAGGCTGACGGCGACACGATCCGGCAGGGCTGGAAACCCGAATGCGGATTTCTGCACTACGGCTGGGAGGGTTACAGCGAGGCGATCCTGCTGTATGTGCTGGCCATGGGATCGCCCACGCACCCGATCGTGGGCGATTGCTACCAGGCCTGGACTGCAACCTACCAGTGGGAAAATCTGTACGACCACGACTATCTCTACGCCGGGCCGCTGTTCGTGCATCATTTCTCGCACGCCTGGATCGATTTTCGCGGCATCCGCGACAGCTTCATGCGCGAGAAGCGCTCGGATTACTTCGAAAACAGCCTGCGCGCGACCCTCATCCAGCGCGAATACACGCAGCGCAACCCGCATGAGTTCGCCGGGTACGATGCAAACGGCTGGGGCCTGACGGCCTGCGATGGCCCCGGCGGCGCGCCGGCGGGATTGTCCGACCATGCCGCGCGCAGGATGTTCGGCTATGCCGCGCGTGGCGTGCCATACGGGCCTGACGATGGCACCCTGTCCGCCCCTTCCGTGCTGGCGTCATTGCCGTTCGCGCCGCAGCTCGCGCTGGCGGCCGTGCGCAATCTGATGCAGCGCTATCCGGAAATGCTCGATGACGGACGCCTCGCCAGCAGTTTCAATCCGTCATTGCGGGATGCCGATGGCAAGGTCTGGGTCTCCGCCGGCCATTTCGGGCTCGACCAAGGCATCGTGATGCTGATGATCGAGAACCATCGCAGCGGGCGCATCTGGCAATGGATGCGCGACTGCGCGCCGATCCGTCTTGGCTTGCAGCGCGCAGGTTTTCGCGGCGGATGGTTGCAGCAGGACGGTTCCGGGGGCGGCGGCTGATGGCGGCGCATGCAGTTCCGCCGGCGGTCCCGCTGGATGTCTATGAGCACTCGCGTCTGGCTCATGTGCATCCTGAGTCGTGGTGCAATCCGATCCCGGCGGACTGTTACCAGCTGGTGATTGTCGGCGCCGGCCCGGCCGGGGTGGCCGCGGCGGAAGCCGCCGCCGCGCTGGGCGCCCGCGTGGCGTTGATTGAACGTCATCTGCTGGGCGGCACCTGTCTGAATACCGGGTGCCTGCCATCCAATACGCTGATTCGCACCTCGCGTCTGTACGCCGAAATGCGCGATGCCCGCCATTATGGTGCGTGCGGCCCGCGATCTGTCCAGGTCGACTTCGCCGCCGCGATGGAGCGCATGCGGCGTATTCGCAGTCATCTCAGCGGCGAGGATTCGGTACGGCGCCTGACGGCGATGGGCGTCGATGTGTTCTTCGGCCCTGCGCGCTTCAGCGGCACCGACACGTTGACGGTCAGCGAGGACACGCTGCGCTTTCGCAAAGCGATTATCGCGACCGGCGCACGACCGCATGTGCCATCGATCCCGGGCCTCAACGAGGCGGGCTGCCTGACCAACGCCAATGTCTTCAACCTGACCGAACTGCCGCGCCGCCTGCTGGTGATCGGCGGCGGTCCGATCGGTTGCGAACTGGCCCAGGCGTTCTGTCGATTGGGGTCCCGCACCACCATCGTCCAGGATTTGCCGCTGTTTCTCGCCAAGGAAGAGCGCGATGCCGCACAGATTCTTTCCGACGCATTCGCGCGCGACGGCATCGAGGTGCGGCTGAATACCACGGCTGTCGCGGTGCGCATGGAGAATGGGCAGAAATGCGTCGACCTGGTCAGCGACGATTATCACAACACCGTCGCCGTCGACACGATCCTGACCGGTGTAGGCCGCCTGCCGAACGTCGAAGGATTGAATCTGGAGGCGGCCGGCGTTGACTATGCGGCAGGCAGTGGCATCCGCATCGACGATTTCCTGCGCACCAGCAACCCGCGCATCTATGCCGCAGGCGATGTTTGCCTGGAGCACAAATATACGGACAGTGCCGCCGCTTCAGCGCGCATCGCGGTGCAGAACGCATTGTTGCGCGGCCGCAGGCGGCTGAGCGAGATGGTGATTCCATGGTGCACCTTCACCGATCCGGAGATCGCCCATGTCGGCCTGTACGTGCGCGAAGCCAATCGGCAGGGCATTCCGGTGAAGACCTTCACCATCCCGATGCACGAGATCGATCGCGGCGTGACCGATGGCGAGGATGCCGGCTTCGTGAAGATTCATGTCAGGGAGCGCACCGACCAGATTCTTGGCGCCACCATCGTGGCTCGACATGCCGGCGACATGATCAACGAGATCACCCTGGCGATGGTGGCGGGCATCGGCCTGCGCACGCTCGCCCGGGTGATCCACGCCTATCCCACGCAGGCCGAAGCAATCCGTCAAGCCGCCGATGCCTATAACCGCACGCGGCTGACTCCGAGGATCCATGCGCGGATCAGACGCTGGCTGTCTTCGACTGGCTCCCACATGTCGGGTTGAAGAGTGACTGTCCGGGGCACGCATTCATTCGGTCATTCTTTGAGCTGCCGGCGGATGGATTCCGGTTCACGGCGGCGTTTTCCGATGATCATGGGATACGCCATGCCGAGTTCATTGAACGCCCGTGGACACCACCGGCGCGTTCATTGCGGATGGGTCCATGTCCAGTTGCGGATTTCGGGCATGTCCTGGCCATGCTGGTCGATGTAGCGTTTGTGCTCGATCAGCTTGTCCGCGAGTTGCTGCTTCAGGTACACGCCTTGGTCGCCGGTCTGCGGCAGGCGCTCGATCACGTCCATCACCAGATGGAAACGGTCCAGATCGTTCAGCACCGTCATGTCGAATGGCGTGGTGATGGTGCCTTCTTCCTTGTAGCCACGGACGTGGATGTTGTGGTGGTTGGTGCGGCGATAGGTCAGCCGGTGAATCAGCCACGGGTAGGCGTGGAAGGCGAAGATGACCGGCTTGTCCGCGGTGAACAGCGCGTCGAAATCGATGTCGCTCAAACCATGCGGGTGCTCGCTTTGCGGTTGCAGGCGCATCAGGTCGACCACGTTGACCACGCGGATCTTCAGCGCGGGCAGGTGCTCGCGCAGGATCGATACGGCGGCCAGGGTTTCCTGCGTGGGCACATCGCCGCAGCAGGCCATCACCACGTCCGGCGCGGCCCCCTGCTGATCGTTGCTGGCCCATTGCCAGATGCCGATACCCTCGGCGCAATGCTTGACCGCGGCGTCCATGTCCAGCCACTGCGGCGCCGGGTGCTTGCCCGCGACGATCACGTTGACGTAGTGGCGGCTGCGCAGGCAGTGATCCATCACCGACAGCAGGCAGTTGGCGTCCGGCGGGAAGTAAACGCGCACGACGCCGGCTTTCTTGTTCATCACCACATCGATGAAACCTGGATCCTGGTGCGTGAAGCCGTTGTGGTCCTGCTGCCAGACATGCGAGGCCAGCAGGTAATTGAGCGAGGCGATCTTGCGTCGCCAGGGCAGGCGCGAGGTGACTTGCAGCCACTTGGCGTGCTGGTTGAACATCGAATCGACGATGTGGATGAACGCCTCGTAGCAATTGAACAGGCCGTGGCGGCCGGTCAGCAGGTAACCCTCCAGCCAACCCTCGCACTGGTGTTCGCTGAGCATCGAGTCAAGCACGCGTCCACTGGAGGCCAGCCATTGATCGTTCGGCACGGTGATGGCATCCCACTGGCGCGTGGTGACCTCGAACAGAGACTCCAGCCCGTTGGACAGGGTTTCGTCCGGGCCGAATACGCGGAAATTGCGCTGCGCGCCATTGCGCAGCGCCACGTCGCGCAGGAAAGGGCCGAGCACGTGGGTATCGCCGATGCCGGGTACGCCGGGCTGCGCTACGGCGCAGGCGTAGTCGCGGAAATCGGGCATGCGCAGGTCACGCAGCAGCATGCCGCCGTTGGCATGCGGATTGGCGCCCATGCGTCGCGTGCCCTCGGGCGCCAGTTCGGCCAGCTCCGGGCGCAACCGGCCGTGCGCGTCGAACAGTTCCTCGGGGCGATAGCTGCGCAGCCAAGCTTCGAGCTGCTGCAGGTGTTCGGGCGGCGTCGTGGCCGATATCGCGATCGGTACCTGGTGCGCGCGGAAGGTGCCTTCCACCGGCAGGCCATCGACCATCTTCGGTCCGGTCCAGCCCTTGGGTGACCTGAGCACGATCATTGGCCAGCGCGCGCGCATGAAATTGCCGTCCTCGCGGGCGTCGCGCTGGATCGCCCTGATCTGCCCCAGCGCCGTGTCCAGCGCGGTCGCCATCGCCTCGTGCATCAGCGCCGGCTCGTCACCCTCGACAAAGATCGGCGTCCAGCCGTAGCCGCGCAGCAACTGCTCCAGTTCCTCGTGGCTGATGCGCGCGAGCACGGTCGGGTTGGAAATCTTGTAGCCGTTCAGATGCAGGATCGGCAACACCGCGCCATCGGTCGCCGCATCGAGAAACTTGTTGGAGTGCCACGCCGTGGCCAGCGGTCCGGTTTCGGCCTCGCCATCGCCAATGACGCAGGCGACGATCAGGCCGGGGTTGTCGAACACCGCGCCGAACGAGTGGCTGAGCGAGTAGCCCAGTTCGCCGCCTTCGTGGATCGAGCCGGGGCACTCCGGCGAGGCGTGGCTGGGTATGCCACCTGGAAACGAAAACTGCTTGAACAGCTTTTGCAGCCCGGCTTCGTCCTGGCTGATGTCGGGATAGATCTCGCTGTAGGTGCCTTCCAGATAGGTGTTGCCGACCACCGCCGGGCCGCCGTGGCCGGGGCCGGAGACGTAGATCATGTCGAGGTCGTACTGCTTGATGAGCCGGTTCAGATGCACGTAGATGAAGTTCTGTCCCGGCGTCGTGCCCCAGTGGCCGAGCAGCATGTGCTTCACGTCCGCCAGCGCCAGCGGCCGCTTCAGCAGCGGGTTGTCGCACAGGAAAATCTGGCCGACCGCGAGGTAATTGGCGGCACGCCAGTAGGCGTCCATGCGCTGCAGCAAATCGGTCGAGAGTGTGGGTGTTTGCATGGATCGGATTCCCGGCAACTGAAATGGATGGCATGGGCGACACGCGGCGTGAGCGACGGTTGGCGTCACTGCGGGTGTCGGTCGTCGATACGTACCCGGCATTGAATGCGCTCGGCCACATGGACATGCCGCGAATTCCATGCGCCACGCAACACGGCACAGTTAGAACCGCGAATGGCAAGCGCAGCCTGCATTGTGCCGAGAAACGCCGCGTCGTCTGTGCGCTAGCGTGCGCTCAGCGCGGCGTCGACGATGGTTTGCGCTTCCTGCAGGATCGCCTGCAGGTGCGCCTGGTCCCTGAAACTCTCGGCGTAGATCTTGTAGATGTCTTCGGTGCCGGATGGGCGCGCGGCGAACCAGCCGCTGGCGGTGGATACCTTGATGCCGCCGATCGCGGCGTTGTTGCCCGGTGCATGATCGAGCACGTCGATGACCTTCTCGCCGGCCAACCGGGTGCTCTGCACTTGCTTTGGCGACAGCTTCGCCAGCCGTGACTTCTGCTGCGCGCTCGCCGGTGCCTCGACGCGGTCGGCCAGCGGTTCGCCCAGCTCGCCGACGAGGGTGCGATACAGCTCGGCGGGATCGCGGCCGCTGCGCGCGGTGATCTCCGCCGACAGCAGTGCCGGGACGATGCCGTCCTTGTCGGTGGTCCACACCGTTCCGTCCCGGCGCAGGAACGAGGCGCCGGCGCTTTCCTCGCCACCGAAACCGAGGCTGCCGTCGAACAGGCCGTCGACGAACCATTTGAAGCCGACCGGCACCTCGTAGAGGTTGCGCCCCAGCCGCTGCGCCACGCGGTCGATCAGCGCCGTGCTGACCACGGTCTTGCCGATCGCGGCGGTGCTGCTCCACTGCGGCCGCTGCCGGAACAGATAGTCGATCAGCACCGCGAAGTAATGGTTCGGTGCCAGCAAGCCGGCACGGGTCACGATGCCGTGACGATCGTGGTCGGTGTCGCAGGCGAAGGCCACGTCGTAGTGATCCTTCAGGCCGATCAGCCGCTGCATCGCATACGACGACGACGGATCCATGCGGATCTTGCCATCCCAGTCCAGCGTCATGAAACGGAAGGTCGGATCGACCTCCGTGCTGACCACGGTGAGGTCGAGTTGGTAACGCTGCGCGATCGGTGCCCAGTAGTGCACGCCGGCGCCACCCAGCGGATCGACGCCCATGTGGATGCCGGCGCCGCGGATCGCGTCGAAGTCGATCATGTGCCCGAGATCGCTCACGTAGGCACCGAGAAAATCGTGCTCGCGCGTCGTGTCGGCGCGCCGCGCCTGCGCGAATGGCATGCGGCGCACCGTCTTGAGTCCGTCCCTGAGCAACGCATTGGCGCGGTCCTGGATGACGCCGGTGATGACGGTATCAGCCGGGCCGCCGTTGGGCGGGTTGTACTTGAAACCGCCGTTGTCAGGTGGATTGTGCGAGGGCGTGATGACGATGCCATCGGCCAGCCCCGCGCTGCGGCCGCGGTTATAGGCCAGGATCGCATGCGAGATCACCGGCGTCGGGGTGAATTCGCCGCCCCTGGCGATCAGCGTCGCCACGCCGTTGGCGGCCAGCACCTCGAGCGCGCTCTCGAACGCCGGCTGCGACAGCGCATGCGTATCCAATCCGATGTACAGCGGGCCATCGATACCCTGGTTCTTGCGGTAGTCGCAGATCGCCTGGCTGATCGCCAGCACATGCCACTCATTGAAGCTGCGCGCGAACGAGTTACCGCGGTGTCCGGACGTGCCGAAGGCGACGCGCTGCGCCGGCAGCGCGGGATCGGGACGCAGATCGGCATAGGCGGCGAGCAGCTTCGGCACATCGACCAGCAGCGACTGCGGCGCGGGCTTGCCCGCCAGCGGACTGATCATCGTGCTCATGCGCGAGTCTCCTGCAGTGGGCGATCGCGCCGGATCAGCGCATGAGTGCAGCAATGGCGACGCAGGCAGCCGCTGCCGCGCACCATGCAGGTGCCATTGCGCAGCCAGGAACGCTGGCCGATTTCGTGCGGTGTCCGGTTCGGATTCATGTGGGCTCCGCTGACGATCCCCGCGTCGTCGCCGCTAGCGCCGCAGCCGCCACCGCTCTCTTCCGGAGGCCATGCAAGTCGCGCAACGCGAGTTCACACAGATCACCGATGCGTTCGATGATCACATCGGGCGCAGGGTCGATCACGGCACGCTGCAAAGCATCGGCGTAGTGGCCTTGGCGCACGAAAAGGGTGGTCAGGCGATCGCCCAGGACGCGTTTCGCCGCAGCCAGCAACTGCGGTTTATCGTCGACCATTACGTAGTGCGCAGCGGGGAAACGCTGCTGGATCGCCTCGAGCATGCGTTCCTTGTGCACATACACCAGCACCCGGCCAGCGACCGCGTCCCACAGCCCGGAGCGCTGAATCTTGCGCGGCTGGAACACGATGTCGCCATCCGAAAGAATCACCGCCGTGCCCAGCGTGCGCAGATGTTCGATCGCCGCCAATGCGCGCGGATACAGGCGCTCGCGGAAGGGGTAGTCCAGCAGGAAAGCCGAGATCTGCAGCAGCGCCGGCTCGTCAGCGCTGGTGGCGCGGAAATCCTGCAAGGCGCCCAGATAATCGGCATAGCCATGCTGCTCGCGCAGGCCGGCATAGATCGACCAGTAGCGTTCGCGCCCGGCCTTGCCGAAGTCATGCTCGAGCCGCGCCGTGAGTTCGGCGGCGAAGCGATCGTTGTCGAGCAGGGTGTTGTCGACATCGAGCAGAACCACGACGGGGTCGGTTGCGTTCATGCCCGGGCCCGCTCCGGCATCGGGTTGTGCCAGCCGCCGCGCCGGTAGAGAACAGCGCGGGGATGGGTCGCGAGTACGGGACCGACCACCGTCCAGGCGGCGTCGACCGCGTCCTCACGGGTGAACAGCGCGCCGTCGCCCACCATGGCATCGCCGGAACGCCGCTTGCAGGGCGAATCTTCATCCGCTTGTGCGTGGATCATGGTCATGATGTTGCGCTCCTGCGTTGCCGAAAAGTGCGTGTTTCATCTCGATGCCGAACGTGAGGCTGATCAGCAAGGACGGCACCCTGACCGCGCGCGGATATCCCGGCTGGATAGACGTCATGGACCGGATCCTAAATTGCGCGTCGTTGACGGATCTCGACCCGATGTTCCAGGCCATCGTCATGCAGCACAATGCTCGATGATTCCTGAATCACGCCATCCAGGCGCAACTCGTCGCTGTCGCCAGCGCCCGCCTGCAATACGGTGATGTGGTAGCGGGTGCCGCGATAACGGTAATCCAGCTCGAAGAAATGCCAGTCGGCGGGCATGACCGGGACGATGCGCAGGCGCGCACCCTCGCGGCGCAGACCCAGCAGTGATTCCACGATCAGGCGGTACATCCAGCCGGCCGAGCCGGTGTACCAGCTCCAGCCGCCGCGCCCGACATGAGCTGGAGCGGCGTACACGTCAGCGGTCATGACATAGGGCTCGACCTTGTAGCGCTCGATGTCGGCAGCGCTGCGAGCGTGCTGGACCGGGTTGAGCATGCCCAGCAGTTCCCAGGCGCGCGCGGCGTCGCCGAGTTCCGCGAAGGCCATGGCCGCCCAGACCGCGGCATGCGTGTACTGGCCGCCGTTCTCGCGCACGCCGGGCACATAGCCCTTGATGTAGCCGGGGTCGAGCGGGGTGTTTTCGAACGGCGGGTCGAGCAATTGCACCAGCCCGGCATCGCGGCGCACCAGACGCTGGTCGAGCGCGTCCATCGCCTGCCGCTGGCGGTCTGCGTCGGCGGCGCCGGACAGCACGGCCCAGCTCTGCGCGATGGCGTCGATCTGGCATTCCGCGCCGCCCGCCGTGCCCAGCGGCGTGCCGTCATCGAAGTAGGCGCGGCGGTACCAGGCGCCATCCCAGCCATGCTGGTCGAGGTTGCTGCGCAGCGCGGCAGCCGTGGCCGTGCAGCGCGCGGCGAACGCGGCGTCGCCCCGCGCCTGCGCCAGTGGCACGAAGCGCAGCAATACGTCGTGCAGGAAAAAACCGAGCCAGACGCTTTCGCCACGGCCCTGCTCGCCGACGCGGTTCATGCCGTCGTTCCAGTCGCCCGTGCCCATCAGCGGCAGACCATGCGCGCCGCGCGGCATGCTGTGCTCGATGGCGCGCACGCAATGCTGGTACAGCGACTCACGTCGCTCCGAACGCGTGGGGCGGTCGTAATAGGCTTCTTCGTCGAGGTTGACGGCACGGCCTTCCAGATAAGGCGCGATCTCGTCGAGCACGCCGTGGTCGCCGGTGATCTGCACGTAGCGGCTGACGCATAGCGGCAGCCACAGGTAATCGTCGGAGCAGCGCGTGCGCACGCCGCGGTCCAGCGGCGGATGCCACCAGTGCTGCACGTCGCCTTGGCTGAACTGGTGCGCCGCGCACAGCAGCAGATGCTGGCGCACCGCATCGGGCTGGGCGTGGATCATCGCCATGGCGTCTTGCAACTGGTCGCGGAAGCCGATGGCGCCGCCCGACTGGTAGTAGCCGCTGCGCGCGAGAAAGCGGCAGGCGATCACCTGGTACAGCAGCCAGCCGTTGACCAGCACGTCGAGCGCCGGGTCGGGCGTGCGCACCTGCACCGCGCCCAGCGTGCTGCGCCAGTGCTCGCGTACGGCGTCGAGCGTGGTGGCCGCCGTGCCCAGTCCGCGACAGCGCTGCACCAGCGCGCTGGCGGCCTTGGGGCTCTCGGCCACGCCCAAGCGGAAGATGATTTCACGCGTGTCGCCCGCGCCCAGATCGAAGGGAATCTGGATGGCCGCGCATGGGTCCAGCGCCGCGCCGACTTGCCCGGATAACCGCGCGTTGCGCAGCGCCGCCGGGTCGCGCAGGGCGCCATTGCGGCCGATGAATTCACTGCGGTCGCCGGTCACGCTGCGCGCCGGGTTGTCGACATCGAAAAACGCCACACGACCGGCGAATTCGGTGTTGTAGGCATTGCGCGCGAACAAGGCACCGGTCACCGGGTCGGACTCGGTGACCACATGCATGGCGGTTTTCTCGCGCAGATCTCCGAGCACCCATTCGACATAGCCGGTCGCCGACAGGCGGCGCGCGCGTCCGGAGACATTGCGCACCTTCAGCACCGAGAACTTCACCGCCGCGTCCAGCGCCACATACACCCACAACTCGGTGCGGATGCCGTCTTCGCTGTGCTCGAACACGCTGTAGCCGAAGCCGTGGCGGGTGCGATATGCGCCTTCGCCACGCCGGGGCAGCGGCGTGGGCGACCAGGAATGGCCACTCTCTTCGTCGCGCACATACAGGGCTTCGCCGCTGGCGTCGGTCACCGGGTCGTTGTGCCATGGCGTGAGGCGGAATTCGTGCGCGTTCTCGCCCCAGGTGTAGGCGCCGCCGCTCTCCGAGATCACCGTGCCGAACTGCGCATTGGCCAGCACGTTGGCCCACGGCGCGGGGGTGTTCTGTCCCGCCGCCAGGTCGATCACATATTCGCGGCCATCGACGCTGAAGCCGCCGCAGGGATTGTCCAGCAACAGCGCATCGGCAGGTGCGGCCGCGGTGACCGGTGTGTCGCCCGGGTGATTGGATTCCAGCGGTCGCGTGCGTGCCGGCAGCAAGGTCTCGGGCTGCTTTTGCAGGCGCCGGCGCCCGACCTGTTCGGCCAGCGTGCCGCGGCTGTCGCTCAGCACCACGCGCGCAGCGGACTGCACCAGGATGCGGTCTTCGTTGGAAATCTGCTGCGCCGGGCGCACGAAAATGCCACCGGGACGGTCGACCAGGCTGGCTTCCACACCGGAAGAAATCAGCCCCATGATCTGGTCCTGCAATTGCTGCCGGTAGCCGGCGTGGTCCTCGTTCCAGATCACCAGATCCACCGCCAGGCCTTTGAGCCGCCAGTAGGCATGCGCCTGCACCAGTTGCCGCACCAGTTCGATATTCGCCGGGTCGGCGATGTGCAGCAGCACGATGGGCAGGTCGCCGGAAATGGCCTGCCCCCACAAACCCGACTGACCGCGCCGATTGGCGCGCAGGATGCCGGCCTCGGCGCGCAGTGACGCGTTGGCATACAGCAGGCCGGCGGCCATTTCTTCGTACAACTGTGCATCCACCTGGCTGGTGTTGAGCTGGCGCAGCATCACCTGGCTATGCGTCCAGGCCAGATCGAACACGCGGTCGGCCAGATGCCGGTCGCGGTATTTTTCGATCAGGTGCAGACAGGCGTCGCGGCTATCACCCACACCGGTGACCAGATCGACCAGCGCCGATTGCTCGGGTTCGAGGGTGATGCGGCAGCGGATGGCGACGATCGGGTCGAGCACCGACCCTGCGCTGTTGGATAGCGCGCGCGCAGGCTGGTTCGCGCTGTCCATCGCCAGCGGATCGGCCGCGCTGCGGCCTCGGCCGATGAAGCGGGCGCGGTCGGTCTCGTACGAAATTTCGTCGATGTGGGCATCGTGCACGGCCAGCAGATGACACATCCACGGCACTCGTTCGCTGCTGGAGCGCGGGCGCCGGGTGCAGACGATGGCCTGCAGCGCTCGCACCAATTCGGTCTGCACGAACAGCTTGCTGAAGGCCGGGTGCATGGCATCGGCCAGCGCCGGCGCCAGCACCACCTCGGCATAGCTGGTGATCTCGATGCTGCGTCGGGTGCGGCTGCGGTTGGTCACGCGCAAGCGTCGCAGCTCGATATCGTCCTCGGGTGAGACGACGATTTCGGTGTGCGTATCGAAATCCTGCGTGCGCGTGCGGAACTCGGCGCGGGCGTCGGAAAAGATCGCCTCGTAGGATTTGAGTGCCGCGCGCGCAGGCTGATGCGCACTGGACCAGAACACACCGCTGCTGGCATCGCGCAAATAGCAAAACGCGCCGGCGTCGTCGCGGCTGATGTCTTCGCGCCAGCGCGTCACCGCCATGTCGCGATGGCGGCTGTAGCCTCCACCCGCGCTGCTGACCATCACGTGATAACGCCCGTTCGACAGCAGTTGCACGGCGGGCCGTGCGCGGTCCGGGTCGGTGAATACGCGCAGGCTGGTTTCCGCTGTGCGCGCCAGCACCTGCGGCGCCAGTGCAGCGGAGGTATGACGGTACTCTGCGGCGGTTTTGGGCACGCGTTCCTGCAGCAGCAGCAAGGTGGCGCGCAGGCTGGGGTCGGACTCGAAGCGGCGCTGCATCGGACGCTGCTGCAGCAGATGATCGAGCGCCAGCAAACTCATGCCTTGGTGATGCGCCATGAACGAGCGCACGATCGCCGCGCCTTGCCCGCGCGGCAGGCGCGCCGGGGTGTAGTCCACCGCCTCGTACAGGCCATAGCGGCCTTCCACGCCCGCGTCAGCCAGACGTTGCAGGTTGGCGCAGGCGGCGGCGGGCGCCACCATCAACGCCAGCGCCGAGGCATAGGGCGCCACCACCAGCTCCTCGCTCAGGCCGCGTTTCAGGCCCAGTCCGGGTACGCCGAAGGCGCGGTACTGATAGTTGAACTGCGTGTCTTGAGTGTTGTAACCGGACTCGGAAACGCCCCACGGCAGGCCCAACTGCTGGCCGTATTCGATCTGCCGCGCCACCGCCGCGCGACAGGTCTGGTCGAGCAGGGTGCCGGCGTAGTTCGGCATCACCAGCAGGGGCATCAGATACTCGAACATCGAGCCGGACCACGACAACAGCACCGGCTCGCCACTGCTGCTGGTGAGCAGACGGCCAAGCGCGAACCAGCTGTCCTGCGGCAACTGTTCCTGCGCGATGGCGACGAAGTTGGTGAGCCGGGCCTCCGAGGCCAGCAGGTCGTAGAACCCTGCGTCGAGCCGACGCTCATCGACGTTGTAGCCAATCGACAGCAGGTCGCGCTGGCTGTCGTAGAGAAAGCCGTAGTCCATCAGTGCCAGTGCGCCGGCCTGTTGCGCCAGTCGCTCGATGGTCTGCAGCAGGTCTGCAGCGTGTTGTTGCATGGCGTGCTGCGTGTCGCCGTGTCGGGCCGCGCTGCCGTCGTGCGTCAACTGGCGCAGGGTAGGCATGGCCTGCTGTTCGCCGTGTTCAACGGATGGCGTCCATGCCGCGAACGGCTGCAGCGTGGCGCTGGCATCGCGGCATTGCGCGCGCAGCGCCTGCAGCCAGAAGGCGACATCGCCGAGGGTGGTGGCGTCGGCGGCTTCCGACGCATCGGGCGTGGCCGGTTCGGTGTCGAGCGCGAGCGCATCCGCGTCGGCCAGCAAGCCTTGCAGGCAAGCCGCGGCAGCCGCCAGCGTGAGCGGCGGGTTGGCCTGCGCCGCAGCGAGTGCCTGGCGCAAGATCGCCAGGGCGGCGGTGCTGTCATCGCGGGCCTGCAAGGCTTCGTGCAGCAACTCCATGGTGTCGGCCAGGCCTTGCAGCAGGCGCGCATCGAACAGCGGATCATCCGCCAGCGCCAGCAGGCCTGGGCGCAAGGTCAGCAGGTGTCCGGCCAGATTGCCGCTGTCCACCGCCGAGATATAGCGCGGCGCCAGCGGCTGCAGGGTGAGGGTGTCGTACCAGTTGTAGAAATGCCCGCGATAGCGCGGCAGCCCCTGCATGGTCTGCAGGGTTTGCGCCGTGCGCTGCAACAGCCGACCGATGCCGAGGTAGCCGAGGTCGTAGGCCGCCAGATTCGCCAGCAGCGCCAGTCCCATGTTGGTGGGCGAGGTGCGGTGCGCGATCACCGGCGTGGGTTGTTCCTGAAAATTGTCGGGCGGCAGGCCATGGTCCTGCGCACCGACATGGGCCTCGAAAAACGCCCAGGTCTTGCGCGCCAGGCGGCGCAGAAAGTGCAGCGCTACGGGCGTCGGCACGAACTCCTGCAGCGTCACCGGTTGGCTGATGCGCCAGGCAATGGCCGGCGCGGCCAGCCACAGCAGCAGCAAGGGCGCGGCCACCAGCAGCGCGCCCGGCCGCAACAGCAACAACGCAAGGGCCGTCAGCAGCGCCAGCGCCGGGCCGACTGCCAACGATCTGAACGAATCGGCCAGCGTGTCGCCAGCGCCGCGCTCGACTGCCTGGGACGGGTTCCACTGCAGCAAGCGGCGCCGTGTCACGGCCATGCGCCACAGCGTGCGCAGCGTGGCGTCGAGGCTGTAGAGCGCCTCGTGTGGCAACCACGTCAGGGTCAGCAGCAAGCGGCTGGCCTGCTCGCCACTGCTGCGCAGGGCCGCGCGCAGGTGCTGGCCGAGCAGTACATCGTGCGGTTTTTGAAACAAGTCGAGCTGCACGGCCAGCAGCGGCGGCACGAAGATCACGGCGAGCACGGCCACTGTCCACATCGCCACGTGCTTCATGGCAAACCAGCCGAGCAGCAACAGGACCAGCAGCGCGGCGGGCACCAGACTGCGGCGCAGATTGTCCAGAATCTTCCAGCGTGACAGCGCCGACAGGGGGTTGCGCACGCGCTGGCCATCCGGCGTGCGTACCCAGGGCAGCAGCCACGGCAGCAACTGCCAGTCGCCGCGAATCCAGCGATGGCGGCGGTTCACGTCGTTGGTGTAGCGCGATGGATAGTCTTCGTACAACTGCACGTCGCTGATCAGGCCCGAGCGTGCGAAGCAACCCTCCACCAGATCGTGGCTGAGGATGCTGTTCTCGGCGAAGCGGCCCGCGAGTACCTGCTCGAAGGCATCGACGTCGTAGATGCCCTTGCCGATGAATGAGCCTTCGCCGAACAGATCCTGATAAAGGTCCGACACCGCGCGCGTGTAGGGATCGATGCCGGCATCACTGCCGAACAATCGCGCATAAGCCGAGCGCGCCGAACTAGGCAGGCTGATGCCCACACGCGGCTGCAGAATGGCGTGACCCGCGATGACGCGTCGCGTGGCAGCGTCGATCACCGGGCGATTGAGCGGGTGCGCCATGGCGCCGACGAACTGGCGCGCGGCGTCGCGCGGCAACTGCGTGTCGGTGTCCAGGGTGATGACGTATTTGACCTCGGTCAGCACCTCGGTGCGGCCGACGATCAGCAAGAAACTTGCATGGCCGGCATCACGCAGCAGGCCGTTGAGCTCGGCCAGCTTGCCGCGCTTGCGTTCGTATCCCATCCACACCTGGTCGCGCGCGTTCCAACGCCGCGGCCGGTGCAGCAGGAAAAACCGGTCGCCCTGGGCATCGGGGTAGCGGGAGTTGAGTGCGTCGATGCGTTGCCTGGCCTGCCGCAGCAGCTCCGCATCCAGCGCCAGCACCTCGCTCTGGGCATCGGCAAAATCGCTGAGCAAGGCGAAATGCAGATACGGGTCACGGTTAGCCAGAAAGCGCACTTCCAGCGCATCACTCAATTCATCCACGTCCTGCACGCAGGTGAGCATGGCCGGGATCACCACCAGCGTGCGCACCGCGGGTGGCAGGCCCCTGGAAAAATCCATGCGTGGCAGCATGCGCGGCAACACCACGATGGACATCAGCCAGTTCACCAGACTGATGGCCAACTGGCTGCTGATCAGCACTACCGGCACCGCGATGGCGGCCCATGCCCATCCTTCGATGCCATGGCGCAGCACGGCGCGCAACAGCGGTTGTGCCAATAAGGCCAGCAGCAGCACGATCGAACCCAGGTACAGGGTCAGGGGCGCGCGCCGTGCTAGGTCGCGCAGGATTTTGAGCGCCGGTCCACGCGTGCCGACGCGCTGTTCCAGCGCCGCCAGCCCGCGGTCGACGAGGTAGTAACCGACGTGCCCTTGCGCCGCAGTCTGCGCACGACCGCCGGCCAACTCGATGGCGGCTCGCGCCACTTCGCGTTCGCTGCGTGTGCTGTGCTTCGCCAGGCTTTCGACCACATGGCGGTAGTGGTCGCGGGTGGTGAAATCCATTGCGGCATAAACCCCTGCCGGATCCTGGCGCAGCACCTGCTCGACGTGGCTCATGGACTCGACGAACGTGCGCCAGTCCATGCTCGAGAGCATGCGCAAACTGCCGATGCTGTTGCCGATGGATACCTGGTCGGCGGCCTGCTGCTGTGCTTCAAGTTGCACCAGGCGCTCGATGCCGAGCCCGGATTCGGACAGCGCCTGCTCGATCCAGGTCAGCGCCAGCGCCAGTGCCGGCCCCTGGCCTTGCAGTCGGCGCGTGAGCTCGGCAACAAAGGAACTGGCCATGGGCGGGTCCGAGCGCGCCATGTCGGCCACCGCGAGCACCACGCTCTTGGGATCGCTCTCGGCGATCGCGGTCATGCGGTCGGCCCACTGGCCGGCAAGATTACGGTCGTTCCAGTCCGCCATGACGCGCACGGCCACGCGGCGCAGGTTTTCGATCAGGCCCAGTCGCAGCATGATCGGAATTGCCCACAACTCACCCAGCTTGAGCGGCGTCACCGTCTGGTACGACGCCACGAAACGGCTCAGGCTCTCGCGGTCCACGCGGCCGTCGCCGTGGGCGATGGTTTCCAGCGCGATGTCATAGACCCGCGGCAACTTGGCCGATGGCCCGTTGAGCAGGCGCGGCAGCTCGCGGCTGTAGCCCTTGGGCAGGTCGCGTTGCGCGGTGCGGATCTGTTCCTCGATCAGGTAGCCGTTGTCGAGCAGCCACTCCGCCGCCGGCGTGATGCGCAACCCTTTGCTTACCGCGCGCGTGAGCATGACGCTGGCGTGCGCCAGCGTGATTTCGTTGTCCGCCAGCCGCGCAAGCAGGGAATTGGTCAGCGTCCGCGCGGACGCGCGATGCCGGTTGGCCAGCACCACGCCGTACAGTTCCATCTGGTCGGCGCTGAGCAGTTCGGCGCGCAGCGCGGGTTCGTGCTGGAGATTGCGACGCAGCATGGATCTGTGTCGAACGATCGCCCTGAGACGTTGCATGCCGAAGCGGGCGGGCCGTTTGCTGATTTCCAAAATCCCGGATTCCTCGATGATCGGGTGAGCCTTGGCCGATGCCGGGCGGCATCGGGCGAAGGCCTGCGTTGTATTCCGCTAGCGTACGCTCAATACCCGGTCAGGCGCTTCGACGTGGCCTCTGGCGCCACGCTGCCGGCGTGCGCCGCGCGCATCGCGCGAGCTGGGTCGTGACCCACCGGGAACACGCAGCCAACCGTTCGGATGACGCGTGCGACGCCGGGCCCGGGAATATTCACCGCCAGCGACAACCGGGCCTCCTGCGGCACGCGGTCGCCGCAGCCCATCAGCCTGGCTGCTGCATGACCCGGTCAAGTTGCGCGACCGCTGCATTCACGGCCTGATCGTGGATCGCCTGGGCGTCCTGCTCGCATGCGGTCTGCATATCGGCAGGCTGCATCGCGCACCTTTCCTGCGCGACCTTGAGGTTGCCCTCGATGCGTGCCATGGCGACGTTGTAATCGGCCTTGGCTTGCGCCTTGGCCTGGCTCACGGCCGCCTTGTTGACCGATTGGTCGGCAGCGGCAGTCGCGTTCGCGACTTTGATATTGGCATCCTGTTGCGCCGTGACCAGATTGCGGTTGGCGGCATCGACGGCAGGCTGCGCGGCCTGGCTCGCCTTGGCCACATCCGTCGCGCGATTGCGCGCGGCCTGATTCACATCACTTTGCGTCGACTTGCCACAGGCCGAAAGAGCGAACGCCAAGCCGACCACGAGTGCCCTGGTTGTGTTGTTCATGAGCGATACCCTCTGAGTAGGAGATTTCCTGCTGCCACATCGTGTGAAGCGGGCGCCGTATCGCAGCGAACCCTTGCCGCGCAATGTCGCACCGGTGCTGGTTGCATGCGGAACGCGAGACCGGGATTCGGTGTCGCGTCCGCTGCATCGCGCAAACCGATGGCGCGCGTCGCTGGGCTGCCAGGCGGCTCTATCTGGCTCTGCTGATGGTGAACTTGCCCACGCTGACGCCAAGGTCGATACCTTGGCCCGAACCCGCCAGCGCCAGCGAGACCGTGCCCTTGGTCAGGACTTGTGCGGAGCCTGATTTCACCAGGCCGGCATTGGCTTCGCCCTGTGCGTACGCGCCCAGCACGTCGTCGATGGTGTGCACATCGGTGAAGGTGCCCACGCCATTGTCGATACGTGATTTGCCGGCGGTGAGGCCGACGCCCTGTGCGGTGATCTTCACGTGCATCGATGCACCATTGGCGCATGTCACCAAGCCGGTGCCCTCCACGTGCTTGTAGATGACCGACCAACTGCTGGTCTGGAAGTGCATTTTGCAATCGAGGTTGGCTTCGGCGGCCGACGCGTATTGCGGAATCATCGTGCTGGCGGCGAATACCGTCAGCACGCCGAGCAAGGGTAGATAACGTTTGGTCATGATCTGATCTCCATGGAAGGGGGTTTTTCGCTTCGGTGTTGCGCAAGACCCGAACGAGTTCGGATCTTGCGCAGGCATGCGGGGCTTGGCGGGCTTGGCCGACAGGTTCCCGGGCCGAATTAGCGGCCCGCGGGTGGCGCCGTTTTCTCGAAGGCCTTGTGGCCATCGTGTTGCTTGCCGGCGCCGGACCTTTCGTGTTGCCCGGACTCATGCTTGTCGCGATTGCCGGGCAGCGTGGGCGCGACTTCGTGCTTCTGGTCGTGGCCCGGTTTGGACTTGCTGGGTGCGTCGCGGTTTGGATTGCTCATTGTGTCGACTCCTTCGGTGTGCCCTCCTTGCGAGGGTGGACATAGCGCACTGACCACGGCACAGCATTGGCGCTTGCGTGCGATCACCGCTCCATGGATTGAATTGGGGGCGGAGCATTGGATTGGAGATGTCGGAGCCAGCCCATCCCGGGCTCGCTCCGACGCGCCAAATCCGGCGCACTTCCCGCGTCGCTCCTGCTGTGCGGGAAGTCCGGCTGCGCATCCATGCACAGCCGCTTGGGGCTGTTGCCCCGGCTCGACAGGCTTGAACCAGCTCGTGTCCTGATTCCTTTGCTGACTCGGCCAGTGCCTTTCGCCATCACGGTGCAGAGTGCGCTTGCCTTGCAGACGCGTCTGTGCGGTGACGCACCCGGTACGCCGGGTGCGATGCGGTCCCTGGGGCCGGTCAACGGACGCGCGCCGATGACGCTTGCCATGCAGTCAAGGCCGGCCGGCGTGTTGTCGGGACACCCGGCGCGTTGTATCGGAAAGGATGGCAAGCGCGCGCTTGGCCGGCGCTGGCGGAGCACGCAGCGCTTAGCGAGATGGCTGGTGCACGCACGGGCGATTTCGCTAAAATATTCGCCGATTCAAACCAGGGAGGCGCCGATGCCAACGATATCCGAGCTGATGCAGAATCAGCTGCTCGCGGTTTTGCCTGAGCAGGAATTGGCGCGCTGGCTGACTAATATGGAGCGGGTCGAGATGGAGCTGGGTCAGGTGCTCTACGAGCCTGGCAGCAATGTCACCCATGTATATTTCCCGACGACGTCGATCGTTTCACTGCTGTATGTCATGGAAAACGGTTCATCGGCGGAGATCGCAGTGGTGGGCAACGAAGGCATCGTCGGCATCTCGTTGTTCATGGGCGGCGAGTCGACCACCAGCCGCGCTGTTGTGCAAAGCGCCGGCGTGGGGTTCCGGATCAATGCCCGCTTGCTGATGATGGAATTTACCCGCGGCGGCTCGGTGCTGCATCTGCTGTTGCGTTACACGCAGGCGCTGATCACGCAGATGGGACAGACCGCGGTGTGCAATCGCCATCATTCACTGGATCAGCAATTGTGTCGTTGGCTGCTGCTGAGTCTGGATCGCCTGCAATCCAGCGATCTGGTGATGACCCAGGAATTGATCGCCAACATGCTCGGCGTGCGTCGCGAGGGTGTCACCGAAGCCGCGGGAAAATTGCAGGAGGCCGGGCTGATCAAGTACCAGCGCGGTCACATCACAGTGCTGGATCGGGCCGGCCTGGAGCGGCGCGTATGCGAGTGCTACGCGGTGGTCAAGCATGAGTACGACCGACTCCTGCCGAAGCGGCCTGCGACCTGAGCGTGGGCACCCTTGGAAACCGCCGCGCTGAATCCCTGTGGCCACGGACAGCGCAGCGGCGGCTCAGGCAGCGGCGACTCAGATCCGGCCCATGAGCAGCAGGACGATGACGATGATCAGAACGATGCCCAAGCCGCTGCTGGGCCCATAGCCCCAGCTTCTGCTGTGCGGCCAACTCGGAATCGCACCGAGCAAAAGTACGATCAGAACGATCAGCAAGATGATGCCGAGCATGTGGTTTCTCCATGTGCAACGGGCGACGCCGTGATTACAGTGCCGCCAGGCGCGAATCGAGTGGCGAGTGCACGGCGGGATCTCCGCCGCGGGTGCAAATCAGAGGTGCAGGGCGCCGGTGCCGAAGAGTCCGATCAGTCCGATGATGATCAGATAAATCGCGACGATGTAATTCAGCAGCCGCGGCATGATCAAGATCAGCACGCCGGCGATCAGCGAGACCAGTGGCCCGATACTCAGATGCAGGTTCATGATGTTGTTGTCCTTTGTTCACGGGAAGCGGGATGCCGCCAATGCGCGGGCCGGTTGGGGCTTGCCTCAATGGGTTCGGCGCAGCGTGCGCTCGAATTCCGCGACCTGCGCGGCGGCCGCATCCTTGGCGATGCCATAGCGCTCCTGCACTTTGCCGACCAGATATTCGCGATGGCCGTCCATCTGTCCCAGATCGTCGTCGGTGAGCTTGCTCCACTGCGTCTTGAGTTGGCCGTGCAACTGCGACCACTTGCCTTTGATGATGTCGTTATTCATGCGTCTTTACCTTGAACGTGGTGGACAGGGTGCAGCGATGCCTTGCGCGCAGGCGCTGCATGAGGAAATCTGAAGAATGGGAATGGGCGAGGCGGCAACACATCGGCTTCAATGCCGGCCGCGGCGGCTGTAAACGAACGAAACCAGGAACAACACCAGAAACACGATGAACAGGATCTTGGCAATGCCGACCGCGGCGCCGGCGACACCGGTGAAGCCAAGAATCCCCGCAGCCAGCGCGATGATCAGAAATACCACTGCGTAATACAGCATGGTGATGCTCCTCGACTGTGATCACATGGTCGTCATGTGCCGGAGTTGGGCGAGACAAATCCAAGCAGCCATGCAGGCTCAAGGAAGATCGAGTCAACATGCGCAAGACAGGCGCGCAGCGGATGGGTGGTTGCGCAGTCTGTATCGGTCGACTCGCCGGACAAGCAAGACGGAACGACCTTGAATACGACTGTAAACGTCAGGCAACGGGCAGTCGGTGCGGTGACGCACACGACCTCCGCGTCTGCGCCGACGCAGATCCGCCGTGGCGTCCAGGAAAGGACGGTGAGATCCAGAGGGGCGCGCCAGTCAAAGACGCAGGTCACACCCTCAGCGCAACGGACGTACCAGTTTGAGCAGGTCGGTCTGGAAGTCGTTGCGCGTGTACAGAGCCTGTGCCCGGGTATTGCCTGGGAATACGTTGAGGGTCAGCGCGGCGGCGCCATGTTCGCGCGCCCAGTCCTCGGCCCAGGCCAGCAGGGCGCGGCCGATGCCCTGGCCTTCGCGTGCGGCGGGCACGGCGAGGTCGGAAATATGCACGGTAGGCTTGCCGCTGAGCAGGTCGCTGCTTTTTTGCAGATGCAGCAGGGCCACGGGTTCGCCATCGTTGTCTTCGGCGATGAACATGTAGCTGCCCGGGGGCTCGTCCAGCAGGTGCCGGCGCAGGTCGCCGCGCAGATGAGCCAGGGCTTCCTTGTGTTTGCGCCAAGTCGGCAGATCAAAAGACAGCAGGCGCTCGGCCAGACTCAGGATAAACGCCTCGTCGCCGGCTTCGGCGAGGCGGAAGTGCAGCTCCGGGGCGGTGTCGCTCATGCGCGGTACGCTCGAGGCGGCGGCAGGTGGGTCGCGGGAGCCAATTTAGCCTGAACGCGAGGCTGTGGAAAAGGGCCAAGTGCTTGCGCGATGCATCCTGGTTCCCGCGTGTCGCGCAAACAGCGCGCGGATATTCCCGTCGCGCCAGTTGCGAATGGCTCAGCCAAACAATGCTTCCGGCAAGTCCATCAGGCTGGCGGCGCCGGCACGCATGCTGCTGGCGTGCGCCTCGGTGCGCGGCAGCACGCGCTGGTAGTAGAAGCGTGCGGTGGCGCGTTTGGCCTGTTTGAATTCGGCGCTGCGCGTGCCGGCATCGGCGCTCGCCACGCTGCGCGCCCAGAAAAAGGCGAGGGTGATGTAGCCGCTGTAGAACAGATAGTCCACGGCCGCCGCGCCGATTTCATCGGGGTTGCCCGCGGCAGCAACGCCGATGCGCTGGGTCAGTTCGCCCCACTGTTGCGCCAGCTTGGCCAGCGGGCCGACGAACTCGGCCAGTTGCGCGTTGTCGGCGTGCTGCTGGCAAAACGCAGCGATGCGCTCGAGGAACAGCTTGAGTCCCGCGCCTTGCAGTTGGAACACCTTGCGCCCGAGCAGATCCAGCGCCTGGATCTGCGTGGTGCCCTCGTAGATGGTGGTGATGCGCGCGTCGCGTGCGAACTGCTCCATGCCCCATTCGGCGATGTAGCCGTGGCCGCCGAGAATCTGCATGGCATCGTAGGTGCACTGGTTGGACAGTTCGGTGAGCAGGCCCTTGCAGATCGGAATCAGGAACGACAGCTCCTGCTCGGCAAGCGCGCGCTGCGCGGCATCGGTGCTGCGCAGTTGCGTATCGCCCAGCAGTGCGGCGTGCAGCACCAGCACGCGCCCGGCCTCGACGACGGCCTTCTGCGTCAGCAGCATGCGCCGCACATCGGGGTGCACGATGATGGGGTCGGCGGGCTTGTCGGGGAATTTGGCACCGCTGAGCGCGCGCATCTGCAGGCGCTCGCGCGCGTAGGCCAGGCTGTTCTGGTAGGCGCGCTCGATCAGCCCCAGGCCCTGGATGCCCACTGCCAGCCGCGCCGCGTTCATCATGGTGAACATGGCCATCAGGCCTTTGTGCGGCGGGCCGACCCGATAGCCCTCGGCGCCATCGAAGTTCATCACGCAGGTAGACGAACCCTTGATGCCCATTTTGTGCTCGATCGAGCCGCAGGCGGCGGCGTTGCGCGCGCCCACCGTGCCGTCGCGCGCCACCTTGAATTTGGGCACCACGAACATGGAGATGCCCTTGGTGCCGGCGGGTGCGTCGGGCAGGCGTGCCAGCACCAGGTGCACGATGTTCTCGCTCAGGTCCTGCTCGCCGCCGGTGATGAAGATCTTGGTGCCGCTGATGCGGTAACTGCCGTCCGGCGCCGGTTCGGCACGTGTTTTCAGCAGGCCCAGGTCGGTGCCGCAGTGCGGCTCGGTGAGGCACATGGTGCCGGTCCAGCGCCCGGCGACGATGGGCTTGAGGAACACCTCGCGCTGCCATTCCTCGCCGTGTTGCAGCAGTGCCTCCGTGGCGCCGGCCGAGAGCAGCGGATAGTTGCTCCACGACAGATTGGCCGAGTCCAGCATTTCCTTGACCAGTGCGCCGATGGTCTCGGGCAGGTCCTGGCCACCGTACTGCTCAGGCGCGGTCAGACCGGCCCAGCCGCCGGCCACGAACTGTGCGTTGGCGTCCCTGAAGCCCTTGGGCGTGGTCACGCTGGCGCTGTCTTTGTCGTAGTGGCAGCCCTCGGCGTCGCCACCCTGGTTGAGCGGTGCCAGCACGTGCGCGCTGAAACGCGCGGCTTCATCAAGTACGGCGTCGAACAGTTCGCGGTTCAGTGCCTCGCCGCGTGGCAGTGCTTTCAGCACCTGCTCGGCATCCAGCACGTCATAAAGGGCAAAACGCATGTCATCGAGTGGGGCGGCGTACTGGGTCATGGTTTGATCTCGGGAGAGGCGGGAATTGGCTCAGCGCCAAGCATCCGGCAGGCCGGGCACTGGCGACAGGTAACCTAGATGCATCAGCGGATAGTCGTGCTGATCCGCAGGCTCGGGCCCGGCGCGCACGCTGCCGTCGAGGCTGTAGGCGATGTTGCCGGCGGTGTCGGCCAGCAGCGCGGCGCGCGCCGTGGCGTCGGGTCGCAGGGTGAACACGGTGACATCGGAGCCGGTCGCGGCGATGTCCATATCCGGCGTTGTGACGATCGCGCCGGCCGGATGTCCGGCGATGCCCAGGCGCAGTTGCAGACGGGTGAAGCGCATGCTGCGCAGGGCATAGTTTTGCAGGCGCACGGTGACCCGCCAGCGGCCATCGGCTTGCTGGCGGATTTCCTGCACGCTGGCCGCGGGCGGAAAGATCGGGCGGGTCGTGGCGCAGCCGGCGAGGAGCAGCACGGCGAGCAATGGGATGAGCGCACGCTTCATGGCGAACCTCGAACGAGCGTTTGAATCATACTTCAGAGTATGGTGCGGCTTGCAAGCCGGGTGCGGCAGGGGTGGCACCCCGCCGCAGGCGACCCCGCCCGTCAAATGGACGCTCTGCGTGACGACCGGCAAAGCCGCCAGAGACCGCCACGGCGTCGGTGGGGGCTTTCATTTGCGCCGGGAATGTTTACAATGCACGGCTTTTCCACGCCCTCTTCTGTCGAGCGGGCTCGGTGTCACTGGGAGTTTCGTTCCTCATGGTCAAGATTCGACTGACGCGCGGCGGCGCCAAGGGTCGCCCGTTCTACCACGTGGTGGTCACCGATCAGCGCAACAAGCGCGATGGCCGCAGCCTCGAGCGCGTCGGATTCTTCAATCCGATGGCTGCCGGCGGCGAGCAGCGTCTGCAGCTGGATGTGGCCAGGGTGCAGGGCTGGGTGGCCAAGGGCGCGCAGTTGTCCGACAAGGTGCGCGTGCTGGTCAAGGAAGCTTCGCGGCAAGCTGCTTGAGCGAAACACGCTGGGTTGTGCTGGGCCGCGTCGTTGGCCAGCACGGATTGCGCGGCGAGCTCAAGCTGTTTTCGTACACCGCGCCGCCCGAGCGGATTTTCGATTACCGGGTCTGGCGCCTGAAGGCTGCCGACGGCCGCGAAATCGAACTCAAGCGGATCAACGGCAGAGTGCAGGGCAAGGCGTTGATCGTCAGCCTGCCCGGGGTGTTGGATCGTGATGCGGCTCTTGCCTGGATGGATGCCGAAGTCAGCGTGGCGCGTGCTGCGTTGCCGCCACTGGCGCAGGGCGAGTTTTACTGGGCCGATCTCGAAGGACTCGAGGTCGTCACCCTCGAAGGCGTATCGCTGGGCAAGGTCAGTCACCTGCTTTCGACTGGCGCCAACGATGTGATGGTGGTGCGGGATGCCGAGCGTGAGCGGTTGCTGCCGTTCGTGCCCGGACAGTGGGTGCAGCAAGTGGATCTGGCCGCCGGCCGTATCGTGGTGGACTGGGATCCGGCGTTCTGAATCACGGAGCGGGACATGCGTATCGATGTAGTGACGCTGTTTCCCGAATTCGTGCAGCAGAGCGCGGCACTGGGCGTGATCGGCAGGGCACAGACGCGCGGGCTGCTCGAGCTCGGCACCTGGAACCCGCGTGATTACGCCAGCGATGCCTACCGCAGGGTGGACGAACGTCCCTACGGTGGCGGGCCGGGCATGGTGATGCTGATCGAGCCTTTGCGCGCGGCGCTTGCCGCAGCGCAGGCCGCAGCGGCAACACCAGCGCCGGTGGTGTACCTGAGCCCGCAGGGCAGCAGGCTCACCCAGGCGCGCGTCGCGCAGTTCGCGCAGATGCCGCGCCTGTTGTTGCTGTGTGGGCGCTACGAGGGTGTGGACGAGCGCTTGCTCGAGCACGCGGTCGACGAGGAAATCTCGCTCGGCGACTTCGTGCTCTCGGGCGGCGAATTGGCTGCTGCTGTCGTGCTGGATGCGGTCGGGCGCCTGTTGCCTGGGGTGCTCAACCACAGCGAGTCGGCAGCACAGGATTCTTTCGCGGACGGTCTGCTGGACTGTCCGCATTACACGCGGCCCGAGCGGGACGCGCTGGGTGATGTGCCGCAGGTGCTGCTTTCGGGCGATCATGCGGCCATCCGCCGCTGGCGTCTGAAACAGGCGCTGGGGCGCACCTGGTTGCGGCGCCCGGACCTGCTGGCGGAACGCGTGCTCGATGCCGAGCAACGCCAACTGCTGGACGAATTTCGCCGCGAGCGACTGGCGGCGTTAGGCTAGGCGCTCATTGTCGGCGCATGCACTACGGAACCCAGGACCCATGTCATGAACAAGATCGTTGAACAATTCGAAAAGGCCCAGATGACGCGCACCCTGCCCGAGTTCTCGCCGGGCGACACGGTGGTGGTCAACGTCAAGGTCAAGGAAGGCAACCGCGAGCGCGTGCAGGCCTTCGAGGGTGTCGTCATCGCCAAGCGCAATCGCGGCCTGCATTCGGCCTTCACGGTGCGCAAGATCTCGCATGGCACCGGTGTCGAGCGCGTGTTCCAGGCACACAGCGCCGCGATCGATTCGGTGCAGGTCAAGCGCCGCGGCAAGGTGCGTGGCGCCAAGCTGTACTTCCTGCGCGAGCTGGAAGGCAAGGCCGCGCGCATCAAGGAAGACGTCGCCGCGCGCGACTGATGCTGACTTGGCTGATTCCTGCCAGCGGGTTGTGACCGCTTGCGCCTGATGCCTGATTTGCCGCCAAGCCCGCACGCGCGTCGTGCGGGCTTGGCGGTGTCTGCGCCGCGCTTCCACCGGCGTGGCTTTCAGCTGGCGAGACGCTCGGGTTCGTGCTGGAAATTGCCCTGCACGTAGCTGACGCCCGCGGCAAACAGCAGCGACACACTGTTGACGTCCTCGACCCACTCGGCCACGGTTTCCTTGCCGCGCGCCTGTGCCTGCTGCACGATCTCGCGCACGCGCCGCTGATTCTCGGTATTGCGCGCCAGGTCGTTGACGAAGCTGCGATCCAGTTTGAGGAAATCGGCGTCGACGTGATCCAGCAACCGGAATGAGTTGAGGCCGACACCAAAACGCTCCAGTGCCAGGCGACAACCCAGCGCGCGCGCCTGCTGGCTGAAACGTTGCGCGTGCTTGAGGTTGGTCACCACCTCGTTTTCCTGGAACTCCAGAATCAGGTGCTGGCCGTCGACACTGGACTCGCGCAGCTTCTCGCCGATCCAGTCGGCCAGTTTTTCATCGAGTAGGCTGGGCGTCGAGATCTTGACAAAAAAACTCTGCTGCGAGAATCCGGACGAGCTCAGCAAGCGAATCGCCTCGCGCAGCACCCAGCGATCGATCGCCGGCAGCAGGCCGTGGCGCGCGGCAACCGGCATGAAAATCCCCGGCAGTACCAGACCTTGCGCACCATCCATGCGCAGCAGCAATTCACTGATGCTGCCCTCGCTGCCGAGCAAGGCGATCACCTGCTGGTGGAAGATCACGAAGCGGCCATGCGCCAGCGCGTCACGCAGCAGGTTGTGCCAGCGCTTGTCCTTGTCGGCCTCGGCACGCTCCTGTGCGGCCGGGTCGTAGAGGGCAAAGCGATTGCCGCCCTCGCCCTGCGCGTTGCGCAGCATGTTGCCGGCCTGGTCGAGCGCGGCCGCGGTATTGGCGTTTTTCTCGCCCATCAGGCTGCCACCGATGCTGGCGGTGATCGCCAGCGAGTGATTGCCGAGATCGAGGATGGCACCATTGATCGCTTGCAGCAGCGCCGTGCACAGCACTTGCACCGATTCGTGCGGGCGGCCGCGCAGCAGGATCACGAAACCGTGGTCGGAAAACCGCGCGGCGATGTCGGGGGGGGCAAGCACGCCCTGGATGCGCTCCACCAGGCCGCGCAGCAGCGTATCGACGTTGCTGATGCCGACGCGATCCACCACGCTAGCGAAATGGTCGGGTTCCAGCAGCAGCACGGCCTGATCGTTGCGGCCCTTGCCTGCTTCGGTGACTGCGCTGCCCAGCAGATCGATGAAATGGGTGCGATTGTAGAGCCCGGTCACGATGTCGCGCTGCAGTTGTTCCAGCAGCGACTTATCCACGACCTGACGTCGCACGATGATCTGCAGGCAGGGCTCGCCCTCGAATGCTGCCTGCGAGAACTCAAGCAGCGCATCGAATACGCCGCCATCGGCGCGCTTGAGGCGCAGGTCCAGCCGCGCCGGTGGCGGTTCGCCACGCGACAGGCGCTTGAGCAGACCGCGGAAATCCTCGGTGCCGTCCTCGGCGACCAGATCGAGCAGGGTCTGACCCTCGATCTCGGCGAATTCCTCAAAGCCGAGCATTTCGAGGTAGGCCTGATTGGCGCGTACGTGCATGCCCTCGTGCACGTAGGCGATCGGGTCGCGCGAGGAATCCAGCAGTGCGTCACAGCGGCGATTGGCCTCGCGCAACGCGGCTTCCAGGCGGCGCACCGCGCGGCGCGCGCTGAGCGCTTCCGCTTCCTGCAGCACGATGCCGCGCAATTGTTCGGTATTGCCGGCGAGCGCGACGGCGCGCGCGCCGCTGCGAAAAGCCTGGGCCAGGGTGGTGGCATCGATGTGGTCCAGCAGCGCCACCAGCGCGATGTCGCGCGCGCTGGCGCCAATCAGGCGCGCCACATCCGCCAAGGCCAGATCGCGTGCGCCGGGAACCGCCAGCACCAAGTCCGGACCCAGGCTGTCCAAGGCTGCCAGAAACTCGGCTTCGTTGCCCACCCGCGCAGGGCGCACGGCGATGCCGCCGTTGCGCAACTGGCTGATGATCTGCTCAGCGTGCTCCAGCACATCGGCGACGAATAGGATCTTGATGACGGAGTCTTGCTTCATGCATCCGGCCTTGGGTTCTTGTGCGAAACCAGGCATCCCGCCGCGGTTTGCTGACGAATCATCACGGCAGAGCCGCGCCACCCTGGCCGCAACAGGCATGGGTGCGCCCGTCGCGGTGACACCTCCATGTGTCGAATGGTTATGCGCAGTGTACGATCCACGCATGCTCTGCATGGGCGTGATGCCATGCTGCGGCTTTTACCGCAAGCAGGATGCCATTGCCATGCCTGACGCATGCGCGAGACGGATGTTGGGAAACGCATCACGGGCCTTGCAAAGCGGTTTTGGCGGGTTGCCCGGGCTCTTCGCGCACCAGGCGCGGCAGCAGGTAACCGGGCAGGCGCTGGCGCACACTCTCGATCAATTGCAGTGCATGCGCATCGTCCACCTCGAAATGCAGCGTACCCTGCACGCGATCGAGCTGGTGCAGGTAGTAGGGCAGCACGCCGATGGCGAACAGGCGCTCGCTGAGCGCGCAGAGGCGATCGGCCGAGTCGTTGATCTGCTTGAGCAGGACCGACTGATTGAGCAGTTGCGCGCCAGCCGCGCGCAGGTGCGCGCAGGCTGCGGCCACGCCAGCGTCCAGCTCCTGCGCGTGGTTGGCATGCAGCACGATGGCCACCGGCCAGGGCAGCCTGGCCAGCCATGCGCACAGCTCGGCATCGACGCGCTCGGGAAGCACCACCGGCAGGCGCGTGTGCAGGCGCAGGCGTTTGAGCTGCGGCAGATCGCGCAGCGCGTCGGTCAATTCCGCCAGTTTCGCGGTTGCCAGTGACAATGGATCGCCGCCGGACAGAATCAGCTCGTCAATGTCCGGATGCGCGCGCAGCCAGTCCACGGCGTCGCGCCAATGTTGCGCGGCGGCGGTTTCCTCGGCATAGGGGAAATGGCGGCGGAAGCAGTAGCGGCAATTCACCGCGCAGGCGCCGCTGGCGATCAGCAGCGCGCGTCCGTGGTATTTGTGGATGACCCCGCGCGCGGCGCGCGCGGCGCCATCGCCGACCGCGTCCAGCTGCGCCGTGGAACGGCGGTCGCATTCGGCCAGTTGCGGCAATATCTGCAGCAGCAGCGGATCGTGCGGGTCGCCGCGGCGCATGCGTGCAACGAAGCCGCGCGGCACGCGCAGCGAAAATCCGGCATCGGCGGCAGGCAGGCTGCCGGCCAGATGCGCCAGATCGAGCAGACCCAGTAACTCTTGCGCATCGGTGATCGACTCGCGCCACAGTGTCTGCCAGCGTGGCTGCGGGCGCGTGCTGCTTGCCGCTATCATTGACGATCCCAGTGCCGGGCCAGCCCGGCGCCACACCGCATTCTATCTGCACGCCGCCCGCAGGCGGCCTCACGTTTCGGAGCACGCATGGCCAGCTACGGACTCAACGACGTCAAGAACGGCCTCAAGATCATTCTTGACAATGACCCCTACACCATCGTCGAGGCCGAGTTCATCAAGCCCGGCAAGGGTCAGGCATTCACGCGTATCCGCATCCGCAACCTGCGCAATGGACGTACCGTCGAGAGGACGATGAAGGCCAATGAATCGCTCGAGGGCGCCGATGTGGTCGATAGCGACATGCAGTATCTGTACAGCGATGGCGAGTTCTGGCATTTCATGCAGCCGGACAGCTTCGAGCAGCACACCGCCGACAAGACCCAGGTCGGTGATGCCGCGCAATGGCTGAAAGGCGAGGAAATGTGCATCGTCACGTTGTGGAACGGTGTGCCGTTGACGGTGACGCCGCCCAATTTCGTCGAGTTGAAGGTGGTCGAGACCGATCCGGGTGTGCGCGGCGATACCTCCGGCGGCGGCGGCAAGCCGGCCAAGCTGGAAACCGGCGCCGTGGTGCGCGTGCCGCTGTTCGTCAACCAGGACGAGATCATCAAGGTCGATACGCGCTCTGGCGAATATGTCGGGCGGGTGAAATAAGCCTGCGATGAGCGATGCCGCGCTCCAGGCCATCGACCTGCTGCTCAGCGCGCGCTGGGTGGTGCCGGTGGCACCGCGTGGCGTGGTGCTCGAGCATCACGCCGTGGCCGTGCATCGGGGTGAGATCGTCGCGCTGGTGCCGCAGGCCGAGGCGCAGACGCGCTACCGCGCTGCCGAGCACGTCGAGCTGGGCGAGCATGTGCTGCTGCCGGGCCTGGTCAACGCGCATACGCACAACCCGATGACGCTGCTGCGCGGTCTCGCCGACGATCTGCCGCTGATGACCTGGCTGCGCGAACACATCTGGCCGGTGGAGGCGCGCGTGCTGGGAGCGGAGTTCGTGCGCGACGGCACCGAGCTGGCCATCGCCGAGATGCTGCGTGGTGGCACCACCTGCGCCAACGAAAACTATTTTTTCCCGGATGTGTCCGCGGCCACGTATCGCGCGCATGGTTTTCGCGCGGTGGTCGGGCTGCCGATCATCGAGTTTCCCAGCGCATGGGCGCGCGATCCGGATGAGTATTTCGCGCGTGCCTGCGAGCTGGCCGATGCGCTGCGCGGCGACACGCTGATCAGCGCCGCGTTCGCGCCACACGCACCGTATACCGTCGCCGATACCAGCTTCGCGCGCGTGCGCCTGCTCGCCGACCAGCTCGACCTGCCGGTGCATTTGCACCTGCACGAAACCGCCCAGGAAATCAGCGACTCGCTGCGCGAGCACGGCCAGCGTCCGCTGGCGCGCCTGCAGCGCATGGGATTGCTCAACGATCGCCTGATCGCGGTGCACATGACGCAGCTCACCGAGCCCGAGATCGCGCAATGCGCGCAGGCCGGCGTGTCGGTGGTGCATTGCCCCGAGTCCAACCTCAAGCTGGCCTCCGGATTCTGCCCGGCCGAGGCATTGCGCCGCGCTGGCGTGAACCTGGCCATCGGCACCGACGGCTGTGCCAGCAACAATGACCTCGACATGTTCGGCGAGATGCGCACGGCGGCGCTGCTGGCCAAGGGCGTGGCGCAGGATGCCAGCGCCATGGACGCGGCCAGCACACTGCATGCCGCGACTTTGGGTGGCGCGCGCGCACTGGGGCTGGATGCACGCACCGGTTCGATCGAGCCCGGCAAGCGCGCCGATCTGATTGCCGTGCGCATGGACGCGCTGGAAACCCAGCCGCTGTATCACGTGGTCTCGCAGCTGGTCTACGCCACGCCGCGCAGCCAAGTCAGTGATGTGTGGATCGACGGCCGCGCCCTGCTGCGCGAGGGTGTGCTGACCACCCTCGATCACGGCGCGCTGCTACAGCGCGCGCGCCACTGGCGCCAGCGCATCGCCGCCATCTGACATCGCAGGCCACGCCATGAACTCAGCCACGCCCAACGCCGATCCCGCCGAACTGAGCCGGTTCGCCAGTCATGCCGCGCGCTGGTGGGATGCGAATGGCGAGGCGCGGCCCTTGCACGATCTCAATCCGGTGCGCATTGCGTGGATCGCCGCGCGGGTGCCGTTGCCGGGCGCGCGCGTCGCCGATATCGGTTGCGGTGGCGGTCTGCTGTCCGAGGCGCTGGCCGCGCGTGGCGCGCAGGTGCTTGGCATCGATTTGAGCCCCGAGCTGATCGAAGTCGCCAGGCTGCACTTGTACGAGTCCGGCCTGGTGGTGGATTACCGCGTGCAATCCGCCGAGGCGCTGGCGCACGGCGAGCCGGCCAGCCGCGACGCCGTGTGCTGCCTGGAGTTGCTCGAACACGTGCCCGATCCCGCCGCGCTGGTGCAGGCGCTGGCCGACCTGCTCAAGCCCGGCGGCAAACTGGTGCTGTCCACGCTCAATCGCACGCCGCAAGCGTTCGCTGGCGCCATCGTCGGGGCCGAATACCTGCTGCGCCTGCTGCCGCGTGGCACGCACCACTACGCGCGTTTCATCCGCCCCAGCGAGCTGGCCGGCATGTTGCGCGCGGCCGGGCTGGAACTGCTCGAACTGGCCGGGCTGGGCTATGCGCCTTTTATGCGTCGCGCCTGGGTGAGCTCGCGCGTGGACGTGAACTACATCGCGCTGGCGCGCAAGCCGGAATGAGCGCGGCCGCGCCGCGTTGCGCCGGGGTGCTGTTCGATCTCGATGGCACCCTGCTCGACAGCGCGCCCGATCTGGCCGCCGCGCTGGCTGTTTTCACCGGCGAGCAGGGCGTGGTCATGCCGGACTATGCGCGCGTGCGCGCCGTGGTCTCCGCGGGCGGCAGCGCCATCCTGCGTACGGCCTGGCCGCAGGCCGCGCCCGCGCGCATCGCCGCGCTGCTGCCGCGCTATCTGGAGATTTATGCCGGCATGCTGGCCGAGCACTCGCGCCTGTTTCCCGGCATGGAGGTGTTGCTGGCGCGCATCGAACAGGCCGGGCTGCCGTGGGGCATCGTCACCAACAAGATCGCCGCGTTGACCCTGCCACTGCTGCAGCGCATCGGCCTTGCCGCACGCGCCGGCGTGGTGGTGTGCGGCGATACGCTGACACAGAAAAAGCCCGATGCGGCGCCGGTGCTGCATGCCTGCGCGGCGTTGCGCATTGCGCCCGCCGCCACTGCCTTTGTCGGTGACGATCGCCGCGATGTCGAGGCCGGCCGCGCCGCGGGCGTGCGCACCATCGCCGTGGGCTGGGGTTACAGCAGCGGCGAGAATCCCGCCGACTGGAGCCCCGATGCGCTGGTGCAGTCCAGTGCCGAGCTGGCCCACACGCTTGGCTTGCCGGCATGAACAGCGCGGCCGCGGCGAGTTTCGTGCAGCAATGGCGCGCGGCGCGGCCATTGCGCGATCTGGCGCTGCGTTTTCTGCCCGCCGATGAAAGCGGCGTCCCGCTGCTGCTGGCGCTGGAAGCCGAGCTGTTTGGCATCCTGCACGCGAATGCCGCGCCGCAGGTGGCTGGCGCCAAGTTGGCGTGGTGGGTCGAGGAATTGGCCGCATTCGGCACCCCCGCCGCGCGACATCCGCTGAGCCTTGCGCTGGCCACCGATGCGCGTGCCGTGCGCGTACCCGTGACGCTGTGGCCGCAGGCTGCCGTGTCAGTGCTGCATGCGCTCGAGGCCCCCGCCAGCGCCGATTTCGCCGCGCAATTGCAGGCTGCCGAGGCGCTGGCCGAGCCGTTCGCGCGCATCGAGTGCGCATTCGTGTTCGGGGTGCCGGCTGACTGCGCGCGCACGCGTCGCGTGCTGGCCGTGCAGCATCTGGGCGGCGAACTGCTGCAAACGCCGCAGCGCGCGGCGCAGGGGCGCTTGCCGCTGCCCATGCAAAGCCTGGCACGGCATGCGCTGGCGCGCGCCCAGCTCGATCAACCCGGTGCCGCGCGCGCCGCGGCGCTGGCCGAGCAGTGCGCGGCGCTGGCCGCGGCGCTGCACGGCGCGGTTGATTTGCCAGGCCCGGTCAATGGCCTGCGTGCCGCCGAAGCCGCGCACGATCGCCGTGCGCTGTTGCGCGCGGCGCGCGCCGCCGAGCCGCTGCAAACCCTGCTGGCCCAGCGCCAGGGCTTGACGCCGGTGGCGGCCTTCGCCTGTTGGCGCGCAGCGCGTGCGCAACGCCAGCACGCCGGGGCTTGACGCGGCGGTCATGCTGCCCCACATAGCCTGCTTCATGTCCAAGACGCCCGCCCCCGAGGATTTTCCCATGGCCTTCGATACCCCGGCGCCGCGCGCCATGCCCGATGTCGCCTGCGAACGGGGCCCCGAGGTATCCGGGCGTCTCGAGCGCGTCGGCATGCAACGCATCGAGGCGCTGCTGCGCCTGCCGCTGGCCGATGGCAGCCTGCGCGAGTTGCCCGCGCGCATCGATGCCTTTGTCGATCTGAGCGTCAGCGAGGCACGCGGCATCCACATGTCGCGCCTGTACCGGCAGATCGACGCTGCGCTGGCCACGCAGCCGTTCACCCCGGCGCTGCTGCACGCGTTGCTGCAAGGCTTCCTGCGTTCGCACGAGGGCTTGTCCAGCCGCGCCATGCTGCAGGTGAATCTGGACCTGCCGCTGCGCCGCGCCGCGCTGGTCAGCAGCCATAGCGGTCTGCGCCACTACCCGCTGGCGCTGGCCGGCAGCCTCAAGCGCGGCGGTGCGTTGCGCCTGGAGCTGGGCGTGGCGATCACTTACGCCTCGACCTGTCCGTGTTCGGCGGCGTTGGCACGGCAGCTCATCGCGGAGCGCTTTGCCCAGGACTTTCCTGCGCACGCGCCGCTGGATCACGCCGCGATCCGTGCCTGGCTGGGCAGCGAGCAGGGCATGGTGGCCACGCCGCACAGCCAGCGCAGCCGCGCCGATCTGCGTCTGCGCCTGGCCGCCGATGTGTTGCACTGGCCCATCGAAAGCCTGATCGATCGCGCTGAAGCCGCGCTCGGCACGCCCGTGCAAACCGCGGTCCGGCGCGAGGACGAACAGGCCTTCGCGCGCCTCAACGCCGCCAACCTGATGTTTTGCGAGGATGCGGCGCGACGCCTGCAGCACGCGCTGGATACCGCGCCGGACATCGCGGATTTCTGGCTGCGCGTGGCGCATTTCGAAAGCCTGCACCCGCACGACGCCGTCGCTGTGGCCTGCAAGCGTGTACCCGGTGGCTATGGCGCCGACGATCAGTCCTTGGCGTTGACCTGAGACACCGCCAGCGCGCCGCTGAATCGCCGGTCGAAGTATCGGCTCAGCCAGGTCGCGCGCGTGATGGTATTCGCGCGCAGCAGAAACGGCGGGTAGTCGCGGTGGTGGCTGAACGCCGGGCAGTGTTCCGCCGGCTGCTGCGCCACGGCGCCCATCCAGTGCGTGAATTCGGCGCCGAATCCCTGCACGGCGAACGGCAGCGAGAGATGGTCATACGTGCGCGCCGTGAGCAACTGCACGCGCGGCAGGCCGCGCGCCATGCGCGTCAGTCCGCGGGCGCCGATCAGCCGGTCGCGGCTGCCGCGCACGATCAGCACGCATGCCTGCGCGCGCAGCAGCGCGGGGCGCGGCGACAGTGTGTACAGGTCGAGGCCCAGCGCGCGGTCGGCGCGATCGATGGCCGCATCCATTTCGCCGCGCGTCAGCAGCAGATGCGCCAGCCACAGCGGTATGAACAAGCCCGAGTCGGGCGCGCGACGGATCGCCGAGGCGACGCTGGCGAACGGCTCCAGTGCGATGACGCCGCGCGGCGCCTGCGCCAGCCGGTGCGCCGCGAACAAGGCCACGTCCGCGCCGTAGGACACGCCGAACAGATACAACGGGTAACGGATCGCGCCGGCCAGCTCGAGCTGCGCAACCAGCTCGCGCAAGTCGTTCGCCTCGGCGGGGCCGAATCCGGGCGGCGCCAGCGATGAGCCGCCCTGGTCGGGCAGGTCCACCATCACCACGTGGTAGCCGGATTGCGCGAAGGTGATGGCCCACGGCGACATCAGCAGCGCGTTCATGCTCCAGCCCGGCAGCAGCAGCACGGTGCCCCTGCCGGACAGGCGCGCGGGCAACAGATAGGGCGCCAGCGACATACCCGTGCGCTTGAGCGACCAGCTCGCGCCATGCCGGCCGTGCTGGTCGTGCTGATGGATGTCGAAGGCGCGCGGCGCGCTGTACCAGTAGACCAGGCTCAGGCCGTTGGCCAGACGCACCTGGCTGCGCCGGAAGCCGATGTAATGCCGCGCGAATTTATGCTCGAAGTGCACGACCGTGTGTTCGGGTCGTGCGGGGTGCTCGATCTGCTGCGCGACGTAGCGCGGCACGATCGCCGCGCAGCCCGCCAGCAGCGGCCAGGCCGCCAGCAATACGCTCGTGCGCAGGATGAGTCGCAGCAAATGCATGCTGCAAGTGTAGCCATGAGGCGAGGCCGTGCCCGGCAGCGCGTCGTCGCCCGCCGCGCGTGCATCACAGCGGAATGCGCACCCGCACCACGCCGGGATCGCCGGGTACGCGCGCCAGTTCACCGCCTTGCGCGCGTGCCAGGTGCAGCATGGCCGCGTTGTCGTGGGCGACGTGGCTCCACAGTTCGTGCATGCCGTCGTGGCGTGCCGCCTGCATCAGGCTTTGCAGCAGCAGTCGGCCATATCCCTGGCCCGCTTCGGCGCGTTCCACCAGCAAGGCGAATTCGGCGCCGGCGCTGGCCGTGTCGAGAAACATGCGACCCACGCCGTGCAGCTCGCCCATGCCAGCCTGCGCGGCGCTGGCGATCACCCAGGCCTGCTCAAGCGTGCCATCAGGCGCGCACAAACGCTGCATGGCGCCGGGCGGTAGCTCGCTCAGGCTGTGCAGAAAACGGCGGCGTATTTCCGTCGGCGTCAAGCGCGCGAACAAACGCTCCAGCGCCGGCTGGTCGGGCGCATGAATATTGCGCAGCCACAGCGCATGCTGGCCGTTGCGCGTCAGCACCGGCACGGCATCGCCAGGGTGCACTGGGGCTTGCGCGGCAAAACGCTGCATGGCCGGCGCGGGCGGACGGCCGTGACGCCGGGCGTCGAGGATGGTCCTGGATTCGATCATTTCCATGGCGCTATTGTGCATCGCAACATCACAGTTGTATACGCCTGCGTACGGCGCGATCCTGCGCCGATCGATCGGCCGACCTGGCCGGTGCCGCAAGCATGCGGCTTCCATCATGCACGGGCTGGCTGCGATCATCGGCACATGGATCCCGCGCCGCGCCTGTTTCTGGCCTCCCGATCGCCGCGCCGCCGCGAATTGCTGGCGCGGCTGGGCTGCGTCTTCGAATCGCTCGATGTGGAAGTGCCCGAGCAGCGCCACGCCGGGGAAACGCCAGCGGATTATGTGCAGCGCGTGGCGCGCGCCAAAGCCATGGCGGGTTGGGCACGGGTGCACGGGGCGCAGTCGGCATGGGTGCTGGGTGCCGATACCGAAGTGGTGTTGGATGACCGGGTCTTCGGCAAGCCCGCGGACGCGGCGGAGGCACTGGACATGCTGCAGCGTCTGCGCGGACGCGAGCACGAGGTGCTTTCGGCGTTGTGCTTGCTGGGTGAGGATGGCGAGCGCCGTGCCCTGGTGCGCAGCACGGTGCGCTTCGCGCCACTCGATGCGGAAACCCTGCGCACCTATGTCGCCAGTGGCGAGCCGTTTGGCAAGGCCGGCGCCTATGCAATCCAGGGTTACGCCGAGAGCTTCGTGACTCACCTCGCCGGCAGCCATTCCGCGGTGATGGGCCTGCCACTGCATGAAACCGCCAGTCTGTTGCGCGCGGCGGGCGTGCACGTCGCGCCGCCGGCCGGTGCCAAGAAATGAGCCGATGCACGCGTTTCGATGCTGCGCTGTTGCGCTGCGCATGACAGCCGCGTCGGCACAAGGCTATAAAGCAGGCAGAACAATCCGCCGGTGCGCAGAGCACGGGTATGACGAGGTTGGAGTGAGCGAGGAAATCCTGGTCAACGTCACGCCGCGCGAAACCCGCGTCGCGGTGGTCGAGAACGGCATGCTGCAGGAAGTGCACCTCGAGCGCGCCTCGCGGCGCGGCAACGTCGGCAATATCTACAAGGGCCGCGTGGCGCGGGTGATGCCGGGCATGCAGGCTGCGTTCGTCGATATCGGACTGGAGCGCACCGCGTTCCTGCACGCCGCCGACATCGCGCGCGTGGCGCAGGCCGATGGCATCGAGGCTGCGACGGGCGGTGGTGCGGCAAATGGCGCCACCGCCAACGGACATGGCCATGCCGCACTACCCTCGATCTGCGAGCTGCTGCGCGATGGCCAGGACATCGTGGTGCAGGTGATCAAGGACGCAATCGGCAGCAAGGGCGCGCGTGTATCGGCGCACCTGTCGATCCCCTCGCGCTGCCTGGTGCTATTGCCGCAGGCGCACACGCTGGGCATCTCGGCGCGCATCGAGGATGAGGATGAACGCACGCGTCTGCGCGAGATCATCGCACGGCGCACCGGCGAGAACGCGCCGGGTTACATCGTGCGCACCAATGCCGAAGGTGCGAATGAGGACGCGCTGGCTTTCGACCTCGCCTATCTGGGCAAGGTCTGGCGCGTGGTGCAGGAAAACATCGCGCGCGCGCAGGTGGGCGAACGCGTGTACGAGGAACTCTCGTTGCCACTGCGCGCGCTGCGCGATCTGATGCACGAGGACATGGAAAAAGTGCGCGTGGACTCGCGCGAGACCTTCGACAAGCTGGTCAAGTTCGTCACCAAGTTCATGCCCGAGCTGGCCGGGCGTATCGAGCATTACACCGGCGAGCGCCCGATCTTCGACTTGTTCGGCGTCGAGGACGAGATCCAGCGCGCGTTGGACAAGAACGTGCCGCTGAAATCCGGCGGCTATCTGGTGATCGACCAGACTGAGGCGATGACCACCATCGATGTGAATACCGGCGGGTTTCTTGGCGCGCGCAATCTCGAGGACACCGCCTTCCGCACCAATCTGGAAGCGGCGCAGGCAGCGGCCCGGCAACTGCGCCTGCGCAACCTGGGCGGCATCATCATCTTCGACTTCATCGACATGGGCGATCCCGAGCACCGTCGCCAGGTGTTGCGGCATCTGGAAAAATCGCTGGCTGGCGATTACGCCAAGACCACGGTGTACGCGATGAGCCCGCTGGGCCTGGTGGAGATGACGCGCAAGCGCACCACCGAGTCGCTGGCGCGGCAGCTGTGCGAGCCGTGCCCGACGTGTTCGGGTCGCGGCGTACTGAAAACCGCTGAAACCGTCACCTACGAGATTTTTCGCGAGATCACGCGCGCGGTACGCCAGTTCGAAGCCAACCAGTTGCTGGTGCTGGCCGCATCGCGCGTGGTGCAGCGCATTCTTGAAGAGGAATCGACGGCCGTGGCCGAGCTGGAGCAATTCACGCGCAAGAGCATCCGCTTCCAGCCCGAGGAGCACTACACCCAGGAGCAGTTCGATGTCGTGCTGCTGTAAGCGCGGATGACCGCGACACCCAAACCCCGGCATCGCAGCTGGCATCGGCGCCTGCGTTTCTGGCTGGGCGCGGTGGTCGCAGCGGTGGTCATCACGCTGGCCACCGCCATGGCGCTGGGGCAGATCCTGCTGCCGCTGGCGGCGCGTTATCCGCAGCGCGTCGAGGCATTGCTGACGCGCGAGCTGGGGCGGCCGGTGCGGTTTCAAAGCATGCATGGCATCTGGCGCCCGGGTGGCCCTGAGCTGACCTTGAGCCATCTGACTCTGGGCGCGCGCACTGGTGCGCCGCTATTGCGCCTGGCCGAGGCCAAGCTGCGTTTCAGCTTTGGACGCCTGTTCTGGCCGGATCGTCACTGGATCGAGCTGAGCGCGCGCGGACTTGACCTGCAATTGGCGCGTGATGCAGCCGGGAGCTGGCACGTCGCCGGCTTCGGCGGCGCGGCGGGCAGTGGCGGTCAGAGCCTGTATTCGCTGCCGGTGGACTTGAAGCTGACCGATTTGCGCGTCGAGGTGCAGCCGGGTCCCGCGGCGCCGCGCTATGGCTTCACTGCCGATGCGGTGCTGATCTCGGATCGCGACGATGCGTTGCGCTTCGGAGCCAATCTGCGCCGTGACGGCATGACGCACGACGTGCACGTGGCCGGGCGCTTCAGCGCCAATGGTCATGCGGGTGCGTTGTACGTGGATATGGCCAATGCGGATCTGGGCCAGTTGGCGCGTGACGTGCTGGTGTCCGGTTATGCGTTGACGCGCGGTCACGGCAGCGTGCGTGCCTGGCTGCACTGGCGCGATGGCCGCCTGCAGCAGGCACAGGTTGAATTTGACGTCGCCGATGTCGCGCTCAGCGGCGCGCAGGCGCGTGCGGCGCAGATATCACGACTGACGGGTACGCTGGATGTGCGCCGCGATGGCGCGCTATGGCGTCTGCGCTATGCGACACCCGCGCCACGTGGACAGGCTCCAGGTCTGGTGCAGGCGGTGTTCACCCGCCACGCCGGTGAGCCCTGGCTGCGCGTGCAGGCCGAGGCCTTGCAACTGGCACCTCTGGCGCCACTGGCCGGGCTGTTGCCGCAGACGCCACCGAGCCTGTCGCAATGGCTGGGCGTGGCCGCGCTGCAAGGGCGCATCGACCATGCCGACCTGCGCTGGTATGGGCCGCGCGCCTACAGTTTCGTGGGCGCCGTGCATGATCTGGGCTGGGCGCCGACCGGCTCGCTGCCGGGCATCGATCAACTCGATGCCGTGGTGCGCGGCGACCATGAGGCGATCGCGCTGGAGTTGCCACGGCAGTCGCTGACGCTACGTTATCCGCATGTGTTCCGCAGCCCGTTCGCGTTGACCGCGCTCAGCGCGACACTGGCCGCGTGGCACAGTGCGGCGGGCTGGAAGGTCGGCATCGGCGCGCTGGATTTCGATGCCGCGCAATTCGCCGGCAGCGCGGATGGCACGATTCTGTTGCGCCCTGGACAGGCCAAGCCCGTGCTGGATGTCTACGCTGCGCTGCGCCGCGCCGACGTCGCCGCCGCCAAGCTGTTCTGGCCGATCAATATCATGTCGCCCAAGGGCGTGGCCTGGCTGGATCGCGCTCTGGTCAATGGCAGCGTGGAGAGCGCGCGCGCGGTGTTTCGCGGTGACACCGCCGATTGGCCGTTCCATGACGATCAAGGCCAGTTCCAAGCGTTGGCGCGCTTCCGCGAAGTCGGTCTGGATTTCGATCCGCACTGGCCGCAGGCCGTGGATCTGGCCGGCAGCGCGCTGTTCGAAAACGCAGGTCTGACCGTGAACGCCACGCAGGGCAGCGTGCTGGGCAATCCGCTGCGCCACGCGCTGGCGCGCATCAGCGATCTGGGCGAAATCACCCTGGCGTTGTCCGCCAACGGCACCGGGCAGGCGCCGCAATTGCTGGACTTCGTGCGCAAGAGCCCGATCAGCAATCACTTCCGCGATGCGATCAAACCGCTGCGCATCAGTGGCAGTGCCGGCTGGAACTTCACCCTGGTATTGCCACTGCACGATGTGCACCAGTTCGCGCTCGATGGCACCGCGCAACTCAGGCAGGTGGGCGTCGAAGCGCCCGAGTGGCAGCTCGCGATTCGCAAGATCAATGGTCCCATGCAGTTCAATCGCGGCGGCATCAGCGCCAGCGGGTTGACGGCCGAGTTCCGCGGCACGCCTGCAACGCTGACGATCGCCGCGGGCTCGGATACCGGTGTGCCGGGACGCGCGCTGCAGGCCAGCCTCGCCGGGCAGTTCGATGCGGCGACGCTGCTGCGCGGCATCGATGCGCTGCAGGTTTACGTGCCGCGTCTGCAGGGCAGCGCGCCAGTGACGCTCGGGCTGCGCATCGATGCGGGCAACGGCAGTGCTGGTTCCAGCGACAACGCCACCCGCAGCGCGCGCGTGGTCAGTACGGTCATGCCGGTCAGCAGCGGTGGCGCCGCGACGCGCATGCTCAGTGTGGATTCCACTTTGGTCGGCATGCGTCTTGACCTTCCGGCGCCGTTGGACAAACCCGCCGCCAGCAGTCTGCCGCTGCATCTCGAGATCGGCCTGCCTTTCGCTGGCGCGCGCCTGCGCGGCACGCTCGGCGGAGAATTGCTCAGCGCCAGCGGGCGCCTGCCCGCGGCCGCGGGGCAAGGCTTCGCGCTGAGTCTGGGCTTGGGTGGCACGCCGCCGCCGCCGTTGCCGGCAGGCGCGGCGGGCGGCCTCGTGCTGGCCGGCAGCACGCCGCAACTCGATGTTTCCGGTTGGTCCGCGATCAGTGCCGGCAACAGCAGCGGCGCGCGCTGGCCGTTGAGTGGCAGCGTGCAAACACCCGATGCCCTGCTGTTCGGACGCGTGTTCAAGGATTTGCAGTTGCAGTTGCATAGCAGTGCGCAGGGTCTGCAGGTACAGGCCAGCGGCCCCACGCTGGCCGGCAACCTGAACCTGCCCGATGATCTGCAGCGCGCCGGCATCACCGCGAATCTCAAGCGCCTGTATTGGCCGGCGGAGAGCGCTGGCGCATCCGGCACGCCGGCTGCGGCGGTGCCGATGGCTGCGGTCAATCCGGCGTCATTGCCGCCGCTGCACCTGCGCGTGGATGATTTCCATCTCGGCGCGGCGCAGTTCGGCAGCGCGAACTTCCAGAGCACACCGATTGCCGGCGGCTTGCGCATCGATCAGCTTGACTCGCATTCGCCCAACGTCAGCATGCGCGCGCAGGGCAACTGGATGGGCGATGCGCAGAACAACCGCACGCAGATGAACATCGAGTTCAGCGCCGCCGATCTGGGTCACATGCTCGAAGCGCTGGGTTACCAGAACCTGGTGGCTGGCGGGCGTACCGTGGCGCACCTGGATGCGAGCTGGGCCGGCGCGCCTTCGGCGTTCGCGCTGGATGCGCTCGATGGCACGCTCAAGATCGCCGTGACCGAGGGCCGCATCCTCGAGGTGAAGCCCGGTGCCGGACGTTTGCTCGGCCTGTTTTCGATCGCCGAATTGCCGCGACGGTTGATGTTCGATTTCGGCGACGTATTCCGTAAAGGCCTGGCGTTCGATTCGATCAGGGGCGATTTCACTCTCGGCAACGGCAACGCGGTCACCCATGATCTGGAGATTCGCGGCCCCGCCGCGGATATCAAGGTCGATGGCCGTACCGGCCTGCGCGCGCACGACTACGACCAGATCGTCAGCGTATCCCCCAAGGTCGGCAGCACGCTGCCGTTGCTGGGTGCGGTGGCCGGCGGTCCGGTCGGCGCGGCCGCGGGCCTGGCCCTGCAAGGTCTGCTGGGTTCAGGACTGGCGCATGCCAGCGCCACCACGTACAAGATCACCGGCAGCTGGGAAAAACCGTTGATCGTGAAGATCAATCCCGCACCAGCCGGCTCCACGGCCCGCCCGCCGCCGGCGCATTAAGCAAGGATGGCTTGTCGCGCATCCAGCGTGCAAGTGCTTGATGCGACGTAGCCGAGTCCGGACCCGGGCCGGACGCGGCGCCCGCTGACAAGTCCCGGATGGACTTGTTCAGCGGTTTCCCATAGCGCGCGCGGGGCTTGCGCTGCGCCGCCGCTGACCCTACGTTGCAGGTCTCTCTCCTCATCCGGCGCGTCGCGTCAGGCATTCCCCATGGATCAGGTTTTCAGCCTCGCCGAGCAGCGCCTGCTGGCGCCGGGCGATCTCGACGACGCGGCGTTGCAGCGCGTGTTCGCGCAACTCATGAGCCCTCAGGTCGACGCCGCCGATCTGTATTTCCAGCATTCGCGCCACGAGAGTTGGATGCTCGAGGACGGCATCGTGAAGGACGGTCAGCACAGCATCGAGCAAGGCGTCGGCGTGCGCGCCATCAGCGGCGAGAAGACCGGTTTCGCCTATTCTGACGACATCGTGCTGCCGCAACTGCTCGCCGCCGCTGGCGCCGCGCGCGCCATTGCGCGCAGCGGGCAGGGCGACGGCCAGCCGCTGGCGCTGCGCGAGCCGCGGCGCTTGTATCCGGCGCTCGATCCCATCGACAGCATCGACACCACGCGCAAGCTGACCGTGCTGCGCGAACTCGATGCCTACTGCCGCGCGCGCGATCCGCGCGTGAAGCAGGTCATCGTGAGCCTTGCCGCGGGCCTCGACACGGTGCTGGTCGCGGCCAGCGATGGCACGCTGGCCGCCGACGTGCGCCCGCTGGTACGGCTCAACGTGCAGGTCATCGTCGAGTCCGCTGGCCGCCGCGAACAGGGTTACGCTGGCGGCGGCGGTCGCTACTCGCTGGAAGAATTGCTGGGCAACGGCCGCCCGCAACATCTTGCCGACGAAGCCGTGCATGCCGCACTGGTCAACCTCGAAGCCATCGCCGCGCCGGCCGGCAGCATGACTGTGGTGCTCGGCCCCGGCTGGCCGGGGGTGATGCTGCATGAGGCCGTGGGGCATGGTCTGGAAGGCGATTTCAATCGCAAGGGCACCTCGGCTTTCAGCGGACGCATGGGCCAGCGCGTGGCCGCGCCCGGCGTCACCGTGGTCGACGACGGCACGCTGCCGGGGCGACGCGGCTCGCTGAGCGTGGACGACGAGGGCACGCCCAGCGCCTGCACCACGCTGATCGAGGACGGCATTCTGGTGGGCTACATGCAGGACAAGCTCAATGCCAGGTTGATGGGCATGGCACCGACCGGCAATGGCCGCCGCGAATCCTTCGCGCACCTGCCCATGCCGCGCATGACCAACACCTACATGCGCGCCGGCACGCACACGCACGAGGAAATCATCCGTTCGGTGAAAAAAGGGCTGTACGCGGCCAACTTCGGTGGCGGCCAGGTCGACATCACCAGCGGCAAGTTCGTGTTCTCGGCCAGCGAGGCCTACCTGATCGAGGACGGCCGCATCACTGCGCCGGTCAAGGGTGCGACGCTGATCGGCAATGGCCCCGAGGCCATGACGCGCATCAGCATGATCGGCAACGACCTCGCGCTGGACGAAGGCGTGGGCATCTGCGGCAAGGATGGACAGAGCGTGCCGGTCGGTGTCGGCCAGCCCACCCTGCGCATCGACGCGATGACGGTCGGCGGCACTGCGGCCTGAGTAACATGCCGGTTTCGTAATCATGCAGACGACTATTTGGCATGTGATTGCAGGAACTCGTTTACGCATCGGACAGTCAGACACCTGTGGCCGCGGTGCGCGTCGTGATTGGTCCGGGATGCTCGCGTGGACGCGGGTGGCCAAGGCCTGCACGTGCCGTCGCGCTGCATGACCCCTTGTCCCAAAGGATTGCTCCGATGACGATGAAAACCCTGGCCGGCGTGCTTGGCGCGGCACTCTCATTGGCCTTGCTGGCGCCCAGCGCGCTCGCACAACCTGCACCCGGCCCGGTGCAGGCGCTGATCCGCTTTCCCAGCATCCACGACAGCACGGTGGTGTTCGAGGCCGGCGGCGCGGTGTGGAAAGTCGGCGTGCAGGGTGGCGAAGCCACACGTCTGACCTCGGATTCGGGCTATGACTCGCATCCGCTGCTTTCGCCCAACGGCAAGTGGGTGGCGTTCACCGGCTGGTATCGCGGCAACACCGACGTGTACGTGGTGTCGATCGACGGCGGTCCGGTCAAGCAGTTGACCTGGCGCTCGGTGAATGCCGGCTTCCACGGCAAGATCATGACCGCGCCGGACAACATCGTGGTCGGCTGGACGCCGAACAGCCAGGACGTGGTGTTCCTGTCGCGCCGCGAGAGCTTCAACCCGCAGATCGAGCGCGCCTTCGAGGTGCCGATCAGCGGCGGTCTGCCGGTGGCGCTGCCGATGCCGTGGACCGGGCCGCTGTCGTTCAACGCCACGGGCACCGTGGTGGCCTACAACAAGCTCTCGCGCATGCTGCGCGCCTTCCACCGCAAGCATTACTACGGCGGCCAGGCCGACAACATCTACACCTACGATCTTGCCACCGGCGCCAGCGCGCAACTGACCCACTGGAAGGGCGAGGACACGTATCCGATGTGGGATGGCAACACGCTGTTCTTCGCCTCGGATCGTGGCAAGAATGGCGTGCTCAATCTTTGGCAACGCAACCTGAAGACCGGCGCCACGCAGCAGGTCACCGACTTCCCCACGTATGACGTGGACTGGCCGAGCGTGGGCAACAGCGGCATCGCGTTGTCCGATGGCGGACTGCTGTATGTGTATTCCTTCGCCAGCGGCAAGCTGGCGCAGGTGCCGGTGTCGGTGCCGCTGGGCGGTTCGCGCACGCTGCCCTATGAATATGACGCTGCCAAGATGATCCGCGGAGAGGACGTCGCCCCCGATGGCAAGCTGGCGGTGTTCAGCGCGCGCGGTGCGCTGTTCACGGTGCCGGCCGAGTATGGCCATACCACCCAGATCAGCCACGTCGTGGCCAGCAACGACAAGAATCCGGCCTGGTCGCCCAATGGCAAGTGGATCGCCTATATCCGTGACAACGGCGTCGACAGCCAGGTGATGCTGCGTGCGGCCGACGGCCGAGGCGTGCCGCGGGCACTGACCCAGGAAGGCGATCTGACCTATGCCGGGCCGCTGCTGTGGAGCCCCAACGGCGATTGGCTGACCTATACCGACTCGCGCCAGCGCCTGTGGCTGGTCAACGTCAACGACGGCGCGCGCAAGGAAGTGACCACCGACCGGCAGAAGATCATCGGCGCGTTCGAGGACGTGTCGTTTTCGCCGGACAGCCGCTGGCTGGCGTTCTCCAAACACCTGCCCAACCACCTGCGCGCGTTGTATATCTACGGCGTCGACAACGGCCAGTTGCATCAGGTCAGCCGCGGTGATTTCAACGACAGTAATCCGGCGTTCTCGCAGGACGGCAAGTATTTGTACTTTGTCTCGGCGCGGCTCGTGAATCCGGTGATCTCCAGCTACAACTTCGGTGCATCCGGCGTGGTGCCCGATGGCCTGTACGTGACCACGCTCCAGGCTGACACGCCGTCACCGTTCGCGCCGCGCACGCAAACGCCGGCTGCATCCAAGCCGAAGCCGGGTACGAAGGGCAAGGCCAAGACCAAGACGCCCGCGGTCAACATCGATTTCAACGGCCTGATCGAGCGTGCGGTACAGGTACCGGTGCCGGCGGCCAATATCGTGGAAACCGCCGAAGCCAAGGGCGTCCTGTACTACGTCACGGTACCGGTGCCGGTGCTGGGCGGTGCGATTCCCGGCCAGATGCCGGAGCTGCGCGCCTATGACCTAGCCAAGCGCAAGGCGCTGACGTTGGCGCAGGGTATCGGCGGCGGCTTCGCGCTCTCCGCCAACGGCTCGACGCTGCTGTACAACTTTCACGGCAAGTGGGTGCTGCGTCCGGCGCTGTTCAACGCGCAGGCCAAGCCCAAGCCGCTGAATACCTCGAACATGCAGATGCAGGTGGACCCGCGCGCGGAATGGGCCGAGATCTACAACGAGGCCTGGCGCAACGTGCGCGACTACTTCGTCAATCCCGAACTGATCAAGGCCGAGTGGGCGACGATCGGCGACCACTACCGCGCGTTGTTGCCGCTGGTGCAGGACCGCGAGGACCTGAACTACATCATGGCCAACATGATCGGCTCGCTGGGCGAGAGCCATATGTACATCTTCGGTGGCGACATGGGCTGGAAGACGCCGCCGCAACCGACCGCCGGGCTGGGCGCCGAGTTCGCGCTCAACGCCAGCGCAGGTCGCTATTACCTCAAGCGCATCTTCCGCGGTGACAACACCGTGCCGGGCTATTACGCGCCGTTGGCGCAGCCGGGGCTGAAGGTCAAGCAGGGTGATTACGTGCTGGCCATCAACGGCAAGCAGCTGACGGCCTCGATCAATCCGTATGAACTGCTGCAGGGCACGCTGGGCCAGACCATTGAGCTGAGCATCGCCAGCACACCTGCGGGCAAACCGTGGACGATCCTGGTCAAGCCCGTGGTCAATAGCGGCAAGCTGCACCTGCTGCACTGGATCAACAACAACCGGCGCGAGGTGAACAAGCTGTCCGACGGCAAGATCGGCTACGTGTACTTGAACGACATGGAGGCCACCGGTCTGCACGAGTTCGTGCGCCAGTACTACAGCCAGATCAACAAGCCCGGCATGATCATCGACGATCGCTGGAACCTCGGCGGTTTCATCGACACGATCCTGTTCAACCAGCTCGATCAGAAACCGGTCGCGGCATGGACCGACCGCCATGGCGCTTACTACCAGAGTCCGGCGGATGCCTACATCGGGCACATGGCGGCGCTGATCAACCACGGCTCGGCCTCGGATGGCGACATCTTCGCCTACCGCTTCCAGCAGTATCACCTCGGCCCGACCATCGGCTCGCGCACCTGGGGCGGCGTGCGCGGTTACGACAACACCTTCCCGTTGCTGGATGGCGGCCAGCAGGTGGTGTCCGAGATCGCCATGTATGGCACCGACTCGAAATGGGTGGTGGAGAACATCGGCGTGGTGCCCACGATTCCGGTGCATGTGAATCCTGGGCTGCTGGCGCGGGACAACCGCGATACACAGATTGAAACCGCCGTAGATGTGCTGCTCAAGGAGATCAAGCAGCGCCCCACCGAAGTGCCGCCGCCGCCGGCGTGGATGCCGGCCTTCCCCGCGCAGCCGGACTATCCGCCCTGTCCGGTGACCCACGGCAGCTGCCAGTAGTCGTCCTATTGCGTCACGGCACGCTACGCATCGGCTTGCCGTGAACGCGGGAGTCAGAGACGCGGCGCGATGGTGCACCCATCGCGCCGCGTTGTTCATGGCGCTGGATCATCGGCTGCCTGCGTCGGGCGGTCTGTCCTGCCGGCTATGCTAGATTGCCGCGTCAGCACCAGCGCATGACCCGTCCTCCCACCTTTGATGAGAACACCATGATTGCTCTGCATCCACGCGCCCGGCGCGTCCTCCTGCCCCTGTTGTTGTGCGCCGTGGGCAGTCTTGCCTTGAGTGCGCAGGCCGCGCCCACCACGACGCCTGCGGCGCCTTCACTGGCCAAGGTGCAGGCACTGATCAGCAGCGCCAGCCATGGTCGCGCCACCGCCCAATCGATTTTTGCCGGTCCCGGCGGCCTCACCGGCGCTGTGGTCACCTACAAGGACGCGCCGAACGCGCCGCCCAGCGTGATCTGGGTCAACGACGATGCATCGGCGCTGCTGGTGGGCAAGCTGATCGGGCCCAAGGGCGAGGATCTCGACAAACAGGCCGCGCAGAAAGTGGGCCTGCTGCTGGCGCCCGCCCAGGCATTGGCCGCCGCCGCCCTGCCCGCGACCCACTCGATCATGGCCGGCAGCAAGGGGCCGGTGCTGACCGTGTTCATCGATCCCAATTGCATCTTCTGCCACATGCTGTATCAGCAGCTTGAGCCACTGATCGCCAAAGGTGCCCTGCGCGCGCGCTATGTGCTGGTGGCCGTGGTCAAGCGCTCCAGCTTCGACAAGGCTGCCGCGATCCTCAGCGCCAAAAACCCGGCGGCAGCATTGCAGCAGGATCAAGCGGCTTTCGATCCGAAAACCGAGGAAGGCGGCATCAAGCCCGACACCGCACCAACCAAGGCCGTGACGGATCGCATCAGCGCCAACAATGCGCTGATGAGCAAGGCGGGTGGCGACGGCACGCCGATGCTGCTGTTCTGCAGCAAGGATGGCAGCGTGCAGCAACTCGAGGGCATGCCGCGTGACGTCAACACGCTCCTCGCCGAGATGACCAGCGGCCCCGCGCCTGCTTGCGGCGGCTGAGTCGCAGCCAGGTCCAGACGCTGCCGCGCGGCATGCTGCGGCAGCGCGATGCGCGCCGATTCAGCGCAGGAAAATCAGCGCCAGCACGGCCAGGATCAGCAAATATTTCACCGCACGGAAGCTGCGCGGCCAGCGCCGCTTCCAGTTGCCCAGCGTGCTGTTGAAGCGGTTCAGGCGCGCATACAGACGGTTGATCGCACCGACCGGTTCGCCGGGCACGTTGTCGGTGGCCGTGGCCTGACCCATGAAGCGGCTCACGGCACGGTTGAGCGCGCGCAGCAGCGGTGTGTACAGCGGGCGTTCGATATCGCAAAACAGGATCACGCGCGTGTGCTCGGTCTTGTTCTCGGCCCAGTGCACGAAGGTTTCATCGAACATGAAATCCTCGCCGTCGCGCCACACCAGTTCCTCGCCATCGACCAGGATGCGGCACGCGGGCGAGTTGGGCGTGACCAGGCCCAGGTGATAGCGCAGGGATCCGGCAAACGGGTCACGGTGCGCGTTGAGCTTGCTGCCCGGCGGCAGCAGCGTGAACATCGCCGCCTTCACGGTGGGGATGGCATTGACCAGGGCCACGGTACGCGGGCATTGCGCTTGCGCCGAGGGCAGGGCGTTGCCGTACCACTTCAGGTAGTAGCGTTTCCAGCCCTGGCGGAAGAATGAATCGAAGCTGGCGTCGTTGCGCCCCTCGGCCTTGCGGATATGGCCGGCCTCGGCCAGCGCCAGCGCCTCGGCGCGGATCGTCTGCCAATGGCCCTTGAGCGCATCCAGTTCGGCGAAACGCGCGCGCTCCACCACCGGTTTCGAGGGCACCTTGCTGAAGGCGTACATCAGCAGGTTGTAGGGCGCGAACAGCGCCGAGTGATCGACCAGCTGGCGATCGAAACGCAGCCGCGCACGCCCGCGCAGATGGATCGCCAGCACGGCGCCGACATAGGCGTACACGATCAGAAATTTGATCGACAGCGGATCGAAGGGCAGCGTCATGTTCAGAGCGACAAGGTGGGATAACCAGCGTAGCGTAGCGGAGTGCGAGTGAACTGTTGCCAGGATGCGCGCGTGGCGGCGGAAAGGCTATCTGACGATTGACGCGGAGTGAAAAATGAAGACTTCCGCAGCAGTCGCGATTGGCGCAGCAGTCGGTATCGTGCTCGGCACAGTGTTCGGCACATGTCTGACATAAGCAAAATATCGGGTTGCAGAATACAAACTGGGCATGACCGGGCAGTACCTCAACGCCGTGCAGTTCCTGCGGCCGACCCCATCCGATCAAGCAGAAGAGAGATGGATAGGATTGATGGCAGGATAGGCTGAGCGCCAGCAAATGGCTGCCAAGCAGCGCAGGTGATCTAAGGGGGGAAATCAAGAATGGCGAGACGCAAGAAAACCAGCACGGCCGACGACCTGCTGGAATTGGTGGCCATGCTGCCGTGGTGGGCCGGCGTGTTGCTGGCGCTGGTGAGCTACTTCGTGCTGCACAACATCGCGTCCCAACCGGTGGTGGCGTCTGCGCAGCCCGGTCAAATCGGCGCGATGGTCACGCAGTCGCTCTGGAAATCGCTGGCCACTGTCGGCCAATACTTCGTTCCTTTCATTTGCCTGGTGGGTGCAATCACGTCTGCCTGGCGGCGCCGTGAGCGAAAGAACCTGGTTGCCGATGTGGCCAGGAGCAGTGCGACCGACGCGCTCGATGGCATGAGCTGGCGCGAGTTCGAAATGCTCGTGGGGGAAGGTTTTCGGTTGCAGGGCTATCAGGTGGTGGAAACCGGGGGCGGTGGTGCCGACGGCGGCGTTGACCTCGTGCTCACCAAGCCGGGCAAGAGCGGCGGCGAAAAGTTTCTCGTGCAGTGCAAGCAGTGGCGCGCCTACAAGGTCGGCGTGGATGTGGTGCGCGAGTTGTACGGGGTGATGGCCGCCAAGGGTGCCACCGGAGGGTTCGTGGTGACCTCGGGTCGGTTCACCGATGAGGCCATCCGTTTCGCGAGCGGCCGCAATGTGACGCTGGTTGATGGGCCAAAGCTGCACGGGCTGTTGCGACAAGCCCAGGCGGGTGCCAACAGCCACCCTGCCCAGAAACCTGCTGGGCCGGTGGCTCACCCACCTGCTCCGTCAGCCCAAGCACAGGACTGTCCCCTGTGCTCGAAACCCATGGCTCGGCGCACCGCAAAACGCGGTGCCAACGCCGGCAAAGATTTCTGGGGTTGCACCGGCTACCCGACTTGCCGTGGCACGCGCCCGATCAACTGATTCCAAGGACAACGATGGCATTGCCCGATGGTCTCTATGACCTGTTGTTGACCGAGGGACTGGCCCGATCGCTGGCAGACCTCGACCCGACACGGGCCGATGTGTCGGCGCTCAAGGGTGGCGCCACGCTACACAAGCAACATGACATCGTTGCTCGACCAACACAAAACCAAAAGCTGAGAAGTCGCTGAATCCATGATTGTGGTTCCTGTCGTCGTGGGCATGCTTCTGGTCCGTTGAAGAACCGACAGCGCTGCGGCTGTTTACCCCAACGTTTACCCTGCGGGCTCCGTAAAGAAAAACGGATTAGCTCATTTCTGAGCCAACCCGTTTCATTGGTCGGCGTAGCGGGATTCGAACTCGCTATCCCTTGCGCCCCAGTAGCCACGCCCGCGGCGCCCTCGGCGAGGACGGCATGGGTGGGCATGATGCCGTTCCGTGTCGATGCCGACCAAAAGCGCAGCGGCAGCGGCTGATGTCGTAATCAGGCGGGCGGTGCGGGCGAGGCCGCGGGCATGCGGTTGCTGCAGGGCACCGTGGGCGGCAGGTTGTCGGGCGCCGCGGCGCCGCCGGAGATGATGAAGGCCATGGCTTGATCCACCGTCCAGTCGGTGGGCGTGAGGCAGTCCAGCGGCACGATCTCGAGATAGCCGCCGGTCGGGTTGGGTGTGGTCGGCACGAACACGGCCGCCATTTCGCGCCCGCTTTCCTGCTCGCGCATGGTGCTGGTGACAAAACCGATGGCGCGCATGCCCGGGTGCGGAAACTCCACCAACACCACGCGCTGCGTGCCACTGGGTTTTTTCTGCATCATCGCGGTGAGCTTCTTGGTGCCGTCGTAGATGGTGCGCACCATCGGGATGCGATCCATGACCGCATCGAACCCGGCCAGCAGGCGTCGACCGAGCACCCGGCTGGCCAGCCAGCCTACGCAGTACAGCAGCAGCAGCGTGGCGATCAGCGCCAGCACGGTGTTGGTCCAGCCGTGGTTGAGCGATCCGGCCAGGTCCGGTGCGAATCTGCGCAGCCCACCGAGCGCGCCTTCGACCACGGGGTTGCCCAACTCGGCCAGCAGGCGCAGCACGAAACCGAATATCGCCACCGTCACCCATAACGGGATGATGGTGAGCAGGCCGGTGATCAGGTAACGCTGGACATGAAAACGACGCATGCGCAACTCGCATTCGGGCGCACCATTCTAGCCCGCGTGTTGCGCCCGCGCCGAGATGGGCGGGCGCGGATCAGCGTGTCGCGTCGATTTTTTTCAGCGTCTGCTCGAAGAACGCATAGACACCGGCATTGCTCATGGTGCGCGCATTGGCCAGCTCGCCGGCCTGCGTGGCATAGAGCAGCTTGCCCGCGGGCGAGACGATCACCGCCGCCGGGATGCCTTTCTTGATCGGATCGCCATAGCGCTCGGCGACATCCAGATTGCGGTTGAAATTGCCGACATCGACCTTGACGATGTTGAAGTGCTGGTGCATCAGCGCGGCGTTCTTGCCGCCGGACAGCGACTTGGCCAGCGCGCGGCAATCCGGACACCAGTTGGCGCCGAAGAAGATCAGCACCGGCTTGTGATCGGCCTGCGCGGCGGTCATCGCGGCCTGAATTTCGGCCTTGGCGTCGGCGCTGGGGTTGTAGGGTTTCAGCAGCGGCGCGGCGCTGGCGTTGAACGCGAAGATCGAGCACAGCACGAACAGTACGAAGGCAAAACGCTGCATTGATGAACTCCCGATCATGGCAACTTTGGCGATGCTACCAGCAAGATTGCACGGGGGCATTCGGTGGCACCGGGCGCTGCGCGGTGCCGATGGCGTTGGCAATGTTCGGCCTGCCCGATGCAATCATCGACCGCGTGGTCGCGCATCAGTCGCAGGTAGGTCCGACACGCGCCGTGAGCGGTGACCCTGCATTCGAGCCGGTCACGACGCGCCTGCGGCGGTGTCGCTACCGCATCGCTTGACTCTGCACAAGAGTCCAAGCTTACAGTCTGCGTGTCAAGGTGCTGCCAACGCGCAGCTTGCATGCAGGCTGGAGCAGGTCCGGCTTGCTGCAGGGTTCAATCTGGAGACAGTGATGGCAGAAAACTCGGATGGCAGCACGCTGACGCTGGATATCGAGGGCATGACCTGCGCCTCGTGCAGTGCGAATGTCGAGCATGCGCTGATGCGGACGCCGGGCGTCGTGGCCGCGGCGGTCAATCTCGCGAACGAGCGCGCCGAAGTGCGCTTCGATCCGGCCCGGACCGGGCCCGCACGGCTGATTGATGCAGTGCGCGCGACGGGCTACACGCCGGTGACCGAGCAACTGGACCTGGTGATCGAGGGCATGACCTGTGCTGCATGCGTCGGTCGTGTCGAGCGCGCACTGCGCAAATTGCCCGGCGTACTCGAGGCCGATGTGAATCTGGCGACCGAGCGCGCGCGCGTGTGCTATGTCCCGGCCAGTGTCGATGCCGATGCGCTGATCGCCGCCGTGGTCGATGCCGGTTACGGCGCGCATGCGCCGCTGGAAGGTTCCGCTGCCGCTGAAGATCCCGAGGCTCATCGGCGCCGCGAGTTGCAGCATGCGCTGGCACGCGATGTGAGCGTGGCTGCCGTGCTCGCGCTGGTCATCATGGTGTTGTCCATGGGCGCAGCGTTCGACCCGGCATTGGACCGCGTGCTGCTGGCCAGCAGCCCGTTTCCGCATTTCTGGGACTGGGTGCAGATGCTGCTGGCCAGCGTGGTGCTGTTTGGACCGGGGCGGCGTTTCTTTCGCCCGGGACTGATCGCCTACCGACACCTTGCGCCGGACATGAACTCGCTGGTTGCCACCGGCACCGGGGCGGCCTGGTTGTACAGCCTGCTGGTATTGCTGCTGCCGACGCTGTTTCCGCCGCAGTCGCGGCACGTGTATTTCGATTCGGCGGCCGTGGTGGTCGCCGCCGTGCTGCTCGGCAAGTACATGGAAGTGTTGGCCAAGGGGCGTGCTTCCTCGGCAATCCGCAAACTGGTCGGCTTGCAGGCCAGGACCGCGCGCCGTCTGGATGCACAGGGCAACGAGCAGGATGTACCCGCGGCGCAACTGCGCGTGGGCGATCGCATCGTGGTGCGGCCAGGCGAGCGCATTCCGGTAGACGGTCGCGTGCGCGAGGGACGCGCGCATGTTGATGCCTCCATGCTGACCGGCGAGCCGTTGCCGGTGACCAGGGATGTCGGCGACGCGGTGTTCGGCAGCACCGTCAATCAGGACGGCCGGCTGGTGGTTGAGGCTACCTCGGTCGGGCGCGATACCGTGCTCGCGCAAATCGTCAAGCTGGTGGAAAGCGCGCAAAGCGGCAAGCTGCCGATCCAGGGAATGGCCGATCGCGTTGTGCGCGTGTTCGCGCCGCTGGTGATCCTGATCGCAATGCTCGCCTTCGGCGCCTGGATGCTGCTGGTCGGCAACGTGAGCGAGGCCATGGTCGCGGCCGTGGCGGTGCTGGTGGTCGCTTGCCCCTGCGCCATGGGACTGGCGACGCCCGCGGCGATCATGGTGGGCACCGGGCGTGCGGCCGAACTGGGCGTGCTGTTTCGCAAGGGCGAGGCACTGGAAGCATTGTCGCGGGTGGATACCGTACTGCTCGATAAAACCGGCACGCTGACCGAAGGGCGTCCGGCGCTGACCGATCGGGTCGGTGCCCACGCCGACGCAGCGCTGCGCCTGGCCGCCGCGCTGGAAGCCGCCAGCGAGCACCCGCTAGGACGTGCGATCGTGGCGGCGGCCCGCGCCGAGGCCATGCAGTTGCCCGCGATCGCGAACTTTCATGCCGAAGCCGGCCATGGCATCGAGGGGCAGGTGGCGGGGCGTCGGCTGCGCGTCGGTACACACCGCTTTTTGCAGCGCGCGGGCATCGCAGTGGATGCAGCGATGGTGCAGCAGGCCGCTGCGCTGGAAAGCGCCGGACGCACGGTGGTGTGGGTTGCCGCCGATGCCGAGGTGCTGGGCCTGCTGGCCATTGCCGACCGCATCAAGCCCGAGTCAGCGGAGGTGGTGCAGGCGCTGCGTGCGCGCGGTCTGCGCATCGTCATGGTCACCGGTGATGCGCAGCGCACCGCGCAGGCCGTCGCGCAGCAACTGGGCATCGAAGAAGTGCACGCAGGAATCCTGCCACAGGAAAAGGCGCAGGTGGTCATCGCGTTGCAGGCGGCAGGGCGTCGCGTGGTTTTTGTCGGCGATGGCATCAACGATGCCCCGGCGCTGGCGCATGCGAGTGTCGGCATTGCCCTTGCCACGGGCACCGACATCGCTCTGGAAGCCGCGGATGTAACGCTGACACGCGGCAACCTGCTGGACGTGGTGACCGCGATCGACGCCGCGCGCCGTACCCTCGGCACGATCCGCGGCAATCTGTTCTGGGCGTTTTTCTACAACATCCTGTTGATCCCCGTCGCCGCCGGCGTCGCCGCGCCGCTGGGTGTGCATCTGAGCCCGATGCTGGCCGGCATGGCCATGGGGTTGTCCTCGATCTTCGTGTTGGGCAACAGCTTGCGTCTGAAACGACTGCCCGCATTTCATGCGCATGCAGCCGAGGCCGCAGTGGCTGTCGCGGTTCACGCCCAGCCTGTCCATATCTGAGCCTGGAGGCCCATCATCATGAGCAACTATGTTTTTGCCGTCACGGTACGCACTTCGTTTGACGACACCGTGCAGGCGGTCACCGCGGCGTTGCAGCAGGAAGGATTCGGTGTGCTGAGCAGGATCGATGTGGCCGCCACACTCGAGGCCAAGCTTGGCATTGCGCAGCGTCCATATCTGATCCTGGGTGCCTGCAATCCGCACTATGCCAACCAGGCATTGCGGGCCGATGCCGACATCGGCGCGTTGTTGCCCTGCAACGTTGTCGTGCGCGAGGAAGCCGATGGCCGCGTGCGCGTGGCGTTCATGGATCCAGCCGCCGTACTGGGTCTGGTGCAGCATTCCGAGGTGGACAAACTTGGCCACGAGGTGCGTGAAAAACTGCAACGCGTGGCCAAGGTGCTGAGCGTGTGAGGCATCGCGGCGTACTTTCAATCCGTCAACAAGGCGAAACTCCATGAGCATGATCGAACTGAAAATCACCGGCATGACCTGCGCGCATTGTGTGCAGCACGTGACCAAGGCGCTGCAGGGCGTGGCGGGCGTTGACCAGGCCGAGGTCGATCTGGCCGGCGGCGTGGCGCATGTGCGCGGGCAAGCCGATTCCGCCGCGTTGATCGCCGCCGTGCAGGATGCCGGTTACGCGGCGCGACAGGCTGGCTGATCCCGCATGCAGCGTGCGGGTTCGCGCTGCACCTGCAACTGGGCAAGTCACCCGCTCAGCGCGCCGACGGCGGCAGTGCCAGTACGGTGATTTCCTCGCGGTCATGATGCAGCTGGCGCGCGCGCAATTCGATGCCGGGCACGGCGGCGTGCAGCAGGTCGAGGCACAGCAGCACTTCCTCGCGACGCTTTTTCATCGGCAGCTTGAGGTTGAACAGTGCGCGTCGGCACGCGCCATCGCGCAGCCACGCGGCGATCAAGGCGGCGACGCGGCGCGGTTGTTCGACCATGTCGCACACCAGCCAGTCGACCGGTTTGCCCGGACGCCAGCGGAAGCCATCGTTGCGCAGATGCTCGACCAGGCCGGATTCCAGCAGCGCGGGTTGCATCGGCCCATTATCCACGGCGGTCACGTGGATCGAGCGCCGCACCAGCTGGTACGTCCAGCCGCCGGGTGCGGCACCGAGGTCCACCGCGCGCATGCCGGGGCGTAGCCAGCGCTCGCGTTCGCGTTCATCCAGCAGCACCAGCAGCGCTTCCTCGAGTTTGAGCGTGGAGCGACTCGGCGCCGCCGATGGAAAACGCAGGCGCGGAATACCACCTGGCCAGGGTGATGCCGCGCCCCGTGCCGCGCTGCACAGCAAGGCTGCATCGCCAGCGCTGAGCAGCACGTACAAGTCGCGCGCAGCTTGTGCATGCAGCACGCCAGCGCGCTGCAGGGCACCTCGCAGCGGCGGCGCCAGCGTACGCGCCAGCGCGGACAGCTCGCGTCCGCTGTCGCTGTCGGCGTGTTCCACCAGAATTTGCGCATAGTGCTGGCCGTGTGTCTGCACGGCGTGCAGCAGCGGCGTGACACGATCATGGGTGGGCAGGGCCTGCACGGACGCATGCAGGCTCCACGCGGTGCGCGCAAAGATCAGCCGTGGCCAGGGCGTGGCGGCTTCCAGCGCATTCTGCGTGGTGACATCGTGCAGCTCGAAGCGTGCAACGCCGCTGCCACTGCTGGCGCGCGCGAATCCGGACAGCCCCGCCGCCGCCGCCGCCGCGGCCAACTCACCCGCAGCCTCACCCTCGAAGCCGGCGCGACACAGCACCACGCGACCGGATACCGGCGTGCAGTGCGCTGATTCGCTTGCGGCGGCGGGCATCGTGGGGCGGATCAGTACGTCAGGCCGCCGCGTGCGGCGTAATCGGCGAGCACCGCGCAAGCTTGCGCGCGCTGCACGTCGCGCTGCACGACGATGCCGCGGCGCCCGAGTTCGCCGATCCAGTCGGCCGGCAGTGGGCCCTCGTCGAAAGCGGTCAGACGCATGACATCCTCGCTGCGCGCTGCGATCAGCATCGTGTCGATGCCGGCCCAGAAGCTGGCGCCATAGCACTGGCAACAGGGTTGCGCGCTGGTGGCGAGCACGATGCCTGGGTCGTCCGCATTGAGCCGGTAGCGCGCCAGGCGTGTTTGCGCGGTCATGAACGCCATCATCTCGGCGTGCGCCACCGAGCAGTTCATGGCCTCGACGCGATTGACGCCGACGCCCAGCAGGCGCCCGTCGCGGGTAAACAGCGCGGCGCCGAAAGGCCCGCCGCTGCCATGCTCGATATTGCGCCGTGCCAGCTCGATGGCCAGCGCCATGCGCGCGTTCGCGTCGGCATAACCGCGCTGCTCCAGATCAGCCTGCTGCAGCCACGCCGGCAGGGTCAGGTGCACTTGCGCGCAAAGCATGTCAGCGCGCCCCGCAGGCAGTGGCGTCGGGCACCGCCACAGGGCGACATGACCGGGCCTGCGCGAGATCGCAGGCAGATGTCATTGCATGGTGCCTGCCGAGGCGAGCGTCGTGCATGGTGGGCCTGCATGCGTTCATGGTGCCTGGCGTTGCGCCCACACATCGCGCAGCGTGACGATGCGGTTGAATACCGGCTGCGCCGCCGCATGGTCGCGGCAATCGGCAATGAAATAGCCCAGCCGCTCGAACTGGAAGAACGTCCCCGGCGCAGTGTTCGCAGCGCCGGGCTCCAGATAGCCACGCAGCACGTGCCGCGAATCCGGATTGAGGTGATCGCGGTAGGTCTTGCCGTTGCTATCGTCGTCGGGATCGGGCACGTTGAACAGGCGGTCATAGAGGCGCACCTCGGCGGCGATGGCGTGCGCGGCGCTGACCCAGTGGATGGTGCCCTTGACCTTGCGCTCGGCGCCAGGCATGCCATGGCGGGTGTCGTGATCCAGTGTGCAGTGCAGCGCGGTGATCGTGCCCTGCGCATCCGCAAGCACCCGCGTGCAGCGCACGATGCCGACGCCGCGCAGGCGCACTTCGCCATCAGGCACCAGGCGGTGGAAGCCCTTCACCGGCTGCTGCATGAAATCCTCGCGCTCGATCCACAGCGTCCGCGCGAACGGCACGCTGCGCACGCCTTGTGCGGCATCCTTGGGATGATTGGCGAACTGCAGCGTCTCGATGTGCGCGTCCGGCAGGTTGTCGATGACCAGCTTGAGTGGGTCCAGCACCGCCAGACGCCGCGGTGCGCGCGCATCCAGATCCTCGCGCACGCAGGCCTCGAGCACGCCGAGGTCGATGCTGCTGTTCTGCTTGCTGATGCCGATGCGCTCCCAGAACGCGCGGATCGCCTCCGGCGTGTAGCCGCGCCGGCGCAGCCCGGACAGGGTGGGCATGCGCGGATCGTCCCACCCGTCGACCAGCCTGTCCTGCACCAGTGCGAGCAATTTGCGCTTGCTCATCACCGTGTAGCTGATGTTGCCGCGCGCGAACTCGATCTGCTGCGGCGTGCTGGGCGGCAGCCACTGGCCCTTCTCGCGCAGCGGCGCGGTGAGCGCCGGATCGCCCGGCAGGTCGAGCTGGCGCAGAAACCAGTCGTACAGCGGGCGGTGGTCCTCGAACTCCAGCGTGCACAGCGAATGCGTGATGCCTTCCACCGCGTCGGACACACAGTGGGCGTAGTCGTACATCGGGTAGATCGGCCAGACGTCGCCGGTGTTCTGATGCGTGACCTTGCGGATGCGGTAGATCGCCGGGTCGCGCAGGTTGATGTTGCCGGCGCTCATGTCGATTTTCGCGCGCAGGGTACGGCTGCCGTCGGCGAATTCACCCGCACGCATGCGCCGGAACAGATCGAGATTCTCCTCGACGCCGCGCGCGCGGAACGGCGAGTCGCGCCCCGGCTCGGTGAGCGTGCCGCGATAGGCGCGCATCTGCTCGGCGTCGAGGTCGTCGACGTAGGCCAGGCTCAGACGGATGAGTTTCTCGGCACCGAGGTAGAACACCGCGAAATAATCCGAGGCGTGGCGCAGCGTGTCCCAGGTGAAACCCAGCCAGTGCACGTCATCCTGGATGGCCTGCACGTATTCGGGGTCTTCGCGCGCTGGATTGGTATCGTCGAAACGCAAATGGCAGCGCCCGCTGTTTTCCACGGCGATGCCGAAGTTCAGGCAGATGCTCTTGGCATGGCCCAGGTGCAGGTAGCCGTTGGGTTCGGGCGGAAAGCGCGTGACCACCGCACCACCGTGTTTGCCGGCGGCGCGATCAGCGGCCACGATCTGGCGGATGAAGTGCTGCGGCGGGTTTGCGGGCAGGTCGTTGGCCATGGGGGGGACGCGGGACAAAGAGCCCAAGTTTAGCCGAGCGGCCGGCTGCGCCGCTGCGCGCGCCGGCGTAGGCTATGCGCACGAGGCTTGAACCATGCAGACCGTTTACAACGCCGATTCCATCGTCGATGCGCAAATCGCCAAGGATGCGCTGGAAGCCTCAGGCATTCCGGCCTTCATCGCCGGCGCGGCGCTGATTGGCGGCATGGGGCAGTTGCCCGCGCGCGGTTTCATCCGCGTGATGGTGCCGGACATCGCCATTCCCGAGGCACGGCGCATCCTCGGCGAGGTGTTTCCCGACCCGCCAGCCGCTGCGCAGGTACGGCGCGTCGCCAGTGATTTCGGCCCGACTGGCTTCAAGCCCGCCTGAGCGCGGGCACTGACTGAAGCCGCGCGTAACCGTCATGGTCGCTGCGCTTGTTCCTGCAAGCCGGCGCGCCTAGCATGAACCACTTGATTAATACTCGGAGTGAGGATATGTCGCTCGTCGCCGCAGACCTGCGCCATCAGCGCTTTGTTGCCGCCGTGCCCGAGATCGAGCGCATCGAGGCGCAGCCGCTGCTGGCCGAGATCGAGCAGCTCAAGCGCGCGCGCCATGCCGTGGTGCTGGCACACAACTATCAGGCGCCGGCGATTTATCACGGCGTCGCCGATTTCACCGGCGATTCGCTGGCGCTGGCGCAGCAGGCGGCGCACAGCGCGGCGGACGTGATCGTGGTGGCCGGCGTGCAGTTCATGGCCGAGACCGCCAAGCTGCTCAATCCGGCGCGCACGGTGCTGATTCCATCCAACCGTGCCGGCTGCTCGCTGGCCGAGTCGATCACTGCGCAGGACGTGCGCACGCTGCGTCGCCAGCATCCCGGTGTGCCAGTGGTCAGCTACGTCAACACCTCGGCGGCGGTGAAGGCCGAGAGCGATATCTGCTGCACCTCGGCCAATGCGCTGCGCATCGTTGAATCGCTGGGTGTGCCCAAGGTGATCTTCCTGCCCGACCGTTTTCTTGGCCATCACGTGCAACAGCAGACCGGCGTCGAGCTGGTGTTGTGGGAAGGCGCTTGCGAGGTGCACGAGCGCTTCACCGGCGCGCAGTTGCGCGGGCTGCGCCGCGACCATCCCGGACTCGAAATCGTGGCCCATCCCGAGTGTTCGCCCGAGGTGCTGGCTGAGGCCGATTTCGTCGGCTCGACGCAGGGCATGGTCGAGCACCTCGCGCGCGCCAGGCCGGCGCAGGTCGCGCTGATCACCGAATGCTCGATGAGCGACAACGTCGCCGTGGAGTTTCCCGGGATCCGCTTCGTGCGTCCCTGCAATCTGTGCCCGCACATGCGTCAGATCACCCTCGCGGGCATCCGCGATGCGTTGCGCGACCTGCGCCACGAGGTGACGTTGGCGGCGGAGATCATCGCCCCGGCGCGCCGCTCGCTCGAGCGCATGCTGGCGGTGGGGCGCGGCTGACATGCGCACCCCGCCGGATTTCATCGTCTGTCCACGCAGCGACGTGCTGGTCATCGGCGCTGGTGCGGCGGGTCTGTCCGTGGCGCTGGCCGCCGCGCCGCGCACGGTGCGCGTGCTCAGCCTGGCCGAGCCGGCACGCGACGGCGCCAGCACCTGGGCACAGGGCGGCATCGCTGCGGCGCTGGGCAAGCAGGACAGCCCGGCACTGCACGCTGCCGACACGCTCGCGGCCGGGCAGTACCTCAATCAGCCCGAGGCCGTGGCGCGGCTCACCGCTGCGGCGGCGAGCGTGATCGACTGGTTGCAAACCCTGGGTGCGCATTTCGATCGCCGCGACGATGTGCTGTTGCTGGGGCGCGAAGCCGCGCACGGCCAGGCGCGCATCGTGCACGCGCACGGCGATGCCACCGGCGCCGAGGTGATGCGTGCGCTCGGCGCGGCCAGCCGCGCCGCCGCGCATATCGAGCTGGCGCCCGCGCGCTGCGTCATCGCGCTGGCGCAGGATGCGCTTGCGCGGGTCATCGGCGCGTGGGCGTGGAACGGCCAGGCACTGGAATTGTGGCCGGCACGCGCGATCGTGCTGGCCAGCGGCGGTTACGCGGCGCTGTATCGGTACACGACCAACCCGACGGCCTCCGACGGCAGCGGCGTGGCGCTGGCGCTGGCTGCCGGTGCGCAGCTCGCCGATCTGGAATTCGTGCAATTCCATCCCACCGCGCTGGCGCCGCGGGATGCCGTGCGCAGTGGACAATTGCCACTGCTCACCGAGGCATTGCGCGGCGCCGGCGCCACACTGATCGACGCGCACGGTGCGCGTTTCATGCTGGCCGAACACGCATTGGCCGAATTGGCGCCGCGTGATGTGGTAGCGCGTGCCATCGCCGCACGGCGCCTGGCCGACACGCAGGTCTACTTGGATGCGCGCGTTGCGGTGGGTGCCGAATTTCCGCAGCGCTTTCCCACGGTGTTCGCCGCCTGCATGCAAGCCGGCATCGATCCGCGCGTGCAGCCCATTCCGGTCACGCCCGCGGCGCATTACTGCATGGGTGGCGTACGCACCGATGCGCAGGCGCGCAGCACACTCGATGGTCTGTATGCCGTCGGTGAAGCGGCTGCCAGTGGTGTGCACGGTGCCAATCGCCTGGCCAGCAATTCGCTGCTCGAAGGTCTGGCCTTTGGCCGCGAGTTGGGCTTGACCCTGGCCGCGACGTTGCCGCAGGAAGGTGGTGTCACGCAGCCGTGTCCGCGCCACTTCGCGCCCTTGCCGGCGCCGCTGCGCGTGGCGTTGGCCGATATGCTGTGGGCGCAGGCGGGGTTGGCGCGCAGCGAGTACGGTCTGGCGCTGGCTGCAGCGCAAATCGGGCACTGGCTGGAGCCGATGGATGCAACCGCCAGCGGCGCCGACCTGCTGCGCTTCGCCGCCGCCGCCGTGGCTGCCATGCGCGCGCGCCGTCACAGCATCGGCGCGCACTGGCGCAGCGATGCGCAACAGGCCGCCTGAACTCGCATCGCGCTACGCTTGTGTTTTCCAACCAGCGAGTCCCGTCATGAGCGAACTGCCCGTCCTGGTCATCGGCGACAAAACCGTTTCATCCTGGTCGTTGCGACCGTGGCTGGCGTTGCGCCAGGCCGACATCGCCTTCGAGGAACGCCTGCTGTGGCTGCATCGCCCCGCGTTTCGCAGCGAGGTGGCGCGCTATTCGCCCAGCGGACGCGTGCCGGTGCTGTTGCACGATGGCGCGGTGGTGTGGGAGTCACTGGCGATCCTTGAATACATCAATGAAACCTGGCTGCAGGGTCGCGGCTGGCCCGCCGAACGCGCGGCGCGTGCGCACGCGCGCGCCATCGCTGGTGAGATGCACAGCGGCTTCGCCGCGCTGCGCCGCGAGCTGACGTTGAATCTGCGACGCCACGGTGCGCCGCTTGATCCGGGCCACGACGCCGCGCAGGACATCCGCCGCATCGTTGCGATCTGGGAGGATGCGCGCGCGCGCTTCGGCGCGGGCGGAGCGTTCCTGTTCGGCGCATTCGGCTGCGCCGATGCCATGTACGCGCCGGTCGCGCTGCGTTTCCTGGTGTACGGCATCGCGCTGCCACCCGTTGCGCAGGCGTATGTTGATGCCATCCTCGCGCTGCCGGCCATCGGCGAGTGGCGCGCGGCGGCGGCGCTGGAAACCGATTGAGCCCCACGCGCATTGCGCCACGCGATGTGTGGCGCAATGCGCGACCATGCAACTGCCGGAGGATGTCATGCTCGGAATCGGCGCCTGGAAGCAACGCCTGCCCAGCCGCGAGCAGGCCCTGCCAGGACGCGCGCAGCCCTTGCCGCTGCACGACCGCCACGCCGTGCTCGGGCATCCGCTGACGGCGCTGCCCGACGGCATGCGCGAGCTGATCGTGGCGCTGGGCTGCTTCTGGGGTGCCGAGCGCGCTTTCTGGTCGCTGCCCGGCGTATACACCACGGCGGTCGGCTACAGCGGCGGTCATACGCCGCACCCGACCTATCGCGAGGTGTGCAGCGGACAAACCGGGCACGCCGAGTGCGTGCGCGTGGTCTACGCCCCCGGCGTGATCGGCATCGAGGCGTTGCTCAAGGTGTTCTGGGAGCGCCACGACCCCACCCAGGGCATGCGTCAGGGCAACGACATCGGCACGCAGTACCGTTCGGCGGTCTACGCCTGCGATGTCCAGCAACTGGCTGCGGCCCTGGCTTCGCGCGCTGCCTATCAGCGTGCGCTGAGCGCGGCGGGACAGGGCACGATCAGCACCGAGATCGCCATGACCGGCGTGTTCTACTTCGCCGAAGACGAGCACCAGCAATATCTGGCCAAACATCCGGATGGTTACTGCGGACTGGGTGGAACCGGCGTGGTTTGTCCGCTGGGGCTGGGTGTCGCGGTGCCGGACTGATCCGCGCGCATTCCGCGCCGGCATGCATATCGCCGCGTTGCCGATACGCGGCGGCGTATGCGCTCAGTCGAAATCAGCGACCAGCGCGACCTGTTGTGCGGCATCGAGTTGTGTCTCGACGCGATGCGCCGGCAGTGTCGCGCGCAGCGTCACCGCGGCGCCGGCACGCCACGCCGTGATCATCGCCGGGTCCAGTTCGAAGCGCAGGAAATGCACAGCGGAAGTCTTGCTGTCGTTGCTGCGCGGCAGGTCCTCGTCGGCGATGGCCGACACCTGCGCATGGTCGGCGACCTGCAGCGCGATGTGGTGCTCGATATCGCGCAGGCGCTGCAGTGCGCGGCGCCGTTCCTCGACGTCGGGATATTCGATCAGCAACGTGGCCTTGAGATTGTGGCCATCCGGGATCAGCGGGTTATAGGCGGCCAGTTCCTCGGCGATCGCGCCTGGCTCGAAGATGCGCTCGATGCGCAGCATTTCCTGCACCTGATACTGCACGGTCAGACGATCCTCGAACAGCAAGGTGAGGTGCGCGTCGAGGTGCACGGTGCGCGCGCGCTTGTGCGCCATGGCACGGCCGCGGAATTCGTCGCGTTCGCGCGCGTAGCGCTCCAGGCCGAGCAGGTCATCGTGGGTCAGTGCATGCATCGTGGTGTCCTCAAATGCCGTAGGCCAGGCGCAGCAGGCTGACGGGGTGTTCGGCGTGGAGCGTGCCGCTGAGACCATGCGCGATATGCGCGCCAGCCATCGGGCAATCGCTAGTAAAGTGCGCGGCATCGGCCTGTTTCACGCGGTTCTCGACGGGCCTGGCGATCTTGCGTGCGATCGGGTAGGTGGCGCGCTTCACGCCGTAAGTGCCATCGTGGCCCGAGCAGCGCTCGATGGTGGTGATCGTGGTACCGGGTATCAGCGCCAGCACCTCGCGCGTTTTCGGTCCGATGTTCTGCACGCGCTGGTGGCAGGCAACCTGCCAGGCGATCGTGCCCAGCGTGTTCTTGAAATCAGTTCTCAGCAGGCCGGCCTGCTGGCGTTGCATCAGGTACTCGAACGGATCAAAGAAGCGCTGCTTCACCAGCAGGACGTCGGCGTCGTCCGGAAACATCAACGGAAGTTCCTGCTTGAACATCAGCACGCAGGATGGAATCGGTGCCAGCAAATCGAATCCCTCGCGTGCCAGCGCGGCCAGCACCGGAATGTTCCGCTCCTTGCAGGCGCGCACGCTGTCGAGATCGCCCAGCTCCAGCTTGGGCATGCCGCAGCAGACTTCCTGCATGACCATGCGCGTGGGGATGTCATTGTGGGTTAGTACCGCATGCAGATCCTCGACCACTTGCGGCAGGCTCACGTCGCAATAGCAGGTGGCGAAAATGGCCGCCTTGCCCAGCGTGCGTCCGGCCGGCATGGCTGTGCCTTCGGCCTTGGCGTGCCGCAGCCGTTTGCGCGCGGTGCGGCTGTGGTACTCGGGTATCACGGCCTCGGGATGCACGCCGAGCGCCTTGTCCAGCATGGTGCGCCCGACACCGCTGGCGTTGACCGCGTTGACCACCTCGGCGACGACGGGGATCGAGGCCAGACGTCCCACCGTGGTGGTGCTGGACAGTATCCTGGCCTTGAGCGGCACGCCGTGCTTTTTGAAATGCACAGCCTTGGCGCGCAGCATCAGGTGCGGAAAGTCCACGTTCCATTCATGCGGCGGCACATACGGACATTTGGTCTGGTAGCAGAGGTCGCACAGGTAACAGTGCTCGACGACCTTGGCGTAGTCGCTTTTGGCGACACCGTCCACCTCCATGGTGCTGGCGTTGTCGATCAGATCGAACAGCGTGGGAAACGCGTTGCACAGGCTGACGCAGCGGCGGCAGCCATGGCAGATCTCGAACACGCGTTCGAGCTCGGCTTCGAGTCGGGTTTCGTCCCAGAATCCGGCGTCGTTCCAGTCCAGCGAATGGCGCGTGGGCGCCTCGAGATTGCCTTCACGCGCCATGCGCCGATCCTCGAATCATGCTCGGGAATGAGCAGACGCCAGCATTGCGCTGGCGTCGTGGGCCATGCGGATCGCGGCGCTGATTCCGCCGCGCACAGTTTCAGCCTAGATCGTTGAGAGCTTTCTGGAAGCGATTGGCGTGCGAGCGCTCGGCCTTGGCCAGGGTCTCGAACCAGTCGGCCACCTCGTCGAAGCCTTCCTGGCGCGCGGCCTTGGCCATGCCCGGATACATGTCGGTGTATTCGTGGGTCTCGCCGGCGATGGCGCTCTTCAGGTTGGCGTGGGTTTCGCCAAACGGCAGACCGGTGGCCGGATCGCCGCACTGCTCGAGGTATTCAAGATGCCCGTGCGCGTGGCCGGTTTCGCCTTCCGCGGTGGAGCGGAATACGGCGGAGACATCGTTGAAACCTTCCACGTCGGCCTTGGCCGCGAAGTACAGATAGCGACGGTTGGCCTGCGACTCGCCGGCGAAGGCGGCCTTCAGATTTTCTTCGGTCTTGCTGCCTTTCAGGGTGCTCATGTTCAACTCCTGGCGATGGCTGGGGTAGCGATGGATGATCAGCATTGTGAATCTAAGTCGCGATCAGCTTCAAATGAAATCGAATGAATCGATGGCTGCGATATCGATTCACTATGGAACATCCGGGTGCGCATGTGCGCAAAAGTCGCAAGCGGTTCGCGATTTGAGCGCAGCAAGCCCGCGTCAAAGAACCTGCCGATGAGCCTGGTGATGCGCCTGCCATTGAAGGTGTCCACGGCGACCAGCAACTTCATGATCGGCATTACCGCCGGTGCCAGCGCGGCGATTTATTTCCGCCAGGGTTTCATTGATCCAGTGCTGGTTGGGCCGGTGACGCGGGGCACGCTGGGTGGCGCGGTACTGGGTGCCTGGATGCTGCCGCACCTGAGCACGCGCTGGCCGCGGCCATTTTTCGCGCGGGTGGTGGGATTTCTCGGCATCGAGATTCTGTGGGAGGCATGGTGCGCATGGCACGGCTAGACCGCGACTATCACGCCGCTGCGCAGGCTGCCGGCGCGGTGCAGGAGGCACGTCGGCGCCTGCTGTGGGTGCTGGTGTTGCTGGCGGCGGCGGTGCTGGCCGTGGGCAGTGCGCTGTATCTATGGCAGGTCGGCATGCAGCCGCCGCTGTGGCGCATCTTTGTCGGCGTGCCGCGTGGCTTGCACACGCCGCAGAGCATCGTCGAGCTTGCTGCGCACGGCAACAGTCGCGCGCTGGTCGATGCGGGCACGCTGGCGCTGGTGGCAGCGCCCGTGCTGCAACTGGTGCTGGCGGTGTGGATCTTCGCGCGGCGTCGCGATGTGCTGTACGCGGGTTTCAGTCTGCTGGTACTGGCGCTGTTGCTGAGTGGACTCGGCCTGGGCTGGCTGTGATGCGATTCAGGCGCTGTGCTTTGTCACGCGCGCGGGTGGCGTTTTGCGGCAGACCCCAGGCTGCGCGTCCAGCAAACCTGACGGCAGATCCTTGATGACTTCGCCGAGGCGTTTCAGGAATGCCCCCATTGCGGTGCTTTTGCGCCACACCATGGCGATGCGTCGGCTCGGCGCATGATCGCTGAATCCCAGCAGATGCACGTCCGGTGCGCAGGCCACCGGCGGACGCACCGCGAGGATCGGCAGCAGGGTGATGCCGACATTGGCGGCCACCATCTGGCGCAGGGTTTCCAGGCTGGTCGCACGAAAGCCGCTGCGCTCGGCCGCGCCGGTGGAATGGCATACCTCCAGCGCCTGGTCGCGCAGGCAGTGGCCCTCTTCCAGCAGCAGCAGCTTGAGCGTGCCCAGCTCGTCGAGTTTCAGTTGCGTGCGCGTGGCCAGTGCGTGTTGCCCGGGCACGGCCAGCACGAAGGGCTCCTCGAACAGGAACTCGGCGTGCAGTGAGTCCTCGTGCAGCGGCAGCGCCATGATCGCGGCGTCGAGCTTGCCCTCGCGCAGCAGGCGCAGCAGCACTTCGGTTTTTTCCTCGGTCAGCAGCAGTTCGAGCTTGGGCAAACGTTCGCGCAGGCGTGGCACCACATGCGGCAGCAGGTAGGGCGCCAGCGTCGGGAAAATGCCCATGCGCAGGGTGCCCGATTCGGGATCGCGTGTGCGCCGCGCGATGCTGCGGATCTGCTCGACCTCGTTCAGCACCTCGCGCGCGCGCTGCGCGATCTCCACGCCGACCTCGGTCAGCAGCACGCGCCGCGGCGTGCGTTCGACCAGAGTGACGCCCAACTCGTCCTCGATCTTCTTGATCTGCGTGGACAGGGTGGGCTGGCTGACGAAACAGGCCTCGGCGGCGCGGCCGAAATGCTTGTGCTCGGCGAGGGCCACGAGATAGCGAAGATCACGAAGGTTCATGCAGGGCGATTGGGTGGATCAATGGTTGGACTATAACCCCGCGCCCGTTGCGGCGTTCACGTAGCATCTGGACTCTCGACACGATGCCGCAGATGACCGATCTCCGCACCTTGCTGGCTACCGCGCGCGTGCAACTCGCCAGCGACGAGGCCGCGCTGGAGGCCGAGCTGCTGCTGGCCGTGGCGCTGGGCCAGCCGCGCAGTTGGTTGTACGCGCACGCCGATGCGGTGCCAGCAGCGGACACGGCCGCGCGTTTCGCGGAGTTGATCGCACGTCGCACTGCCGGCGAACCGGTGGCCTACTTGCTGGGTCGCCGCGGATTCTGGACGCTGGACCTGCAAGTCGGCCCCGAATGCCTGATTCCGCGCCCGGAAACCGAGCTGCTGCTCGAGCACGCGTTGCTGCGCCTGCCACAGGACGTGCCCGTGCGCGTGGCCGATCTCGGCACCGGCAGCGGCGCGCTGGCGCTGGCGGTCGCGAGCGAGCGACCACTGGCCGAAGTGTGGGCCAGTGATGTCAGCGCAGCGGCGTTGGAGTGCGCGCGCGCCAACGCGCAGCGACTGGGTCTGACCCGGCGTGTACATTTCGCCGAGGGTGACTGGTGCGTGGCGCTGGGCGCAGAGCGCTACGCGATGCTGGTATCCAATCCGCCCTATCTGGCCGAGGATGACGAGCACTTGCAGCAGGGCGATCTGCGCTTCGAGCCGCGCATGGCCCTGGTTTCCGGCGCGGAGGGTCTGGATGCACTGCGCGTGATCATCGCCGCCGCACCCGATCATCTCGAGCCGCGTGGCTGGCTGCTGCTCGAGCATGGCGCCGGACAAGGGCCGCCGGTGCGCGCCTTGCTGGGCGCGCGCGGTTTCGTCGAAGTGCACAGCTTGCGCGATCTGCAGGCGCACGAGCGCGTCAGTCTGGGGCGCTGGATGCAGCCCGCGTCATAATGCGCGCTGGCCCGGACCGGACGCACGCATGAGCCCTCCTCAGCGCGAACTCGATTTCCGTTTTTTGGCGCAGCCCGGCGATGTCAACTTCGGTGGCAAGGTGCATGGCGGCGCGGTGATGAAATGGATCGATCAGGCCGCCTACGCCGCGGCGGTGGGCTGGAGTGGCGCGTATTGCGTCACCGCCGCGCTCAGCGGCCTGCAGTTCATCGCGCCGATTTTGATTGGTGATCTGATCACCGTGCAGGTCAAGCTGATCCGCACCGGGCGCAGCAGCATGCACTTCGCGGTGGATGTGCTGGCGCGCGACCTGAAAGCCCGCGAGCAGCGTCTGGCCACCAGTTGCGTGATCGTGTTCGTGGCGCTGGACGAGTCCGACGGCAAGCCGGTGCCGGTGCCGTCGTGGCAGCCGCAAAGCGAGGACGACTTGCGTCTGGCAGAGAGTGCCGACGAGCTGGCGCGTCTGTCCAAGGCGATGGAGAGTGCGATGCTGGCCGCGCGCCGCGCGGGCTGATTTTTTCAGGTGCGTGCTGGCGCGACCGCCAGATCCTGCTGGTACAGGAACGCGCGTTGCAGCGTCACGCTGCGGCTGGCGCCGTCGGCGCGCAGCGTGTAGGTGCCCGGCGGTAGATCGTCGACGCGGTAGTAGCCCCACTGGTCACTGGAAAGTGTTTTCACCGCCTTGCCCTGCGCATCCAGTATTTCGATGGCGACATTGGCTAGCGGCTGGCCATCGCGGGTGACGCGTCCGGCAAATCCCAGGCGCAGCGATACATGGAAATCGGCGGTGGTGGTCACGCCGGCACGCACCTGTACCCACGGCGCGGCCGTATCCGGCACCAGATCGATGGGCATGTGTTCGGCATCCAGCTGCACGCGGTACACGCCGGGCGCCAGATTCGGAATCAGGTAATGGCCATCGCGGTCGAGTTTGCCGCGTGGACGGCCATCCACCAGCAATGGCACGCCGGCCAGGTCGGACCAGTGCACGTTGGCCGGCAGCTCGCCGCTGACCCGCCCCGCGATGACGCCCACGCGGGCCGCGTAGCTGCCCATGCTGCCGCGCGTCAGGCCCGAGGGGGTGACCGCGAAATCGGCCACGAGCACGAATTGCACCAGCAGTCCGCCGACCCCGGGAATGGCGGCGTTGAGCGGGTCGTTTTGCACCTGCAGGTGCGCGGAGAGTCCTGGGATCGCCTCGACCGCGGCATCCAGCAGATAGCCGAAGCGACCGCGTCCCTGCAGCAGCCCCGCGGTCCACAGGATCGGTCGCGGTCCGCGCCACATGCCGCTGAGTAAGGCCGAATAGCGCGTGCCGAGATAGCCGTCGTGCGTGGCCGCCAGCGTCGTACTGTAGCCATCACGGAAGCTGTGTTGCCACTGCGCCTGATTCACGCCGGAATAGCGGCTCAGCGAGACCTGATCGCGGGCATCCGGCAGCCACGAGGCGTTCCAGGCGTAGTTGCCGAAATAGTCGGGCATGGCGCTCAGGCCGAGGCTGGCGTAGGGGCGCCAACTGAAGCCGGGCTTGAGGAAGCGCACGTTCTGATCCAGCGTGGGATCGTAGGCGTCGCGACCGCTGAGGCTCAGCCCCAGATCCGGCTGCGCATTCCAGTTGAGCGTGGCGTAGCGGTCGTACGATTCCGCCGTGTAGCCGGGGAAATAATTGGCCCCGCGCTGGATCGCATAGCCGCTCCAGGACACGCTTTTCGACTGGCCGTTGCCGCTCACGCTCCAGGCGCTGGCGCTGCCGTTGCGGCCCAGCGTCATGCCCCAGGTGCCGAAACTGCCGAAGCCGCCGACGGCGTTGACGATGCCGTAGTCCTGACCGCCGGCGCGCTGCACGGTGCTGCCCAGCGTCCACTGCTGGTTGAGGCCATAGCGCAACTGGTAAAAGCCGCCGAGGCCATGCGTGCCGACCGCGGGGTCGAGCGGGTTGCCGTCGGCGCCGACGCCGCCGTAGGAAATCACCGTGCCCGCTGGCAAGGCCTGCGCGCTGCTGGCGACGTTGACTTGCTGGATACGCACCGGTGTGCCGTCGCCGAAACGTTGGTATAGCGCCACTTCCACGCGCTCGTCGCCACGCAGCAGCACGTCGCGGAATTGCCAGGTGCCATCGAGGCGGATCGCGGTGCGCGCGATCGCCTTGCCGTTGATACGCAATTCGGCGATGCCGCCGGGTGGGCCATCGCCACCGCTGACCGTGCGCCCGCCCTGCAACTGGCTGGCAACGAGTTGATCGGCGCCCACGGCTGCGCCGTAGACCAGCCCGGGCTGGTTGGTCCACGCGTATTGCGCGCCGGTGAGTTGCGCGTAGGGCAGCAGCGGGTCCAGCGCGAGCTGGTCCTCGCCCAGCATCCAGCGCCCGTTACCCTGGTCGAGAATCCAGCCGTAGTTGCTGAGGCGGTTCTGCCCGCCCGGGTTGGTGTAGTAGCTCATGCGCCAGAAGCCCGGCCCCAGTGCGCCGCCGAGGTCGGTGTAGGTGCTGAGCGTGTCGCTGTTACCGAGGCGCGTGAAATAGGCCTCGCTGTGCCAGCTCGACAGACTCAGCGAGGGCGCATAGATATCGGGCTTGACCTGCTGCGCGCTCAGCGCGGCGCCGGGTGCCGCACTGCCCGGATTCCACGGCAGCTCGGTTTTCAGCGCGAATTCCTGTTCGTCGAAGGTGATTTTCGCACCCAGTGCCTTGGCCAGCGGTGCGATCGGAAAGTAGCGGTGCTGGTCATGCTGGATCGCCTGCGCCGTTTGCAGTTGCGCGTTTCCCAGCGGCGTGGGCAGGACCAGCAGCGGGCCCTGCGCCTGCACCAGCGTGCCGATGCGACGCGCGAACTGGTCCAGATCCACCGCATAACCGCCCTGTGGCAGTGGCAGCAGGCTGATGCTCTGGCCACTGTCCTTGCCGTCGAGGAAAAACCCGGCGACCTGGGTCTGATGGCTGGCGCTGGCGATATAGGACGGTGGCGCGGGCAGGGCAGCGGCCAGCGCCGCGCCGGCGTGCGCGGGCGCGGGCGCGGCAAATGCTGCGATCAGCGCAAACACGGCGACGAACCCGCGTATCGAACCGGTGCGGGCCCGCCTCTCCATGGCGCGGCTCAGTGTGCCGCGGGCGCTACGGTAAAGCCCAGCTCGCGTGTGATGCTGGGCGTACCGAAGGTCCCGCGCAGGAACAACACGTAGGCGCCCGGCGCGAGGCCTTTTTTGTCCTCGAATTCAAGACGCACGCTGCGCGTCAGGCCGGGCAGATCGGCATCCAGCGGCAGTGCGCCACTGGCCGCAAGCCCGAGTGGAGGCTTGAAAGTGGGCTGGCCGAGTTGCGCTGGCCACGGGCTGCCGGCAGGGACCGCGCCTTTCTTCCAGACGACGTAGTCACCGATCATGCGTGCGGTGGCGTTGCCGGTATTGCGCACCTCGAAGCTCACGCCGTGGGCATCCAGCCTGGCGCTGAGAATCTCGCCCTGCATGGTGTACGGCGGCACGCGCGCATACACCGCGGCGCCAAGGCGGAACAGCACGCGGAAGGTGCCCTTGGGCTGCTGACCTTCCGCCTGCTGGCTGAAATAAATCATCGCGCGGTGTTCGCCCGGGCTCAGCGGCACGGCCGGACGGATTGCAAAGCGCACGACTTGCGAGCCGTCGGCCGGCAACGTGAACGTCGTCGGGTTGATCTGCAGCCAGGGCGCCAGCGATTGTTCGGTCAGCGGTGCCGGCTCCACATCGCCCTTGGCGTTCATGGTCCAGTTGATCACCGACACCGTCATGGGGATGCTGGCCTTGCTGAAGTTCATCAGGCGGAACGAGTACGTCTGATCGGCCTTGCCCAGATCGATGGTGTAGATCTGCGGCGTGATCGCGACTTGCGCCAGCACGGCGGGCGCGAACAGGGCGCCGAGCAGCGCGAACAGCACCAGCATGAGGTAGCGGTTGCGCATCAAGTTCTTCATGGCGAGGTGATCGTGGCCTGGACGATGTTGAGCGTATAGGTTCCCGCGCCCAGCGCGGCGAATGAATTGCTCAGGAAATTGAAGGTCACGTTGGCGGACCAGAGGTTGCAGAGGAACTGCTTGTTCGGATTGTTCGTGTAATAGCAGTAATAGGGGTTGTTCGGATCGGCCACGTATTGCGTGGTGTAGGTCGCCTGCATGCTCAGGGTGTTGACGGTCGCCACCACGCTGCCGCTGGAACCAGCTGGATTGCTGGTGAGCGTAGTGGTGAATGGAGTGCCGGCCCCGCAATTGGCACTGGTGGCGTACTGGAACAGCGTGCCGGCGTTGCGCGCGACCTGCCCAGCCACGTTGCCTTGCGGTGCGGCGCCCAGATTGGCGCTGAGCACAGCGCCAGCAGCTGAGGCCGTGGGCGTGGCAGTACCCAGGGAAAAGTTGCCTGTGGTCTGGCCGGTGAGGTCGAACACGCCGATCGAGCTCAACGTGCTGCCATTGGCCAGGCCGCCCAGAAAGCCGTAAATCTGGCAGCCGCCGCCGTTGCCGCCACCGCCACCCTTGCTCGGATTTGACTTGCTTGGTTGCATCCCTGCAGGCGTGGCCAAGCCACGCACGGCAGCGGGATGGATCGCATGGGGCCCGGCACTCTGGAATGCGCTGGCAGGACCCAGCACGGCAATGCTGCCACCCCCACGGGTCAACGTGGACTGCGCATGCAGCGACGGCGGCACCAGGATCAGTACCGCCGTCGTCAGCAGGGCCAATCTGCTCATCATGGCCTGGCCACTCCTGATGCTCAGGTACTGCTGGCAGTGATGTAGATCGTGGCGCCTGCGTAGGTGTCGGCAGCCGTGGCGTTGCTCAGATTCATGTTCATGGTGACGTTGCCGGTTTGCGGCGTGCCGCCCAGGCCGGTGCCGGCGAACGAGCTGTTGGTCGTTGCCAAAGCGCTCAGGCCGATCGTGGCCGTCGTTGTGGTTGTCCCCGTGAGGGTTGCGGTTGGCGTTACAGTCGCACTGGCAAAAGACACGCTCACGGTCGTGTTGCCTGAGCTTGGCGTGGTGATCGAGCGCACGGCCCAGAAATTGCTCAAGGTGAGGGCGGCACTACTGATGCCGGCCGCGGTGGATGTCGCCGGCGAGGTCAGCGACGCGCTCAGGGTGCTGGATGTGCCGCTGGCGGTTACGGCTTGGGCGGCGAGCCCGGCTGGTGCGCCGCCGGCCAGAGTTGTCAGCACGCTCGAGGGAATCGTCAGGTCGACTTCGTTGTAGTAGTACAGCAGCGTCACCGGCTGCAGAATCACCTTGAATGCAGTGCCGGGGGTGACGGGAGCGGGAGCAGCAGCGGCCGGAGTGGGAGTGAACGCCATGCCCAGCGCGACGGCGAGGCTGGCGGCGAGGGCGCTGGCGCGCAGGGTCTTGGTGAAATGCATGATGCGTTCTCCGAGTAGGTTGTGTCTGGAACAGGGCCGGTTTGGATCCGGGCACCGGCAATTCAAGCAAGCTTGATGCCAAATCGGCACAACGTCGTAATGAATGCGAAGTTCTGTCTAAGGAACATCACATAAGCTCTTGTATCAAAAATGCTTTGTCAAGCCAGATCGATGACCAGGCCGTACCGCTGCGGGTGGTGCCCAGGCGACTGTCACGCATCGTCACGGTTGCGCCGAGGTCACAAATGGGCATTCGGTCACATCTTCTGCGCGCCCGATTGCGTCAGTCCGCACCGCGCGTCTCTGGCGCGAGTGCGCCGCAGCGCGGGACGCGCGACAACCTCTGCGTCTTGCGGCCGCGATGAGCGTGCGCGCGGAGCTGCGCGATGGCGCGGTCGCGAAGACTTGTTGACAGTCCGCGACGCGCTCGGGACAATGCCCGTTCTTTGTTGGAGGGATACCCAAGCGGCCAACGGGGGCAGACTGTAAATCTGCTGGCTTACGCCTTCGGTGGTTCGAATCCACCTCCCTCCACCAGCTTGGTATCGCTGGTGGTACCGAGCTGCGCGTTCTGCAAGATCGCGCAGTGCTTTGCTCGGCATCCGTGCGGGAGTAGTTCAATGGTAGAACCTCAGCCTTCCAAGCTGATGGTGCGGGTTCGATCCCCGTCTCCCGCTCCATTGGCGCCTCGCACAAGCATCACAACCGCTCACGTAGCTCAGTCGGTAGAGCACTTCCTTGGTAAGGAAGAGGTCACTGGTTCGATTCCAGTCGTGAGCACCACACCTGCGGCATCCGCCGTCTCCTTTTAATCACTTTCTGGGTCACTGCAAAGTCATGTCCAAGGAAAAATTCGAGCGTAAGAAGCCGCATGTGAACGTGGGGACGATAGGCCACGTGGATCACGGCAAGACGACATTGACAGCGGCGCTGACGAAGGTTGGCGCGGAGCGGTTTGGCGGCGAGTTCAAGGCGTACGACCAGATTGACGCGGCGCCGGAAGAGAAGGCGCGCGGCATCACGATATCGACGGCACACGTGGAATACGAATCGCCGAAGCGTCACTACGCGCACGTAGACTGTCCGGGGCACGCGGATTATGTGAAGAACATGATCACGGGTGCGGCGCAGATGGACGGCGCGATTCTGGTGGTGAGTGCTGCGGACGGTCCGATGCCGCAGACACGCGAGCACATTCTGCTGGCGCGCCAGGTAGGCGTGCCGCACATTGTGGTGTACATGAACAAGGCGGACATGGTGGATGACGCCGAGCTGCTCGAGCTGGTGGAGATGGAAGTACGCGAGCTGCTGAGCAAGTACAAGTTTCCTGGCGACGACACGCCGATCATCAAGGGTTCGGCGCTGAAGGCGCTGGAAGGCGATCAGAGCGAGATTGGGGTGCCGTCGATCATCAAGCTGGTGGATGCGCTGGACAGCTGGATTCCGGAGCCGAAGCGCGATATCGACAAGCCGTTTCTGATGCCGGTGGAGGACGTGTTTTCGATTTCGGGTCGCGGCACGGTGGTGACTGGACGCATCGAGCGCGGTGTGGTGAAGGTGGGCGACGAGATCGAGATCGTGGGCATCCGGCCGACGGTGAAGACGATCGTCACCGGCGTGGAGATGTTCCGCAAGCTGCTGGATCAGGGCCAGGCGGGCGACAACGCGGGGCTGCTGCTGCGCGGCACCAAGCGCGACGATGTGGAGCGCGGTCAGGTGCTGTGCAAGCCGGGTTCGATCACGCCGCACACCAAGTTCGAGGCGGAGGTGTACGTATTGTCCAAGGAAGAGGGCGGTCGTCACACGCCGTTTTTCAAGGGTTACCGGCCGCAGTTCTACTTCCGCACCACGGACGTGACCGGCGCGTGCGAGTTGCCGGAAGGCGTGGAGATGGTGATGCCGGGCGACAACGTGAAGATGAAGGTGGCGCTGATTGCGCCGATCGCGATGGAGGAAGGGCTGCGTTTCGCGATCCGCGAAGGCGGTCGTACCGTGGGAGCCGGCGTCGTCGCCAAGATCTTCGAGTAACAGCAGCACGCGTGCGCGGCGGCAAAAGCCGCCGTGTACGGCGCACTGGCGAGGCAAGGATGCCGAGCGTGTGGAAGATCCATGGATGGCTGTTTGAACAAGCTCCAAACCACACGCCAGTAGCTCAATTGGCAGAGCAGCGGTCTCCAAAACCGCAGGTTGGGGGTTCGAGTCCCTCCTGGCGTGCCAATCAACAATCACCGTGCTGGGCTGGATCCGGCACGGACGGATACCATGAACGCCAAAGTCGATCAGCATACAGGCGGCACCAAGGCCGCCGACATCGCCAAACTCGTACTTGCGCTGCTGGTGCTTGTAGCGGGTATCGCGGCGTATTACCTGCTTGGGCACGTGGCGCATTCGCTGCGCATCCTTGGCGTGTTCGCCGCAGTCATCGTGGCGGTCGCGATCGCCGCGTTCACAGAGCTGGGTCGCGCCATGCGCGGCTTCCTGCGTGAATCCCAGTTTGAAATGCGCAAGGTCACTTGGCCGACGCGCGACGAAACCGTGCGCACCACGCTGGTGGTTGCCTTTGTGGTGGTGGTCGTCGCTATTCTGCTAGGCATCATCGATTACGTGCTCAAGTCGATCATCCTTGATTGGCTGTTGAAACTCGGCAAATGAGGCAAGCATGAGCAAGCGCTGGTACGTGGTACACGCCTATTCCGGGTTCGAGAATGCCGTCAAGAAGGCGCTCGAGGAGCGCATTCGCCGCGCCGGCATGGAGGAGAAATTCGGTCAGGTACTGGTGCCGACCGAAGAGGTGCTGGAAATGCGCGGCGGCCAGAAGCGCCGCAGCGACCGCAAGTTCTTTCCCGGTTATGTGCTGGTGCAGATCGAAACCGATGGCACCGGCAAGGCTCCGCATATCGACGACGACTGCTGGCATCTGGTCAAGGAAACGCCCAAGGTGATGGGCTTCATCGGCGGAACTTCCGATCGCCCGCTGCCGATCAAGGACGGCGAGGCCGATGCCATCCTGCAGCGTGTGCAAGACGGCGTGGAAAAGCCCAAGCCCAAGATCCTGTTCGAGCCCGGCGAGATGGTGCGCGTCACCGAGGGGCCGTTCAACGATTTCAATGGCGTGGTCGAGGAAGTCAACTACGACAAGAGCCGTCTGCGTGTTGCGGTGCTGATCTTTGGTCGATCGACACCGGTCGAGTTGGAATTCGGTCAAGTCGAGAAAGCCTGACGCCGATGCCCGCGCACGCGGGTTCGAAATGCTGCTATACTTGACAGCTTTCCCGGGCTGATCTCACGGCGTTTGCACGCCGCGGGCACGTCAGGGCAGCGGCGCGCACGGAACGCAGGCCGCCACGCATCAAGGATGTTCCCACCCGCGAGGAGCCGCAAGGCGCTAGCACTCGGAGAGAAATCCCATGGCCAAGAAGGTCGTTGGTTACATCAAATTGCAAGTCAAGGCGGGGCAAGCCAATCCCTCGCCGCCGGTCGGTCCGGCGCTGGGTCAGCGCGGCCTGAACATCATGGAATTCTGCAAGGCGTTCAACGCGGCCACCGCGAAGCTGGAGCCGGGCATTCCCATTCCAGTGGTCATCACGGCCTATTCCGACCGCAGTTTCACATTCATCACCAAAACCCCGCCAGCGACGATTCTGATCAAGAAGGCAGCCGGCATCGAATCGGGCTCCAAGCGTCCCAACACCGACAAGGTCGGCAAGGTGCTCACGCGCAAGCAGCTCGAAGAAATCGCGACCAGCAAGATGCCCGACCTGACCGCTGCCAGCATGGACGCCGCCGTGCGCACCATCGCCGGCAGTGCGCGCAGCATGGGCGTGCGGACGGAGGGTTGAGGACATGGCCAAGCTCAGCAAGCGCTTCAAGGCAATGCAGAATCTGGTCGAACCTGGCAAGCAGTACGCGGTTGAACACGCGCTGAAACTGCTCAAGGACAACGCCAGGACCAAGTTCATCGAGACAGTGGATGTTGCGGTCCGCCTTGGTATCGATGCCAAGAAGTCGGACCAGGGCGTGCGTGGTTCCAGCCTGTTGCCGCATGGCACTGGCAAGACCGTGCGTGTGGCGGTGTTCTGTCCCGCTGGCGAAAAAGCCGAGGCGGCCAAGGCCGCCGGCGCTGACGCCGTTGGCATGGAAGATCTGGCCGAGAAGATGCAGGCCGGTGATCTGAATTTTGGTCGCGTGATCGCCACGCCCGATGCTATGCGCGTGGTGGGCAAGCTCGGCCAGTTGCTCGGCCCGCGCGGCCTGATGCCCAATCCCAAGGATGGTTCGGTCGCGGCCGATGTGGTCGCCGCAGTGAAAAATGCCAAGGCTGGCCAAGTCAAGTTTCGCAACGACAAGGCTGGCATCGTTCACTGCTCGATTGGCAAGGTGAATTTCGAGGTTGACGCCCTGCGCGACAATCTCAACACCCTATTGGCCGATCTGGTCAAGGCCAAGCCATCCACGGCCAAGGGCGTGTATGTGCAGAAAATTTCGGTGTCCAGCACGATGGGTCTAGGCGTTGTCGTTGATCCTTCGAGTCTGAGCATCGCCAAGTAACAGCGTCTGCGCGAGCGATCGCGCAGACCTCATTTGAGGGCGTTTGCGTTTCCGCAAGGGACGCGAAGCCGTCAAAGACCGCGGGTGGCGCGCACAAGGCAAATGCCACGTGCATGCCTTAATCCATCAACCCGCGCAGATGGTGCTGCCCGAACAGGATTCCTGGAACGGCCACCAAGGCGGGCGCCGCAAGGTGCCCACGGCATCGCAAGGAGCGGTGCCGGAATTCCCGGGCTACAGGGTGCGGAGCGCCCCGGGTCCGGATTGGGAGCATGCAATGGCGCTCAATCTTGCGCAAAAGAAAGAGGTCGTTGCCGAACTGGCCGAAGTGGCGCAAAAGGCCCACTCGCTGGTGGCCGCTGAGTATGCAGGTCTGACAGTGCAGCAATTGACCGATCTGCGCCGCAAGGCGCGGGCTGGTGGTGTGTACCTCAAGGTGGCCAAAAACACCTTGCTGCGTCGCGCCGTCGAAGGCACCGAGTACGAGTGCGCCAAGGACCAGTTCACGGGTCCGCTGGTGTTCGCGTTCTCTACCGAGGATCCCGGTGCTGCCGGTCGTCTGATCAAGGACTTCGGCAAGACCGCCGACAAGCTCAAGCCGCGCCTGGTGGTCATCGGCGGCAAGGCTTACGGCGCCGGTCATCTCGATGTGCTGGCTTCATTGCCGACCCGCGAGC